>JBCBYM010000190.1:0-4724 GCA_039815865.1 Pseudomonadota bacterium
CTGATCGAAAAGGACATGCACATCATTTTCGTGGGCCATGAAGGCCACCCGGAGGTAATCGGCACAATGGGCCAGGTCCGCCCCGGACAGATGACCTTGGTCGAGAATATCGAAGACGTCGACAAGCTTCCCTTCGACAGCGACCAGCCCCTCGCTTACCTCACTCAGACAACGCTTAGTGTGGATGATACGCGCGAAGTTCTCGACGCCCTGGAATGGCGCTACCCTAATATCGTTAGTCCCAAGGCCGAAGACATTTGCTACGCAACCTCGAACCGGCAGGCCGCTGTCAAGGAACTCGCGAAGGATTGCGATCTGGTGCTTGTGGTGGGTGCGCCCAATTCGTCAAACTCGCTGCGGCTTGTCGAAGTGGCTGAGCGGCTGGGCACACCGGGCAAGCTGATCCAGCGCGCCTCCGAGATCGACCCGGCCTGGCTTGAAGGCGTTGAAACGGTTGGCCTTACCGCCGGTGCCAGCGCGCCGGAAGTTCTGGTGCGCGAAGTCGTCGATGGCCTCGCGGCCCTGCGGCCCATCGCGGAAGAGACGATCACCACAACCGAAGAAAAAATGGTGTTCAAGCTGCCGCGCCAGCTCACCGAATAGCCGCAAGACGGCGTTGAGAGGCGTTTCCTTGTGGCTGTTTACACGCATCTGGGGGCAGAAGAGCTTGCGGCGCTGATCGCGCATTACGACGTAGGCGAGCTGGTCTCGGCCAAAGGGATTGCCGAGGGCGTCTCCAACTCGAACTGGCTGATCGAGACGAGCGGTCCCGATGGTATGGGCGCGCGCTATATCCTCACCATGTATGAGCGACGGATCGAGCTTGACGACCTGCCCTATTTCCTGGGCCTGCTCGATCACCTCTCGGCCAAGGATTGCCCTGTCCCGCGCACAATCCACGACTCGTCGGGCGCGGCTTTCCGGATGGAACAAGACAAGGCGGTGGCGCTGATCGAGTTTCTGCCCGGCGTCTCCCCCACCCAGCCCACCGCCGCGCAAGCGCGCAGCGTGGGCGAAGTGCTGGCGCGTATGCATGTGGCAAGCCAGGATTTTGCGCTTGCCCGCCAGAACGCGATGAGCTTTGCCCACAATTGCGCGCTGCTGGAAACCTGCGGCGAAGAGGGCCTTGCTTCAATCGACCCGCGCTTGCCCACCATGCTCGATCCGGCCCGCAAGGCCGCGGCACTTGACTTAAGCGCCCTGCCGTACGCCCAAATCCACGCCGACCTGTTCCCCGATAACGTCCTGATGCTTGGGGGTGAGGTCACGGGCCTTATCGATTTCTACTTCGCCTGCACAGGGCCCATGGCGCTCGATCTGGCGGTGACCCACGCGGCTTGGTGCTTCCTTGCAGACAACACGTACAGCGCCGACCTGGGCTCTGCTTTGCTGAGCGGATATGAGACTGTGCGAAAACTGACGCAGCCAGAGCGCGCGCTTTTGCCTGAGCTTGCAAAAGGTGCGGCCTTGCGGTTTGTCGCCAGCCGCGCCGAGGACTGGCTCGACACGCCCGATGACGCGCTGGTCACTCGGAAGGATCCAATGGAATTCGTCGCACGGTGGGACTTTTATGACAAAAACGCCGCAAAGGTGTTTGCCTGAAGTCGCGGGCGAGGCAATAGCGCGTCGTGACTGGATAAATGACGAACTGGGCCAATGAAAAAAGTTGCGATTTTCACTGACGGCGCTTGCAAGGGCAATCCGGGCCCTGGCGGATGGGGCGCGCTATTGCGCATGGGCCCGCATGAGAAAGAACTCTCAGGCGCAGAAGCGGACACGACCAACAACCGGATGGAAATGACAGCGGTGATACGCGGGCTGTCTGCGCTTACCGAGCCTTGCGATGTGGAGCTTTATTCCGACAGCAAATATGTCCTCGATGGGATCACCAAGTGGGTTGAAGGGTGGAAGAAGCGCGGCTGGGTCACCGCCAGCAAGAAACCGGTGCGCAACGCGGATCTTTGGCATGAGCTGATCGCGGCTTCCGCTCGCCACAAGATCGCCTGGCATTGGGTAAAAGGCCATTCTGGTCACCCAGAGAACGAACGCGTCGACAAACTCGCAAGCGACGAGGCCCAGCGCATCGCTCGCAACGCGTGAGGCGCTCACCCGCACGAAAGTCAACGCAAAACGGGCGCGCCTTGGAGTAAGGCACGCCCGCTTCAAATTAGGTGTTGGCCGAAGCCTTTAGCTGTTGTCTTCGATCGGCGCGTCCGGGCCGTTCGTCTGGATCGACTCGATCGCGTTCTTCGCGCTGGCCTTGCTCGAATAGCCTTCGGTCGAGAACATGATTTCCGAATTGTACTTGAAGCGCACGCGAAACTCGCCCGCTTTGTCCTTATAGATTTCAAACTTGTGAGCCATCTTCATCTCCCCTCAATTGGTTCGTCAGGCGCGCAGCACCTTAGCGAATTGTAGGCCGATGGCTAGCCAGCTTGCACCAAGGATACATCGTGATACCGCGCGGGGCTGTAAGCGCTCTTATCGATCGCGCTTGTCATGGCGTCGCGTTCGTGGCCGAGCATGATTTGCGCTCCCAAGCGGGCGGCGGCAGGCGATGTCTGAATGCCGAACCCGCCCTGGCCGGCAAACCAGAGGAACCCTTCAACAATCGGGTCCGGGCCATAGACCGGCAGACGATCGGGCGAGAAGCTTCGAAGGCCCGCCCAGCGCCGCTCTACCGCTTCGATCCGCCAATTGGTCACGCTTTGAAAGCGATCCATGGCAAGCGCCACGTCGATCTCTTCGGGCGCGGCGTCGCAGGGCACGGTCGGGACTTCGTCATGCGGGCTGAGCCACAGACGGCCATTGTCAGACTTGAAATAGAAGCCGCCATTGATGTCGAGCACCAGCGGCAGATCATCAGGAGCCTCAGGCGCAACGCGCAATTGGGCAACGGTGCGGCGCAAGGGCGTGATGCCGAGCGGCTTGGCGCCCGCCATCTGCGCGCACGTATCGGCCCAGGCTCCGGCGGCGTTAACGATCCGGGCCGCCCGGTAAGTGTCGCCTGTTCGCGTGGTAAGGCGCCACCCGCCGTCTTCCCTGTCAAGCGCGACCACCTGCGCGCGGCACACCAGCTCGGCTCCCGCTTGTTTGAGCGTCTTGAGATAGTGCTGATGTAGGCCTGCGACATCGATGTCCGCGCAGGCTGGCTCCCAGATCGCGTCGCACCATTCCTCGCGCGTGTGCGGGACGCGCGCGGCTAGGCCATCGCGCCCCAGCCGCTCAATTGTCACCCCGGTACCCTCAAAGGTCTGCACGAAGTTGTCCATCGTGGGCTTGTCGCTCTCACGCCCGACATACAAAGCGCCGCGCGGGCGCAGAAAGCCGTGCTCGCGCAAGAACGCGCCCGAGGGCAGCGTCAGCGGGACAACGCCCGGCCCGCCATAACACTCCTCCCAGAACGCAGCCGAACGCCCGGTTGAGTGATAGCCGGGCGCATCTTCAGCCTCGAGCACGAGCACGCGCGCATGCGGCGCCAGTTCAGCAGCAATGCTGGCCCCGGCAATCCCGGAGCCGATAACGGCGAAGTCGTAGAGGGTGCTCGTCATGGGACGGGAGCCACCCGGTCCAGAAATTCGGCCACCGCCGCCATCGCCCGGCCTCGCACGACATCGACCTCACGAAGGATTTCGTGATGCGCTTCCTTTCCGAACTCGACCAGTTCGCCCTTCGGCAGGCGCGAGGCGGCTCGAACATTGGCGGCATGGCTTACAAGCTTGTCATTGGTGGTGGAGAGAATCAGAACGGGCACAGCCACATTCTCCATCGCGCCCGCCGCTTCCAGGCGGCGTAGCGATTCGTAGCCACGCTCGACCCAGCGCCAACTGGCCGGACCCATCGCCAGTTCCGGGCGCTCATCGCGCCAGAATTGCTCGTCGCGATACCGATCCGGGTCATGGGTAAGCAGGCTCTCACGCGCTTGCGGGAGTTCGCCGGGCTTCTCGCTCCATTTCCAGGCCGGGCGCATCGGATCGCCCACAGCGTTCATAAGATGCGCCACAGTATGCAGCACGGAAAGCGGCAAAGGCGGCGTCTGAAAACCGAGCATGGGGGCAGACAGGACCACCGCATCAGGGCTCACCCGTCCCTCCGCCAGAGCGCGGGTGACAAGGTGACCGCCCATCGAATGGCCGATCAGGATATGGGGGCCGGGCGCTTCGCTGCACCAGACCTCCCACAAATGCGCAAGGTCATCGATCCAGATCGCGAAATCCTCGACATGGCCGGTGAGCGGGTCCTTGCCCAGCCGCCCGCTGCCGGCCTGCCCGCGCCAGTCCGACGCGGTCACTCGCCAACCGGCGCGGTGCCATTCCTCGAGGCTCTCAATATATTTCTCATAGTGATCACCGCGCCCGGGGAAGAACAGGATCGAGCCGCGCGGCGGTTCGCTCGCACCAGGCCAGTCGATCCGGCGCACCACATGGTCGTCAGCAAGATGCCAGATGCTTTCTGTTGCCGCCTGCGGAATGGTTCGCCTGTCGATCCGGCTATGGTGAGCAAGGACTTCGCTATCGTTGCTAATGTGAACCCTCCAGCCTTGGTTACTTTTTAGTAAGCACTCACCTGTAGCACGCCTCAAGAGGCAAGCTAACCGGCGCACAACGTGTCGGAATAAGCGGATGCCGTCTTGGGGCACATCGCGATGGAAATTCTCAAATACGGACTGCTGGCAGGATTGGCAATTGCGCTCATCGTAGCTGCCATCAGCGACATCCGTGAAC
>JBCBYM010000191.1:0-4698 GCA_039815865.1 Pseudomonadota bacterium
CGCCACGCCGCGCGCGGCGAGGTAATCGGCCACCGCCTGCGCGCGCTCTTCCGACAGCGTCTGGTTGAGCGCATCGCTGCCGGTCGTGTCGGTAAAGCCATACACATCAACAAGGCTGTTGGGATATTTGATCAGGCTGTCGGCGACGGTGTTCAGCGTGTCGTAGAAGCCGGGATTGATGTCGGACGATCCGCGCGCGAAGGTCACGCCGTCGGGCAGGCGCACCAGGATCGCGTCCTGATCGCCGACTTCTTCAACCTCGATGCCGCTGCCGGCGGTCTGCTCGTCCAGTTCCTTGATCTGATCATCGAACTTCTTGCCGAAGACCGCACCCGCCGAGCCGCCAATGCCTGCGCCGATGATGCGACCCGTATCGCCGCCAATCGCTCCGCCGAGCAGATAGCCCAGCGTTCCGCCAAGCCCGGCTCCCAGAACGGTGCGCGACGCTTTCTGCTCGCCGGTGTTGGGGTCAGTGACACAGGCGCTGGTGCCCAGCAGAGCAAGCGCGGCGGTGCTTGAAAGCAGGATGCGTGATGGTTTCATGATGGGTCCCTCCATTCCTCTGATCGTCTTTAGCATAGTGCGCGCGATGTGCACCGCGCCGCTTGTGGACTGTCGCTGCACCCGCTCGCTTTGCCGCAAGCTGAACGGTCCTGTATCATAGTGTCACCTTAGCGCGATCTCCCACTGGCAACGCGGTCGATTTGTGGTAGCTGTGCTGGCGTGACACCGTTTCCTTGGGGCTACCTCATCATCATCGCCGGGCTGATCGTGCTCAACGGCGTGTTCGCCATGTCTGAGCTTGCGATCGTCTCCGCCAAGACCTCGCGGCTGAGGGCGCGGGCCGAAGACGGCTCGGCGTCCGCCAAGATTGCGCTGCGTCTGGCGGCCGAGCCCGGCAAGTTCCTCTCCACCGTCCAGATCGGGATCACGCTGATCGGCATCATCGCCGGCGCGTTTTCCGGTGCCAATCTGGGCGGGCCGGTGGGCGAACGGCTGGTGGCTGCCGGCCTGCCTCAGGATTTGGGCGAGCAGGCCGGGTTCTTCCTTGTCATTGCCATTACCACCTATTTCAGCCTCGTCGTCGGCGAGCTTGTGCCCAAGCAGCTGGCCTTGCGCGCTGCGGTGCCGATCAGCCTTGTCATGGCGCGCCCTATGGCGTGGCTGGCCGCGGTCGCCGCGCCGCTCGTCTGGGTGCTCGATTCCAGTTCCGCGCTCATCATCCGCCTGTTCGGCATCCGCTCCAAGGGTACCGCCAGCGTCACCGCCGAAGAGCTTCAGATGATCTTCGCCGAGGCGACTCGCTCCGGCGTGATCGAGGCCGAGCAGCACCAGATCCTAACCGGCGTTGTGCGTCTGGCTGAGCGCCCCGTGCGCGAGATGATGACCCCGCGCACCGAGATCGACTGGATCGAGGCGGACGCGGACGCCAAGCTGATCCGTCAGACCATCAATGACAGCCCGCACTCGCTCCTCCCCGTCGCCCAAGGCTCGCCCGATGCCATCCTTGGTATCGTCAAGGTGCGCGACGTGCTGGCCGCGATGGTGGCGAGCGAGGACGTCTCGATCCGCGACATGGCCGTCAAAGCCGAAGTGGTGCCCGACCAGCTCGACGCGATGGACGCGCTGCGCGTGCTGCAATCCTCCGACATCGCGATGGCGGTGGTGCATGACGAATACGGCCACTTCGAAGGCATCGTCACCCCAGTCGATTTGTTCACCGCGCTTGTTGGCACCTTTGTGAGCGATCAGGACGAAGGCGACGCGCCGCTTCTCCAAGAGCGCATGGACGGCTCGCTGCTTGTCGCCGGCGCGTTGTCCGCCGATGCGCTCGCCGATCGGCTGGGCCTTGAATATGACGACAGCCGCGAATTTGGCACAGCGGCGGGCTACGCGCTGTCCGTGCTCAAGCGCTTGCCCGTGGCTGGCGAGAGCTTTGAGGATCAGGGCTGGCGGTTCGAGATTGTGACCATGGATCAGCGCCGGATCGACAAGATCCTGGCGCGAAAGGTGGACGCGCCCGTGTCTGTAGGAGACACATGAGACACAGTCCAAAAGACGAAAACGCACCGCCCCTATTGTCGTAACTTTTAAGCGAATCCAACACGTTGAAAGAGCCGCAGCCACATTAGGCGCGCGTTGGCCCAGTAGGAAAGCGAGTTTGGGAAAGCGGGTTTAGGCAAGCGCGTTCAGGAAAGCGCGCCGCTTTGGCTAAACGGTGGCTTAGCCCGGAATGATGGTCGAGGCGGTCGCCCCGTCGCCTTCGGGTGCGGCAATGATGTCGCGGGTTACGCGGCCCTTGGCGACTGTGTTGGTTCCCGGATCGCCCACAGTGCTGCGGATGCCCGGTTCCGCCCGGCCCGCGCGGTCCAGAGTGCTGCGCTCGATATCGCTGCGCGCTTGCGGTCCGCCGAAGATCGCTTCGAGCGCCTGCTCAGCGGCGGTCCCTTCCGCCGGGCGCGGCGCGCCGGGGGCGGGCGGGGTCAGCGAGAAATCGGGCGGAACCACCAGCGGCGCCTGACGCTGCACGGCGAACTCATCCGGACGATCACGGTTGAAGATGCCGCCTCCGGTGCACCCGGCAAGCACGGCGCCGGCGGTGGCGAGCAAGAGGGCGGTTCTCACGTTCAGCATTCTCAATTCTCCAAAGCGGGGTCAGCGCCATCGCTGCCCGTTGTGCGGGCCGGCTCAGGGGCGGGCCCGCTTGCGTTGTGTTCCTTGTCCTCGTCCTTTTCGCCGAAGAACAGCGCGCGGGCAAGGATCAGCACCACACCGATGGTGATAGCCGCGTCCGCAACGTTGAAAATCAGGAAGGGACGAAAATCTCCGATATGCAAGTCGGCGTAGTCGATGACATAGCCAAAGCGAAAGCGGTCATAGATATTGCCAATCGCGCCGCCCAGGATCAGCGCAAGGCCGGCAATATCGCCAAACCGCTCTTCTCGCATCATCCAGATCAGCACGATGCCGGCGATCAGACCGGTCACCAGCACCAGCCCCCAGCGCATCTCCAGGCTGGTGGCTTCCAGCATCCCCAGCGAAATGCCGTAATTGCGGGTGTAGGTGAGGTCGAAAAAGGGCAGCAATTCCTTTTGGTCGCCCGCGCTATTCACCGCCATGACGCCCGTGACGAACCACTTCACCAGCTGATCCAACGCCGCGACGAACACCGCCAGAGCAAGCCCGACAAGCCGCGCGCGGGTGAAGAGGGATCGAAGCGCGCTCACAGCGCCAGCGCCTTTGCGTCCCACTCGCGCACGACCTTGGTGCAACGCCCGCACAGCGCGCCGTCTTCGGAAACGTCGGGCAAAAGCCGCCAGCAGCGCCCGCATTTGTGGTCCGTGGATTTGGTGACGATCACCTCGTCCTTTTCGTGGCGCGTCACTGTCCCGGTGATGAACAATTCGGCGAGTTGTTCATCGCCGACGCCGGCTGGCACCGCGCCCGCGGGGACGGTGACGAAGGCTTCGTTGCTGGAACGGATCGTCTTTTCGCGGCGCAGCGGCTCGATCGCTTCGGTCACGCGTTCGCGAAGCGCGCGCAATTGCTCCCACTTGGCGCGGTCCGCGGGGACTTTGGGCACGCTTGGCCATTCGAGCAGGTGGACGCTGCCGCGCACGCCGTTCTCATCGGGTTCGCCATCCTCGGGATAGCGCGTAAGCCACACTTCCTCGGCGGTGAAGACCAGAACCGGCGCCGCGTAGCGCACCAGCGCGTGGAACAGCATGTCGAGCACCGCGCGATAGGCGTTGCGGCGGTCTGAATGCTCGCCATCGCAATAGAGCGCGTCTTTGCGGATATCGAAGAAGAACGCGCTGAGGTCGTCGTTGCAGAAATCGACCAGCAGGCGGGTGTAGGTGTTGAAATCGTATTCTTCCGCCGCCTGTTTGAGCTTGCCGTCCAGCTCGCTCAGCAGCGAAATGATGTAGACTTCCAGCTCGGGCACTTCGCCGGTGTCCGACATATCGCCGATATAGCCATCCAGCGCGCCCAGCAGATAGCGGAACGTGTTCCTCAGGCGGCGGTACTGATCGCCCACGCCCTTGAGGATTTCATCGCCGATCCGGTGATCCTCGGTGAAGTCGATCGAGAGCGCCCACAGCCGGATGATATCCGCGCCGTACTGCTCCATCACGGTGAGCGGGTTGACCGTGTTGCCCTTGCTCTTGGCCATCTTCTCACCCTTGTGATCCATGGTGAAGCCATGGGTGAGAACTTGGTCGTAGGGCGCGCGCCCGCGCGTGGCGCAGGATTGGAGCAGCGAGGACTGGAACCAGCCGCGATGCTGGTCAGAGCCTTCGAGATAGAGGTTGGCGGGCCACGTAAGGTCGGGCCAGCGCCCGGATTCCAGCACAAAGGCATGGGTGCAGCCCGAATCGAACCAGACATCGAGGATGTCGGTGACCATCTCGTAATCGTCGGGCTTGTGATCGGGGCCGAGGAATTCCGCCTTGCGCGCTTCGTCCCAGGCATCGACTCCTTCCTCGCGCACTGCATTGACGACCCGCGCATTGACCGCCGGGTCCTGGAGGTAGGAGCCGTCGGGGCGAACAAACAGAGTGATCGGCACACCCCATGCGCGCTGACGGCTGAGCACCCAGTCGGGGCGACCTTCAACCATGGAGCCGATGCGGTTCTGGCCCTTGGCGGGGATGAATTCGACGCGCTCGATTTCCTCCATTGCGCGTTCGCGCAAGG
>JBCBYM010000192.1:0-4676 GCA_039815865.1 Pseudomonadota bacterium
GGATTCGGCGAAGACGGTTTCGATCCCTTCGGCGGCGGCAATGACGGATTCCCGCCTCCCAGTTACGGAAATGATCGTGGTGGCTTTGGTGGTGATCGCGGCGGTTTCGGCGGCGGTGATCGCGGAGGCTATGGCGGCGGCGGTGGTGACCGCGGCGGCGGTGGTGACCGCGGAGGCTATGGCGGCGGCGGCGGCGGTGATCGCGGCGGCTTTGGCGGTGGACGCGGCGGTGGCGCGGGCGGTGGCGCCGGCGGCAATCGCATGCCCGCGCAGGTCGTCGGCACTGGCAAGGGAACCGTAAAGTTCTTCAACAGCCAGAAGGGCTTTGGCTTCATCCAGCAGGAAACGGGCGGTGAGGACGTTTTCGTTCACATCAGCGCGGTTGAGCGTGCCGGGCTCGAAGGCTTGGCGGAAGGGCAGGAGCTTGAGTTCAACCTTGTTGATCGCGGCGGCAAGATTTCCGCCCAGGATCTGCAGGTGGTTGGCGAGGTGATAGCAGCTCCGCAAGCCGGACCGCCCAAGCGCGAGCTGACGGGCGACAAGGCAACGGGCACGGTCAAATTCTTCAACTCGACCAAGGGCTTTGGCTTCCTCGTTCGCGATGATGGCCAGCCGGACGCCTTCGTGCACATCAGCGCGGTTGAGCGTTCAGGCCTGACAGCCATCAATGAGGGCGAGCGTTTCGAGTTCGACCTTGAAGTGGATCGACGCGGCAAATACTCAGCTGTCAATCTGGTGCCAGTGGAAGGGTAAACCTTCATTACCACATGCGCCGTTTGACCCCATGCGGGAGCGGCCTTATCTAACGCAATGGCGGCCCCGATAACGGGTCGCCATTTGTTTTTGAATTGGAGCCTGTTGGCTTCCTTTTTCTGGGATTGTTTCGATGTCGATCACGCCGCTCATGCCCACTTATCCGCGTTGCGGGGTCCGGCCCGTGAAGGGCGACCATTGCCACCTGATAGACGAAGACGGCACGCGCTATCTCGACTTTGCGAGCGGAATTGCGGTCAATTTGCTGGGCCACTCACATAAGGGTCTGATCGAGGCAATCCAGCGCCAGGCGGAAACGCTGATGCACGTCTCCAACCTTTATGGCAGTCCGCAGGGTGAGCGCCTTGCGAAGCAGCTTGTCGACGCAACCTTTGCGGACACCGTGTTCTTCACCAATTCGGGCGCTGAAGCTGTCGAAACCGCTATAAAGTGCGCGCGCGCCTACCACCAGAACGCCGGCGATGAAGGGGATGCGAACCGCTTTGAGATCATTACCTTTGCAAACGCCTTCCATGGCCGCACGATGGCGACGATCAGCGCGTCGAATCAAACGAAGATGCACCACGGCTTCTCGCCGCTTCTCGATGGGTTCAAATACGCCGAGTTCGATAATCTGGAAGAGGCCAAGGCGCTTGTCGGTCCGAACACGGCTGGTTTTCTGATCGAACCAATCCAGGGTGAAGGCGGCATTCGCCCAGCTTCAGTGGCATTCATGCAAGGGCTCCGCGCGCTCGCGGATGAGCACGATCTGATGCTTGTGCTTGACGAAGTGCAATGCGGCATGGCGCGCACCGGCAAGCTTTACGCTTACGAACACTACGGGATTGAGCCCGATATTGTAGCCTCGGCCAAAGGGTTGGGTGGCGGTTTTCCCCTCGGCGCGTGCCTGGCAACGCAGAAGGCTGCGCGGGGCATGACGTTTGGCACGCACGGCTCGACCTATGGTGGCAACCCCCTCGCCATGGCCGCGGGCAGCGCAGTGATGGAGGCGGTGGCCAACGAAGACTTCCTCGCCAGCGTTACGGAGAAGGGAGAGCGCGTGCGCGCTCGCCTTGAGCAGTTTATCGGCAATTACCCTGAGCTGTTTGAGCTGGTGCGCGGCAAGGGGTTGATGCTGGGAATCAAGATGAAGGTCGAAAGCCGCCCGTTCTTTGTGCATCTGCGCGACAACCACCAGCTGCTTACTGTGGCAGCTGGTGATCAAACGCTGCGGGTGATTCCGCCGCTGGTGATTGGCGATGCGGAAATCGATGAGTTCTTCGACAAGCTCTCGGCTGGCGCTGCAAGCTTCAAGGTGCCTGAGCCGGCATGACAAGCCCCGGTCCAGCAAAACGGCACTTCCTTGATTTGGAGGACGCTGGTGCCGACGCGATTGCGGCAATGATCGGTGATGCCTTGGACCGCAAGGCGGCGCGCTCGGATTGGGCCAAGGGTTGCCCTGACGCAGACGCCCCCCTGGAAGGGCGCGTTCTGGCGCTGGTGTTTGAGAAGAATTCGACCCGGACACGGGTCAGCTTTGACATGGCGATGCGACAGCTTGGCGGATCGGTTTTAATCCTAGAAGCGGGCTCAAGCCAACTTGGGCGCGGGGAAACCATCGCGGACACGGCCCGCGTCTTGAGCCGAATGGTCGATGCGATCATGCTGCGCACCGACGATCACGCCAAGATCGAGGAAATGGCTCGTCACGCCAGCGTGCCCGTCATCAACGGTCTCACGGACCGCTCGCATCCCTGCCAGATTGTGGCGGATCTGCTTACCGTGATTGAGCATGGCAAAGCGCTGCCTGGTCTGGAGGTCGCCTGGTTTGGCGACGGCAACAACGTCCTGCACTCCATTCTGGAAGCAGCCGGGCTGATGAAATTCAACGTACGGGTCGCCACGCCCGCCGGATTTGGACCCGGCAGCGCGTTTGTTGAAGCCGCGCGTGAAGGTGGCGCTCAGGTGACGCTGACGCAGGATCCGGTCGAAGCGGCGCGCGGGGCGGATGTGCTGGTGACGGACACCTGGATCTCGATGGGCCAGGCCGATGCGGAGGAAAAGCGCGCGGCCATGGAGCCCTATCAGGTCAACGCCGCGCTGATGGGCGCGGCGAAAGCCGACGCTCTATTTCTGCATTGCTTGCCCGCTCATGTGGGTGAGGAAGTCAGTGAGGACATCTTTGAAAGCCCGCAATCTGTGGTTTTTGACGAGGCCGAGAACCGCATTCACGCGCAGAAATCCGTTCTGCTCTGGAGCTTTGGCCTCTTGGGCTAACCTAATTGTCGCTGCGGGTCTTTCAGCGCTCTTTTGGTTTCCCCATATAGCGGCCCATGGAAACCCAAACCCAAACCCAAACCGAAACCTTCTCTGACGCGCTGCTTGGCTTTACGCTACCGGCTCGCAATGCGCGCGGGCGCGTTGTTCGGATTGATAGTGTGATTGACGCGGTGCTGTCCGCGCATGACTACCCGGCTCCGATTACGCACCTTCTTGGCGAAGCGCTGATTCTGGGGGCGCTGATGGGTGGTCTGCTCAAGGGCAAAGGCGCGCAATTGACTTTACAGGCGCAAACGCAGGACGGGGTTGTCCGCCTGCTCGTGTGCGATTTTCGCGGTGGGGAGATGCGCGGCTATGCCGACTTCGACCAAGAAGCGTTGGGAGGGCTTGGGGCCAATCCATCGCTATCCGCGCTGTTTGGCCAGGGCTATCTTGCGATCACCTTTGAGACCGATAGCGGCACCGGCGTGGTCGAACGCTATCAGGGTATTGTCCCGCTCGAGGGTGATACCTTGGCTCAGGCCTGCGAAAGCTACTTCACCCAGTCGGAGCAAGTGCCCACATTGATCCGCGTCGCAAGCCGATCAAGCACGGACGGGCGGCTGGCGGCGGGATTCCTCGTCCAGCACTTGCCCGATGGCGAAGAAGGACGTGAGCGTTTGCACGTACGGATGGACCATCCCGACTGGGAGCATGTTGCCACTCTTTCGAGCACGATCAGCCATGAAGAATTGCTGGATCCGGCGCTTTCGATGGAGGGTATCGTCTGGCGGCTGTTTCACGAAGAGGACGAAATTCGCATCCAGCCGGGTGTCACCCTGTCGCGTGGTTGCCGTTGCAGTGTCGACTATTACGAAGCCGTTATCGCGCGCTTCCCAACTGATGAGCAAGCGGCGATGCGCAACGATGATGGCGTGATCGAGGTGGACTGCGCGTTTTGTTCGCGCACATTCGCGCTCAGCGCTTAACCGTTAATCGCCGTTCAGCAACGTTTCATCGCAGGTCGTCCAACACTTCAAAGTCGGTTTGCGAACTTTCTGCCGGAGATACCTCGATGCGACCCAAAGACCGTACACTTCTTGCTATGGCTCTGCTCATCTTTGCGGCCGGCCTTGTGGCGGGAGCGGTGCCCTTGGCGGCTCAATCGGACGAGCTTGCGATGCTGAGCGGGCTTTCGAAGGGCGAATGGACGGTAAAGTACCGGGGTAATGCCCCCGACAAGAAGATATGCGTCGAAACCGGTGAGGAGCTAATCAAGCTCGAACATGACGCACCCGATTGCAGCCGTTATGTCGTTGAAGATGGGGTTTCCAAGGTCACCGTCCAGTACACATGCCGCGGACAAGGCTATGGCCGGACCGACATTCGCCGAGAAAGCTCTCAGCTTGTCCAGATTGAGAGCCAGGGCATTTCCTCTGGTCAGCCCTTTAAGTTTGCCGCCGAAGCGCGCCGCACCGGTCCCTGCTGAGCGGCCTTTGAGCGATTGCCATCGTGGTCGGACAGGCCTAGCGCGTGGCGACCATGACCCAATCTGAAACTTCGAATAGAACTCCGGTCGCAGTGGTCCTGCTTTCAGGCGGGCTCGATTCCATGGTCACCGCGGCTATTGCTCAAGGCACGTACAGAATAGCCGTGTTCATGAG
>JBCBYM010000193.1:0-4651 GCA_039815865.1 Pseudomonadota bacterium
GTTGGAGCCGCCCGAAGGCCTTTGACTTCGCGCACGTGAGCCGTGACAAAGGGCCCTCCACCCCAAGCGATACGGACCTCTCATTCTCATGCGCCTTTCATCAGTGAGCCTTCTCATCCTTACCGCGTGCGCGCTCAGCGCCTGCGCCGGGGGGCAGCAGCGCCGCGGGCCATCAGCCAAGGTGATCAATCGCGTACTTGCCACCGCTCCGGGCGCCGCGCAGCCCAGCGCTGTTGTGAAGACCGAGATCGCCTACGCCAAAGCCGCGCAGGCTGAGGGGCAATTCGCAGCGGGCCTCAATTTTGCCGTGTCGGGCGCTCTTCTCCACTCCCGCAACGGCCCGGTCGCATTTGAGCCATTGGCGAGCGCTCAGCCCCTTCCCGAAAAAGCGAACGAGTGGGGGCCCAAGACCGTGGTGATGAGCTGCGATGGCGCGCTGGCGTTGTCGGTTGGCCGCTTCCGTGACTCAGAAGGCTTGGTCGGCACTTATGTGACAACCTGGGTGCGCCAGAAGGACAACAGCTACAAGTGGTCCTACGATGTCGCCGGGCGCGATGACCCCCAGCCCCCACCGCGTGAGGAATTTGAGGACGGCGCCATCGTTGTAACTGCGCTTGAATCGATCCTTGGCCTTGTGGCTTCGTGCCCGCCGCGCGGCGTTGCGCCTCCGCCGCCGCCGCCAATGCCCATCGGAGCCGATGGCAAAGCGGCCGCGCAATTGTCGAGCGATGGCACGTTGCGCTGGCGCTGGGAGCACCGCGAGGACGGAGTTAAGTATGTGAAAGCGGAGTATTTCTACGAGGGCGGGTGGGAAACCGCGTTTGAAGAAAGCCTCACGTCTCCGGCGCAGTGACAGGGCGCTGAGCTTCGCGGACGAACAAAGACTAGGCTTGCAAGTTGGAGCGAAGGGTGGTGAAGGGCGCCGCCTGCCTCATCACCCTTAGACAAAGCGCCGCGTAAACCATGCTATCTGAGATCTTCATCTCCGCCTTCATCACTTTGTTCGTCGTGATCGACCCACCCGGTTGCGCGCCGATTTACGCTGGCTTGACCAAGGAGGCGACCAGCGCGCAAGCGCGCACCATGGCGATCCGCGCGGTCGCGATTGCCGGTGTGATCCTGCTGATCTTTGCGTTCTTTGGCGAAGCGCTGCTTGGCGCCTTGCACATTCAGCTCGACAGTTTCCGGATTGCGGGCGGCTTCATGCTGTTCTGGATCGCGTTTGAGATGGTCTTTGAAAAGCGCACCCAGCGCCGCGCGGAACGCGCCGATGAAGTGATGGCGCGCGAGGTGGAGGATGTCTCGGTCTTTCCCATGGCGATGCCGATGCTGGCGGGGCCGGGCGCTATTGCCGCGGTCATGCTGCTGATGAACGAGGCCGAGACATGGCCAGAGCGCGGCGCGGTGTTTGCAGCGCTTGGCCTTGTTCTGGCGCTGACGGGCGCGGCTTTGATTGCGGCGGGGCCGCTGATCCGCCTTTTGGGTGACAAGGTGGAAGCGGTGATCACACGGCTGCTTGGCGTCCTGCTGGCGGCGCTGGCCGCGCAATATGTGATCGATGGCCTGCGCGGCGCGTTTGGATTGACGGTGAGCGCTTGACGCTGGCGCCTGGCTCGCGGGCGGCGTAAAGCGTCGGCCATGGCTCAGGGAACTCACGACTTCGCGCCCGATCCGCGCAATGAAACCATCCTGATCAACGTCAACGGTGTGAACACGCCGCGCGCTGAGGCGACGGTTTCCGTGTTCGACAGCGGCTTTATGCTCGGCGATGGCGTGTGGGAGGGCTTGCGCCTTCATCGCGGCCGGATCGCCTTTCTCGATGCCCATCTGGATCGGCTGTACGAAGGCGCCAAGGCCATCGCGATGGATATCGGCCTCACGCGTGAGGAATTGGTGGCCCGGCTCGACGACACGATTGACGCCAACGCCATGCGCGATGAGGCGGGCGTGCATGTCCGCCTGATGGTCACCCGGGGGATCCGCTCAACCCCCTATCAGGACCCGCGCGTCGTCATCAGCCCGGCGACCATCGTCATCATCCCGGAATACAAGGCCCCGCTGCCTTCCACGATTGAGACGGGCCTGCGCCTTTTCACCGTCCATGTGCGGCGCGGCGATCCGGCGGTGCAGGATCAAAAGCTCAATTCGCACTCTAAGCTGAACTGCATCACCGCGTGCATTCAGGCGACTGAGGCCGGCGCGGATGAAGCGCTCATGCTGGACCCGCATGGCTTTGTCGCGACCTGCAATTCGACCCACTTCTTCATCGTGCGAAAAGGCGAAGTGTGGACGTCGAGCGGCGATTATTGCCTGGGCGGGATTACGCGCAGCAACGTCATTCAGGTGTGCCGCGAGGCGGGCATCCCGGTGTTCGAGAAGAACTTCTCGCTCACCGATGTCTACGGCGCGGATGAAGCGTTTGTGACCGGCACCTTTGCCGGGGTGGTTCCGGTGACCCAGGTTGACGGGCGCGCGCTCACGCCCGCGCGCGGGCCGATGGTGGAGCGTTTGCAGGGCCTCTACCGCGGCCTGATGGACCGGGACGTCGCCTTGTGAGCGCGCCTGTGCGCATTGCCCCCAAACGTATCGCCATGTGGTCTGGCCCGCGCAACATCTCGACCGCGATGATGCGCAGCTTTGCCGCGCGGGCCGATTGCGCGGTGTCGGATGAGCCGTTCTACGGCGCCTTCCTCAAAGCCACCGGCGAAGCGCATCCCATGGCGGCTCAGACCATTGCGGAGATGGATTGCAATTGGGAGAGCGTCACTGCGGCTCTGAAAGGCGCTGCACCGGGGGGCACAGCGCTCTGGTACCAAAAGCACATGCCGCACCACATGGTTGGTCCCATCGGTCTCGCGCACTTTCCCGATCACGCCCACGCCTTCCTGATCCGCGCGCCTGAGCGCGTTGTGGCCAGCTACGCGGCTAAGAACGAGCTGCGCGCGCCCGAACATCTCGGCTTTGCGCAATTGCGCGCCTATTTTGAGCAGGAGGCCGAACGCACAGGGCACGCGCCGGCGGTGATCGATACCGATCAAGTGCTCAGCGATCCGGAGGGTGTCCTCTCGCGCCTGTGCCAGGTTTTGGGTATCGCCTGGGACCCGGCCATGCTGAGCTGGTCCAAAGGCCCGCATCCCGAAGACGGCGTGTGGGGCGCGCATTGGTACGACAAGGTCAACGCCTCCACCGGCTTTGGCCCGCCGCCCGGCCCCTTGCCACAGGTGGAGGGTGAGTATCGCGAGGTCGCCGAGGCCTGCCGCGCGGACTACGAGGCGCTCAAACGCTACGCTATAGGCGCTTGACCGCAATCGATGCGACTAGCATCGCAAAGCCGACCGGCTGTCCGCAGGTGCCCCGCAACACAGCGGAGGGAACAGCACCGAGGAAAACCCTATTGCAAGGTCATGATTTCCTCGCCGCCATCGCCGCGGCTGAAGAACTGCATCAACTGCACCAGCAACTCGCAGCGCGCGGACAAGGTCTTGGCCTCTAGCAGCGCCTGCTTGGAAGCGGGGTCGAACGGCGCGATTTGCGAGACGCCGTTGATGAGCGATTGGTCGTCCAACCGCTCCACCGAATCCCAGTCCACCCGGTACCCTTGCGCGTCGGCAAAATCGCGCGCTTCGGCTTCGAACCCGCCGCGTTGCGCGTGGCTCAGCGTCTCGTTCTCGTCCTCATCAATCAGCTCGCCTTCGACCTGGCGAAAGGCGGTGGCGACATCGAGCTCGCGAACGAGTTTGAAGCGCGCTTCGCCTTCAAGGATCAGGTTGTACCGGCCATCATCCATGGCCTCGATCTCGCCGATCCGGCCAACGCAGCCGACCGAATAGAGCGGAGCGCCGTCGACCGAGCGCTGGGGCTGGATCATCGCGATGCGCCGATCGCGCACCAGGGCATCGCCCACCAGCGCGCGGTAACGCGGCTCAAAGATGTGAAGCGGCAATTGCAGGCCCGGGAACAGAACCGCGCCGGGAAGGGGGAAGATGGAGAGGCGGGTGGACATGTCTACGCGTTTCCTTGAGCCGCTTACCCGAACAGGATTTTTGAGAGGCGGCGGCGGGTGGTGACGACCCAGGGGTCTTCCAAGCCCACCGCTTCAAAGATCTGCAGCAGTTTGGAGCGCGCCGCGCCCTCGTTCCATTCCCGGTCGGCCTCAACCATGGCCAGCAGCGTGTCAGCGGCCGCGTCGCGCTCACCGGCGGCGAAAGCGGCTTCGGCGTAGGCGAGCTGGGCGTCCATATCCGCCGGATTGGCGCTGGCAGCGGCCTTGAGCCCGGCCAACTCGCTATCGTCCACTTGGGTGCCCGCCAGCTCCAAAGCGGCCTTGGCGGCGGTGAACAGCGGATCGGCGGCCATCTTGGGATCGGCTTCCATGGCGCTGAGCACCTGGCCCGCTTCGTCGACCTGCTCCATCGCGATCATCGCGCGGACCAGCCCTGCGTGCGCGGCGGCGTTGTCGGTGGCAAATTCGGTGACCTGCGCAAAGATGCCGGCTGCGCGCTGCGCGTCGCCGTCGCTGAGCGCTTGCTCACCCATGGCGATGAATTGGGCGATTTCTTCCGCCGAGGGCCCTTGTGGAGCGCCGCCGCCGCCTTGCACGGGAATCTGGCTCAAAAGCTGGTCAAGGACCTGCTTGAACTGGGATTCGCTG
>JBCBYM010000194.1:0-4566 GCA_039815865.1 Pseudomonadota bacterium
AATATGAGATGGACCCGGACTTCGACTACGAACCCGACGCCAGCGCCAGCGTCAACGAACGCGCCCGCGCGGCGGCGGTCGACCCGCAGGAATACGCCTATGACATGATGTGCGCGGACGATGCGACCGGGTTTATCTACCTCCCGATCCTGAACTACGCCGAGGGCAATCTCGATTTCCTCCATCCCCTCCAGCACGCCGACGACACGGTGAATTCGCTTAGCGATGGCGGCGCGCATTGCGGCACGATCTGCGACGCGGCCTCACCCACCTTCATGCTGGAGCACTGGGTGAAGAACCGCAGCCGCGGCGAGCGGATCACCCTAGAGAACGCGATCAAGCGCCAATGCCGGGATACAGCGCTGCTCTACGGCCTCGAAGATCGCGGGCTGATTGCGCCGGGCTATCTGGCGGATATCAACGTGATCGATATGGACGCGCTCAAGCTGGGCCGCCCATGGCTCGAGTTTGATCTGCCCGCTGGCGGCAAGCGTCTGCTGCAAAAGGCGACCGGCTATGTCGCGACGATCAAGAACGGTGTTGTGACCTTCGAGAACGGCGTGTGGACCGGCGCGACGCCCGGCGGACTGGTTCGCGGGCCGCAGCGCGCTGAGCTGGCGGAAGCGGCGGAGTGATTGGGTGAGCGCTGGCTGAAAGCGGACCTTCCGCTTGCGACCCAGAGTCGGTCCATGACTGAGTTCTAGCCATGGACCGTCCATCGTAGTCAGGCGCCATCACCCCACATTACCCAAACGAAAGACAATGGCTCCTCGTCTGACGCATTCCAAAAGGTGACGGGAATGTTGGGCGGAGAGAGGATCATCTCACCCTTCTTCATCACAAAGCTGTCTTCACCCATGACACCTTCTGCGGACCCGCCAATTACAAGTATCATTCGCTTGAATGGCACGGTCAGTGTGGGTGCCTGATCGCGGCCCAATCCTGGTGGGACATGATAAACCGCGCTTCGGAAATCCTTGTCGTAATAGGTGGCTACTCCGGGAGCGCCATGCACGACCCTTGAGTTCTGGACGGAGAAGGGGATGATCTCGGGCGTCCCTCGGGTCCAGAAGTGGAAGATAAGAGGGCGAATGGTCGCGTCGTAATCTGCACCGCGCTCATATCCGTCTGTGGTAAGGATATCGAGCGGGGTCACGTCTCTCGAACTGGCCGCGCCCATTGCCGTAAGGCCTGCCCAGACTCCTTGGTCCAACAGATTGAGCGTTTCGCGACTTGCCGTGAAATAGAAGGATGGTTGATCTGCGAAACCTTCTTTCAGTTCTACAATCCGGCCCTCGCCTCCATTACGTGATACAACGTGCCAGCGTATCCCGTCGATTTCGATGCCAAACATGATGTCTTGAGCGAGAGGATCATCTCGGTAATCCTCGACAAAGCGTTCAAGTATCGGTTCTATCACAGACTTGGGTGTGGGTTCGCGATTCTGCGCTTCAAGCGGCTCGGCAGTGATCCCAAGGCAGGCCGCAAAACCGATGCCCATCGAACTGCTCACTAGGCAAGCGAGTTTAGAAATAAGGCTCTGACGGCTTATCGATGTTGTCATGTGTCTTCTCCATTACCATTGGATTTGACAACAAATGAGCAAGCGCTCACCTCGCTCAATGCGTTATGAATGAAAGGCACTCAATTTTGCGCAAAAAGCAGGGCTTGGTCGTTCACGATGCACGAACGACAGGGCGACCGGCCCGGCCTATCGCTTCTTGGGCGATCACAATGGGTCTCGGCGGGCTCGTGCTCGGTTTTGTAGGCGCTACGGATTCCTATGAATTACCACTCGCATTGAGGCTCGGCCTCTGGCTGGGAATGTGCACGGTCGCAGGGATTATTGCGATTACGATCGAGCGAGCTGCAACCGGCTCGGGGCTGCACTTGCGAAATCAGATTGCTTGGTGGGCGCTTCTGACAGCCAGCCTTGCTATTGCGATGGTGCCGGTCATCTTCTTGGTCAATTCGACAGGAAACTACTCGCAGTTCACCAATCTACCGGTTTACACGCTGAATTCCTTCGCGATCAGCGCAACACTCGTCGCATTGCGTTTGCTTATTGGGACCCTTCTGGCTCGGCCAGCGCCTGATGCTCCGACGGAGTATCGGTTGCCTGTCGATGGTCATAATGAAGAGTGCGACAAGCAAGAGAAAACGTTTTCGGAACCGAGTTTACTGAAGCGGCTTTCGCCAGCATTGCAATCCGCTCAACTGCTTGGGCTTAAATCTGAAGGGCATTACCTCAGAGTCTTCACCGATAAGGGCTCAGAACTCATTTTGATCCGGCTCAAGGACGCAATTGATGAGACCAGTCCAGTCGACGGAATGCAGGTCCATCGCAGCTGGTGGTTAGCACGGCGCGCCGAAATTGAGAGGCGCAACAAGGATGGCCGAATCGAGCTCAAGCTTGATGATGAGACATGGGTTCCCGTCAGTCGCACCCACCGATCAGCTTGGCTGAAGCAGGATTGGTAAGCCAAAGCACTCAGTTTCCCTTTCGACATTCGGGAGTGGAACGTCCGCTTTGCACTCCTAGTTACTCAGAACTAGACGGTCTGCTTTCACCTACCAAAGTCGGAAGCGGCAAACTATTCGCCCAATGCCAAAACCAGCCCCCCCAATTGCTCAAGGCTCCACAACAATCCCCTGCGCCGGATTCACGCTGCCGCCGACCATTTCGAGATAGGTTGCGCGCGCCGCTTCGAGGCCGGATTTGCGCTCGATCGTTACCGCATCGCCGACCGCATCGAGGAAACCCATCCAGGCCGCTGCCGCCATCTTGCCGCCTTCCTGGGGGCCATGCTCTTTGAAGAACGCTTCGAAATGCGAGGGCGCAAAGAACAGCTCGGGCTTGGGCCCGGGCAGCTCAGCGCCGCCGCCAAAGGTGCTGCCGCGCTCTTCGATATGGGTCGCGCCCACGAGGCAGGAATATTTGAGGTTGTCGCCATAGTGATGGTGCAGGCTCGCTAAGAGCTTGCCATTGCCTGCGAAATCGACCGTTACGCTTGGCACATTCTCAAGGGCGGCAAGATCGTCATAGGCGACCACTTCGTCATAGAGCCCGGTGCTTGTCACAAAGTCGACATTGCCGGCCGACGTCAGCCCGATGCGCTTGACCTCGGGTGAGCTTTGCTTGGCGACGCTGGCAAGGCCCATGGACGTTTTGGATGAGGCGCTCGTCATAACGACCTGCCCGGCTCCGAACCAATCGTTGCCGCGCATGAAATACTCGATGATGAAGCCGGTCTTGAACAGCGGGCCATAGATCATGCGCTCCGCCTCGCGTGCGGGATCGTGCTCGGGATCGGCGGCCAGGCGCGTGTAGCTGTTGTAGACCGGGCTCATCGGCTGGCGATAGTCGGTCATGTCGGTAAAGCCGCCCGGATGAACCTTGCCCGGCACCACGTCGAGATGCGTGCCCATGGGAAGGTAGCCGTAAACCCGCTCACCCACCGCGATGGCGTCGGAGTTGCTCTCGATCACCTCGGCGTGGCCCCACATGGGCACAATGCCAAGGCCTTCCGGGTTGTCCGCTTTGGGCGGGAAGAAGTCCCAGTACATGAACCCATCGCCCACCACCGCGTAGGTGATGTTGTTGGCGGTGACCGAGAAGCTCTCGACCTTCAGCCGCACGGCGCCATCGGCAAGCGCAGTGGTCTCCGCTTGAACCAGAGCGGCGTTGTCGAGCGCGTCCTTGCGCACATGAACTTGGTTTTGGGTCATTTTCAGGTCTCCTCCTCTTTTGCCGGAGGACTTAACCCATCAACCCTCGCTAGCCCAGCGCGTTTTGGCGATGGAGGGGCGCTCTTCGCACACGGTCATCCACGCGGTGAGGTGATCGCATTGCGCCAGCCCCACCTCGCCTTGCGGCGTCAGCTGAAGCCCACGCAGGACCGGATAGAGAAACACATCGGCCAAGGTGAACGCGTTAAGCGAGGTCCACGCCCCGTCCTGCGCCATCTCCGCTTCAAGAAAGCCCAAAGCGCGGCTGATATTGGGCAGCGCGCGGTTGATCTTCTCATGGTCCAGATCAAACCCGGCAACGCGGTGCATGATCCACGGCATGACAAGGCCATGCTCAAACAGCGGGAAGAGGTAAGTGTTGGCGATCGCGATCCACTTATCCATGACGGCGCGCGCCGCCGGGTCTGCAGGTTGCAGCGCCCCGCCCCCATGCGCGTTGTCGATATAATGCGCGATGGCGACGCTCTCGATCAGCTCCAGCCCGTCAATCTCCACCACTGGGACCTTGCTGAAAGGATGGCGGTTGGAAGGGCTGTTCGCCGGCGTCGCGATCACTTCGTGGGTGAGCCCGGCTTCCTCGGCGGTGATCTCGACAATGCGGGTGTAGGTCGAGATGACCGTGCCAAAGATGCGGACGGCGGCGGTCATGCGGCCCGCTTAGGGAGGTTGAAATTGCTATCGCTCGCTTTGGCGATACGACGAGCAAGGCGCGGTGCGATGGTGATCCACACGCTCCCTCTGGGCCCAACCCGCAACCGTAAGACCGAGAACAGGAATGTTTTCGCCCACTGCGTCTCAATCGCTTCCCAGGGCAGC
>JBCBYM010000195.1:0-4376 GCA_039815865.1 Pseudomonadota bacterium
GGATGAGGAAGTGCCGGGCTTTGCGCTCCTGACCACCAAGGCGCGAGGGGCTCCGGCCCGCCTTGGCGCCAACATCGCTCCCATCGCCATCGCAGCCGGTGGCGAGGCGCAGGAGCTGTGGCTGCACGCGGGATGGGACCGGGCCAGCGCGCTGCTCTCAGGCTCATGCGAGCTGGAGGAGACCGAAGCCCCGCAGCCTTGATCCTCGGCAGGCCGTTCGCGAGACAGCGGCGCAAACACACCCTCTTCCCAAACGCACTCATTTCCCTTTAGAAAACGCAGTGTGCATGGGGGTGGTGCGATGCCCCTTGGGGAAAGTTGGCATGTCACAGCAGTTTTCGGCCGTGGAGGCCTTTGCAAGTCTCAGCGAGGCGGCGCTTGGCGCGCTGGGCGAAGCGGCGCAGGCCCGCGCGATCAAGGGGGGCGACGTGGTCGTGCGCTATGGCGATGCGGCCGATGCGCTCTACCTTGTCGCGGCCGGGCGTTTTCAGGTCCAGCTGCCCGATGGCCGCGTGGTGGCCGAGATCGAAGCGGGCGAACCGATTGGCGAGCTGGCGTTCTTTTCCGGCGGCACGCGCACAGCCGATGTGCGCGCCACGCGCGACAGCTCGGTCTATGCGCTGACGCGCGAGGCGTATGATGCGGTCGCGGCTGACTATCCCGAAATCACCGAGAGGATCCTGACCGCGGTCGCCACCCGCCTTGCGCGCACGACAGCGGGGGCCAAAGCGCTCCAGGCTAAGCCGGGCCGCGTGGTCGCATTGCTGCCCGCCGGCGATGCGCATCTGCCCGATGGCTTTGCCGAACAGCTCACCACCAGCCTTGCCAAGTATGACCATCCGCGCCTGGTGCGCCGGGCTGACATGCCCGATGGCCTGTCGCCCGAAGACGCGGACTTTGGCGCTTGGGTGGCGGAGCTTGAGGCCAGCGCGGGCCGCGTCATCCTGCGCGCCAGCCGCGAGGACGACGCGTGGAACCGCGCCATCGCTCGCAACGCCGATGACGCGCTGCTCGTCGCTCCGCTCTATGATCGCCGCCCGGAGCTTTCCGAGCTTGAGACCTACGCCCTGCCGCTGTTCCAGCCCGCCAACCGCCAGTTGATGCTGTGGCGCCCGCAAGAAGCGAAGGGGATCGAGGGCGCGCCCGCCTGGCTTGAGCATCGCGACGTCAAGCTCCACCATCACGTGCCGCTCGACAGCGAGGCCGCGTTTGATCGCATCGCGCGCTTCATGGCGGGCAGAGCCAATGGCGTGGTGTTGGCGGGCGGCGGCGCGCTGGGATGCGCGCATATCGGCGTGATGCAGGCGCTGCTCGAGAACGGGGTGCCGATCGATTATTACGGCGGCACCAGCGCGGGCGCGGCGATGGCGGGCGCTCTGGCGCAGGGCCTGAGCGCGGCTGAGACGCTGGAGCAGATGCACGAGATGTTCATTGCCAACAAGGCGATGAAGAAGATGACGGTACCGGTGCACTCCTTCCTTGATCCGCGCGTGTTCGATGATCAGCTGCGAGCGCGCTATGGCACCAAGGACATCGCCGATCTGCCGTACAATTTCTTCGCCGTGTCGACCAATCTGTCGACCAACGGCATCTTCGTCCATACGCGCGGGCCGCTTTGGGAAGCGGTGCGCGCGTCGGGATCGCTGCCCACGATCCTGCCCCCGATGATCACGGAAGGCGGCGACATCCTCGTGGATGGCGGCGTGCTCGACAACATCCCTGTCGCCATCATGCGCGAGCTAAAGGCCGGGCCCAACGTGGTGGTGGCGCTGCGTTCGGACGCCGGCTCGCAGTGGCGGATCGAAGCGAAGTATGGCGATGTGCGCTCTCCGGGGCGGATCGTGCGCGATATTGTCCTGCGCCGCAAACCGGAACGCGAGTTTCCCAGCCTCATCGAGATCATGTCGCGCTCCATGGTGGTGGCGAGCGAGGGCACGGTGGAACAGAGCCTTGCCCAAGCCGACGCGCTGCTGATCCCGCCAATCCCCAAGGACATGCAGATCCTTGACTGGCACCTTGGCAAGGACGTGGCCGAAGCGGCGCGCCTGTTCACCGAACAGGCGATCGCAACGCGCGCCGATTTGCAGGCGATGAAGGCGGCTTAGCGCGTCAGCGGATTACGCGCCCGCGCACCATGACAAAGGCGACGTCTTCCAGAACGGTGACGTCATCCAGCGGGTTGCCATCAACCGCGATGATGTCAGCGGAATAGCCCGGCGCGATCCGGCCGATCTCATCCTCCATTCCCAGAATCGCCGCAGCGCCGGTGGTTGCCGCGGCCAGAGCGTCGGCCTGCGACATGCCGCCCTTCACCATCAGAGCGAACTCGCCCGCGTTCTCGCCATGCGGGAAGACGCCCGCATCGGTGCCAAAGGCGATCTTCACATCATAGTCGAGCGCGCGCTGAATGATCGTGTCCGCCACTTTGGAAACCGCAAGGATCTTGGCTTCGACAACCGGCGTGTAGAATTGCTGGCCCAGCTTCTTCTTGATCCCTTCAAACGCCATCAGCGTGGGGATCAGCGTGGTGCCGCTGTCGCGCATCGCCTTGGCGGCCGCTTCGTCGATATAGGTGCCATGCTCGATCGTGTGGACGCCCGCTTTGGCCGCCGCCTCGATCCCGCGCGCGCCGTGCGCGTGGGCGGCCACCTTGAGGCCCAAGAGCTTGGCGGTCGAAACAATCGCTTCCATTTCGGCGGCGGTGAAATGCTCTTCAAGCCCGCGCCCCTGCTGGCTGAGCACGCCGCCCGTCGCGGTGATCTTGATAAGGTCCGCGCCGTATTTGGAGGCGAGCCGCACTTTCTCAGCGCATTCGACCGGCCCTGTGCAAGTGAAGCCCGACGTAATCGCGTCGTCCACGTTCTTGCGAAAACCACTGATATCGCCGTGCCCGCCGACAATCGCGATGGTGCGCCCAGAGGTGACGACGCGCGGGCCGGGCATCATCCCCTCAGCGGTCGCGCGGCGCAGCATCTGCGTCACCTGATCCGAGCGCGAGCCCAGATCGCGAATGGTCGTAAAGCCCGCCAGCGCCGTGATCCGCGCGTTCTTGGCCGCGATCAGCGTGTAATATTCCGGCGGGGTCGTGGCCGCGCGCCAAAACTCGCCTGAGGGATCGCCGGACAGATGCGTGTGCAGATCGATGAGGCCGGGGAGCACCGTCTTGTCGGAAAGGTCCGTGTAGCGCGCCATCGCGTTCTCAGCGACGAGGCCCGCCACCGTTTCCTGCGCCGCGTCGCTTTCAACCGGGAGCAATTCGACGATGCGGCCATCCTCGATCACGATCAGCGTTGGCCCCAAGGGCTCGCTTCCCGGGTCGGTGATGACGCGCCCGGCTTTCACATAGATCACTTCAGCCGCTGCTGGCACTGCAAGTATCGTGGCGATCAGCGCACCCATCAGCGCTGCGCATTTCAAAAGCCGCTTCATGAACGCGTCCCCTTCTTTCCCGTTCACAATGTCCATGCCAGCAAAAGAGGAGCAGGCACAAGCCCATTCAACCACCTGATAATGATAGAAAATATCATCACATGCCGCGATCCGACTTCGGGCTCTTGCGCATACATGGCTGACATGGCGCATGGGCTGGACTAGGATACCGGCATCGCTGCAGTCAGGTTCAGGAATTCGTCATCCTTCGATCATCGCCCCCCCTTCGCCTCCTCGCCGCCCTTGCTCTGGCAAGCGCATCGGCGACAATCCTTACCACTCCGCTCGCCGCGCAGGACGAGCCTGGCGCACAAGACGCGCAGGCGATCTACGCGGACGCATATGATGCGATCAACGAAGGCGTTGATGCCGAAGCCGCGCTTGATGCGACTATGGAAGTGGTGCGCCTGGAATTTGCCTCGGTCCCCGAAATCGCCTCTGCCAACGCCATGAGCCCGGGCCTCATCGATGAGATGATGACCGAACTACGGCCCATCTTTCGCGACTATAAGAAACGCATTGGGGAGCTCTATCGCCCGCGCATGATCGCGATCCTTGCCGATGGCCTTACCCCGTCCGAAGCGAGCGATGTCGCCGATTTCTTCCGGTCTGAACTGGGCCGCCGGATTCTGGGCGGCGTTTCGCGCAATTACAGCCCGGATGCCACGCTCGACGGCGTTGCTCAGCTTGAAGAAGATGAGGAATTTGAAGCCATGCGCGAAGACGTAGAAACCGATCTTCTCAATGCGAACGCCGCCGCCATGCAAGAACTGCGTGATGAGGACTTTGCCACTCTTGCGCGCCTCGCAACAAAAAAACCCGGCCTGCTAAAGATCAACGCGATGATGCCCAGAATTGTCGACATGCGGGCCGAGATGGAGAACGAGCAACCCAACGCGCAAGAAGAGGCGCGCATAAAGAGCGCGTTCGAAGGCGTGTTTGCACAG
>JBCBYM010000196.1:0-4374 GCA_039815865.1 Pseudomonadota bacterium
CCAGCAAAACCCGCAAGGTGGCATTGAGCGCAAACCCGCTCCGATGCACATCTCCAAGGTGGCTGTGGCCGATCCCAAGGATGGCTCGCACCCGCGTCCGCTTCGAAGAAAAGGACGGCAAGAAGGTCCGCGTCGCTGTAAAGAGTGGGGAGACCATCGATGGTTGATTACACGCCCCGGATGAAGGCCAAGTACGACGCTGAGATCGTCAAGGCCATGACCGAGAAGTTCGGCTACACGAACCCGCTTCAGGTCCCCAAGCTTGCCAAGATCACGCTCAACATGGGCGTGGGCGAGGCCAGCCAGGACAAGAAGAAGGTGACGACGGCCGCTGAAGAAATGGCGCTGATCGCTGGCCAGAAGCCGGTCATCACCCGCGCGAAGAAGTCGATCGCTCAGTTCAAGCTGCGCGAAGGCATGCCGATCGGTTGCAAGGTCACCTTGCGCCGTGAGCGTATGTACGAGTTTCTCGACCGTCTGATCACCGTGGCCATGCCGCGTATCCGTGACTTTCGCGGGGTCAACGCCAAGTCGTTTGACGGGCGTGGCAATTACGCGATGGGATTGAAGGAGCAGATCGTGTTCCCGGAAATCTCCTACGACAAGATCGACAAGGTGCGTGGCATGGACATCATCGTCACCACCACTGCGAAAACCGATGAAGAAGCGCGCGAATTGCTGCGCCTCTTCGGCTTCCCCTTCCAGGGCGAAGCGGAAGCCAAGAAGGCCGCGTAAGCGGTCTTCGATGAACGAGACAGGAAAGAAGAGAGCTTAAGTCCAATGGCGAAACTGAGTTCGATCAACAAAAACGAGCGTCGCAAGAAGCTCGTCAAGAAGTACGCAGCGAAGTACGAAGCCCTGAAGGCGATCGCTGATGACGAAACGCTTGATGAAAGCGAGCGTCTGATCGCGCGTCTGAAGATGGCCGAGATTCCGCGCAACGGAAATCCGACCCGCGTGCGCAATCGCTGTGCCACCACCGGCCGCCCGCGCGGCTATTATCGCAAGTTTGGTCTCAACCGCATTGAGCTGCGTAATCTTGCCAATAAGGGCATGATTCCCGGTGTGACCAAGTCGAGCTGGTGAGGATATAGAATATGGCAATGACCGATCCTCTGGGTGATATGCTCACCCGTATCCGCAACGGCCAGCAGGCGAAGAAGGACAGCGTCCTTTCGCCCGCTTCCAAGCTGCGTGCAAACGTTCTCGAAGTGCTTCAGCGCGAAGGCTACATCCGTGGCTATTCGGAAGACGAGAGCGGCCTTCACAAGGCTCTGCGGATTGAACTGAAGTATTTCGAAGGCGAGCCGGCGATCAAGCACGTCGCGCGCGTCTCCAAGCCGGGCCGCCGGGTCTATTCGGGTTCGAAAGAGCTTCCGAATGTGCGCAACGGCCTTGGTATCACCATCGTCTCGACCCCGCGCGGCGTTCTCTCGGATGCCGAAGCGCGCGAGAGCAATGTCGGCGGCGAAGTGCTCGCGGAGGTGTTCTGATGAGCCGCATTGGCAAACGGGCTGTTCCGATCCCGGGCGGTGTTACCGCGTCGGTCGAGAACGGCGTTATCAGCGTAAAGGGCCCCAAGGGCGCCGCTTCGATGGGTCTTTCCGAGCATATCGACTACAAGGTCGAGGGTGCCGAAATCGTGGTCAAGCCCGCGAACGACACCAAGCTGGCGCGCTCCTTCTGGGGTATGCACCGCACGCTGGTGTCGAACCTGGTCGAAGGTGTGACCGAAGGGTTCACCAAGACGCTGGAAATCACCGGTGTTGGTTACCGCGCAAAGGCGCAAGGGAAAACCCTGAAGCTGGAGCTGGGTTTCAGCCACGATGTCGACCTGCCGGTGCCTGAGGGTCTCACGGTCAACACGCCGGATCAGACCACGGTCGAAATCAGCGGCATCGACAAGCAGGCCGTGGGCCAGTTCGCTGCCGAAATCCGCGAATGGCGCAAGCCTGAGCCTTACAAGGGCAAGGGCATCAAGTATCGCGGCGAGTATATCTTCCGCAAGGAAGGGAAGAAGAAGTAAGATGGCAAAGCTCTCCCTCTTTGAACGTCGCCGTCGCCGTGTGCGCACCGCTCTGCGGTCGCGCGCAGGTGGCAAGCCGCGCCTGTCAGTGCACCGCACGGGCAAGCACATCTACGCGCAGATCATCGACGACGCTGAAGGCCGCACCGTGGCCGCCGCCTCGACGCTGGGCGCCAAGGCGAGCGGCGCGAACGTCGATGCTGCTGTGCAGGTTGGCAAGGATATCGCGGACGCAGCCAAGAAGGCCGGCGTGACCACTGTCGTGTTCGATCGCGGCGGGTTCCTGTTTCATGGCCGCGTCAAGGCGCTGGCCGATGCCGCCCGCGAAGGCGGGCTGGAGTTCTGATTATGGCTGAAGAGAACAACACCCAAGAAGCAGGCGGCGCGACCGCCGCACCGGCGGAAACCACTGCGGCTCCCGCAGCTTCCGCAGCTCCCGCTCAGGGCGCTCCGGCTGAGCAGGCTCAAGAGCAGCAAGGTCGGGGCCGGGGCAATTCCGGTGGCCGTGGTCGCGGTGGCAACCGTGATGGCGGTGGCCGTGGTCGTGGTCGTGGCGGACGCGACAACAAGCGCGAAGAAGAAGATGATGGCATCATCGAAAAGCTCGTGCACATCAACCGCGTCTCCAAGACGGTGAAGGGCGGTAAGCGCTTTGGTTTTGCAGCCCTCGTCGTGGTTGGCGATGGTCAGGGCCGGGTTGGCTTTGGTCACGGCAAGGCGCGCGAAGTGCCTGAAGCCATCACCAAGGCGACCGCTGCGGCCCGCAAGAAGATGATCCGCGTGCCTTTGAAAGAAGGCCGCACGCTGCACCATGACGGCAATGGCCGCTTTGGTGCGGGCAAGGTCACCGTTCGCACCGCGCCTCCGGGAACCGGCATCATCGCCGGTGGTCCGATGCGCGCCGTGTTCGAAAGCCTGGGCGTTGCAGACGTTGTGACCAAGTCGGTCGGCACCTCCAACCCCTACAACATGATCCGCGCCACCTTTGAAGCGCTGAGCGACCAGACTTCGCCGAAGTCGGTGGCGCAGCGTCGCGGCAAGAAAGTCGCGGACCTGTTGGGCCGTGGTGGCCAGGTCAGCGAAGTGGAAGCGGAGGCTGATGCCGCCGCGATTGTGGAGTAATCCAGATGGCCGAGACAAAAACCATCACGATCAAGCAGATCGGTTCCCCGATCCGTCGCCCGGAAAGTCAGCGTAAGATCCTGATCGGTCTGGGCCTTAACAAGATGCACAAGGTCGTCACCCGTCAGGACACCCCCGAGGTGCGCGGCGCGGTCGAAAAGATCCCGCATCTGGTTAAGATCGTCGACTAACCTCTTGAGGCTCCGCAGATGCGGGGCCTCGTTCTTTCAGCGCGAGACAAAGCGAAAGCGAGTGCAGACATGAAACTCAACGAAATCAAAGACAACAACGGCGCGCGTAAGGGCCGTATGCGTGTGGGCCGTGGTATCGGTTCGGGCAAGGGCAAGACCGCAGCGCGCGGCCAGAAGGGCCAGAAGAGCCGTTCGGGTGTTGCGATCAAGGGCTTTGAAGGCGGCCAGATGCCGCTTCACATGCGCATCCCGAAGCGCGGCTTCAACAACCCGTTCGGCAAGGACTTTGCCGAGGTGAACATCGGCATGGTCCAGAAGTTCATCGACGCCGGTAAGATCGACGCCAAGAAGGACATCACCGAAGACGTCCTTCGCGAAGCGGGCCTGGCGCGCGGCGGCAAGGACGGTGTGCGTCTGCTGGGCAAGGGCGCGATCTCGGCATCCGCCAAGTTCGTCGTCACCGGCGCGACCAAGGGCGCCATCGCCGCGGTTGAAGCCGCCGGCGGCAGCGTCGAAGTGGCCGCTGTGGCCAAGGCCGACAGCGAATAATCGGACAAAAGGTAGGTTGGGGGGTTCGACAACGGGCCCCCCGCTTCCTACTTATCCCCTCAAAGCCGGGACAGCCCGGCCGAGGATCAGGATTAAAGAGCCCCCAATGGCATCACGCGCAGATAACGTCGCCAGCAATCTCAACCTTGGCAATTTCGCGCAGGCGACCGAGCTTCGCCAGCGCATCTGGTTCACGCTGGGCGCGCTCATCGTCTTTCGGTTCCTGAGCTTTGTGCCGCTTCCCGGGGTAAACCCGGCGGCGTTGCAGGATCTGGCGGATCTGGCGCGGGGCGGGGTGCTTGACCTGTTCAACACCTTCTCGGGCGGCAGCCTTGAGCGCATGAGCCTCATCGCGCTGGGCGTCATGCCCTACATCACCGCGTCGATCGTGGTCCAGATGGCAAGCGCGCTGCACCCCACTCTGGCCGCGCTCAAGAAAGAGGGCGCAACCGGCCGGCAAAAGCTCAACCAGTACACCCGCTATGG
>JBCBYM010000197.1:0-4298 GCA_039815865.1 Pseudomonadota bacterium
CGACCAAAAGCTCGAGAGTCAAATGTTGCTCAATCTAGGGGGCGAACACCCGATCAACGCCTTAACATCTCAGGTAGATGGCTCTCGCCTCCCCGCTCTTGCTCAACAAATCTGGAACGTGCATATCGATGACACCCTGCGCGAGTTCGACCGGACGGTCTTCCTGACAAAAATGACCACAGGCCGACAGCGTTCCATGCTTTTGCCCTTTGGCGCCTGCGATCCGTTCATAGAGATCAGGTCCGTTCTGGCCCAGCACCGGATCATCTTCTCCGAACAGCGTCAGGAAAGGCTTGTCGAACGCTTCAAGCCCCTTCCACGCCGCGATGTTCTGCGCGATCCCGTCCATTCCGTCTTCCACCGGCACCAATTGCGGGAAGGCGCGCGCGCCGGCTTTGCTGGCTTCGTCAGGGAAGGGCGCGTCGTAGGCGGCCACTTCGTCAGGGCTAAGCTGGGTTGCGGTTGATCGTTGTAGCAAATCGCCGATCTTGAAGTCTTCCGACGTCTTGGCAAACTCACGCCATAACAGGAAAGCGGGCGAGGGCGCGCCGCCAGTGGGAAGGACGGTGTTGCTGGCGACGACGCAAGTGAAACGCTCCGGCTCTTCGCCGACGATCCGCAGGCCCAGAAGACCGCCCCAATCCTGACAGAACAGAGCGGCGGGCGCAGGAACGACAGCCTCGCGCCATTGCTTGAGCCAGCTCACATGACGATCGTAGGAATAGAAGGCTGCGTCATCGGGCGTGTCGCTTTTGCCAAAGCCAATGAGGTCGGGCGCGAGGCATCGAAAGCCCGCTTCAACCAGGATCGGGATCATCTTGCGATAGAGAAAGCTCCAGCTTGGCTCGCCGTGAAAAAGCAGCACGGGCGGTGCGTCCTTGGGCCCTTCATCGAGGTAATGCATGCGGCCCGTGTGCCCTTCACCAAGGTCAATCTCGAGCCAGTTTTCGGCAAAGGGATAGTCCGGGATATTTGCGAAACGCGCGGGGTCGTGTGTCAGGATTTGCATGATTCTTGGCTCCTCTCTCCGGTAAGGGGAGGTAGCACGTGGCTGCGCTTCATCCAGCCCTTTGGCGGCGCAGGTTTGCTTTGAGCGGGCAAAGCGATGATGTGGACTTGCGTGCCAGTGCAGGGCAAGCAGCGCGGTGAGAGAGGATCACGAACCCATGAAAAACGAAACCGAAGAGCTTGCGGAAATCCGCCGCGCGGTCCGCGCCTTGTGTGAGGATTTTCCCGGAGAATACTGGCGTGCGAAAGACGCAAGCCGCGAGTACCCGGGCGAGTTCGTTGACGCGCTGACCCAGGCGGGTTTTCTGGCTGCGCTTATCCCGGGTGAGTACGGCGGCAGCGGGCTTAGCTTGGATGCTGCCTGTGTCATCATGGAGGAAATCCAGGCGACGGGGTGCAATGGCGGCGCTGCGCACGCACAGATGTACATCATGAACACGCTGCTGCGGTACGGAAGCGAGGATCAAAAGGCCCAGTATCTGCCTAGAATCGCCGATGGGTCCTTGCGCTTGCAGGCCTTTGGCGTGTCCGAGCCGACCAGCGGCACCGACACGCTCAGCCTCAAGACGCGCGCGGTCAAGGACGGCAGTGAATACGTGATCAACGGCCAGAAGATCTGGACGAGCCGCGCCGAGCATTCCGACCTGATGCTGCTGCTTGCCCGCACGACCCCGCGCGAAGAGGTGGCGAAGAAGACCGAAGGCCTCTCCATGTTCCTGGTCGATATGAAAGAGGCGGTCGGCAACGGCATGGAGATCAAGCCGATCCGCACAATGATGAACCACTCCAGCTGTGAGGTGTTTTTCGATGATCTGCGCATCCCCGCTACCGCTCTAGTGGGTGAGGAGGGGAAGGGCTTTCGCTACATCCTGTCAGGCATGAACGCTGAGCGTATCCTGATTGCCGCAGAGTGCATTGGCGATGCCAAATGGTTCATCGAGCGGGCCAGCGCCTACGCCAGCGATCGCAACGTCTTTGCCCGGCCAATCGGCCAGAACCAGGGCATCCAGTTTCCGATCGCGCGCTGCTACGCTCAAATGCGCGCGGCCGAGCTGATGGTGCACCACGCAGCTCACGTGTACGATGAAGGCGGCAACCCGGGCGAGGAGGCGAACATGGCCAAACTGCTTGCTTCTGAAGCCAGCTGGGCGGCGGCCGATATGTGCGTGCAGACGCATGGCGGCTTCGGCTTTGCCGAGGAATACGACGTTGAGCGCAAGTTCCGTGAAGCGCGGCTCTACACGGTGGCGCCTATTTCGACCAACCTCATCCTGTCCTATCTCGCCGAGCACGTTCTGGGCTTACCGCGTTCCTACTGAGTGGCGCGACGCTCCGATGGCACTATTCTTGGTGCGTTTGGCCGGTTTGGGGTTGAAACGCTTGGTTAACTATGATTCTGTGGCGCCATGGATCGGGGGAACATCACATTTGCGCACGGGCCTCAGCCGCAGGTCGCCTTGCCAGGCGATCCGGTGAAGCGCTGGGGCGCGCTTATGTTCTTGCTGGTGCTCAGCGCGCTGGCGATTGCCGGCCCTTGGGGCGCGCTTGCCTGGCATGACAGCGCCCTCGCGCTAGGCGACCGTTCCAGTGAGATCGCGCTGCTTGAGGAAGAGATCGCTGCGCTCGAAAACCGCGTGCAATTGCTGGATCCTGAGCATGTCGACCCGGACTTTGCGGGCGAATTGGCGCGGCGCAATCTGGGCGTTCTGCACGCCGATGAAGTGGTCATCACGCTTCCTGAGGATTAAGCCTTTTTAGAGGCTGGCAAATCGATTTCACAACCCGGCTTGACGTTGCGTCTTGCGTGCGATTGTTTCAAAGCGGATGGAACACGCAGCGCCTGGCCAAGCGGGGCGGCGCGCTCAGGAGTGAAGGGATCACAAACCGATGGCCAAGGCGCCCAAATCCGCCGCACGCAAGCCTGCGACCAAGGAGCCCGCTGGCAAAGCCAGGACGTCGGGAGACGAAGATGACGACTTCATCCTCCATTCGCTTCAGGACGAATTCGAGGCGGCCAAGCGGTTCAACGCCAGCGACGATCAAATGCTCGAATTCTATGAGCAGATGTTGCTCATCCGACGGTTCGAGGAAAAGGCCGGGCAGCTTTACGGCCTGGGCCTGATTGGCGGCTTTTGCCACCTTTACATCGGGCAGGAAGCGGTGGCGATCGGCCTTCAGAGCGCGCTTGATGGCGATACGGACAGCGTCATCACTGGCTATCGCGATCACGGCCATATGCTCGCCTATGGGATTGATCCCAAGGTTATCATGGCTGAACTGACGGGCCGCGAGGCGGGCATTTCCAAGGGCAAGGGTGGCTCGATGCACATGTTCTCGACCCAGCACAAGTTTTATGGTGGGCACGGTATTGTCGGCGCGCAGGTGGCGTTGGGTGGCGGGCTGGCTCTCGCGCACCAGTACAACGAAGATGGCGGGCTGTGCCTGGCCTACTTTGGCGATGGCGCGGCCAACCAGGGCCAGGTCTACGAGACGTTCAACATGGCGGCGCTGTGGAACCTGCCGATCGTCTTTGTGGTCGAAGATAACCAATACGCGATGGGCACCGCGACGAAGCGCTCGTCCGCCGAGACACGGTTTTACCGCCGCGGCACGGCCTTCCGCATTCCGGGCATGGAAGTGAACGGCATGGACGTCCTTGAGGTGCGCGCGGCGGCCGAAGTGGCCTTCAAGCATGTTCGCGCGGGCAAGGGGCCGGTGCTGATGGAGTGCAACACGTATCGCTATCGCGGGCATTCCATGTCGGACCCGGCTAAATATCGTACGCGGGAAGAAGTGCAGGATCAGCGCGACCATCACGATCCGATCGAGGGGCTGAAAAAGACGCTCATCGAAGGGGGCAAAACAGAAGAAGACCTAAAAGCCATCGATAAGGCGATCCGCGCGCGCGTCGCTGAAGCGGCGGACTTTGCCGAAAGCTCGCCTGAGCCTGATCCGCCCGAACTCTACACCGATGTTCTGGTGGGGGAGTATTGATCGATGGCTATCGAACTCAAGATGCCTGCGCTCTCCCCCACGATGGAAGAGGGAACGCTCGCCAAATGGCTCAAGGGCGAGGGTGATACGATTGAACCCGGTGACATTATCGCCGAGATTGAAACCGATAAGGCGACGATGGAGTTTGAAGCGATTGATGAAGGGGTCTTGGGCAAGATCCTGATCGCAGAAGGCACCGAAAATGTGGCCGTCGGAACCGTGATAGCCATGATCGGCGGGAGGTGCCGCTGGGCTGGCCGTGGGAGCGCTCTCTTCGCCCTCCCCTTCGATCATGG
>JBCBYM010000198.1:0-4293 GCA_039815865.1 Pseudomonadota bacterium
GTCGTAGTGGATTGAGACCTCACCGCCTTCGAAGACGCCATCATCGACACGGACGCTGCCCGCGCCATGGGCGACGCCGCGCCGCGCCTTGCCTGCAACGGTGTCATCCCCGATCCAACCGGGGAGGGTCGGGGAGTACTCCACTAAACGCCCCGTTGACGGCAGGAAGCCTCGATAGGGATCTTCGGCGTAGACCCGGTTCTCGATCGACCAGCCGTCGATGCCGATGTCGTCCTGAGTGAGGTCCAGCGGCTCTCCCGCCGCCACGCGGATCATCTGCTCGACAAGATCAATCCCCGTGATCGCTTCGGTCACGGGGTGCTCAACCTGAAGGCGCGTGTTCATTTCGAGGAAGTAGAAGCTCTCCCCCGTCTTGTCCGCGCCGCTGACGATCAGCTCCACCGTGCCGGCTGAGTGGTAGTCCACCGCCTTGGCCAGCGCGACGCATTGCTCGCCCATCGCGCGGCGCATGTGTTCGGTGACGAAAGGCGATGGCGCTTCTTCGACCACCTTCTGGTGGCGGCGCTGGATCGAGCATTCGCGCTCGTTGAGATAAAGCGTGTTGCCGTGCTTGTCGCCCAGGATCTGGATCTCAATATGGCGCGGGTTTTCGATGAACTTTTCTATGAAAACACGGTCATCGCCGAAGAAGTTCAGGCCTTCGCGTTTTGTCGCCTCGAACCCTTCGCGCACGTCGGTTTCCGACCAGGCGAGCCGCATGCCCTTGCCCCCGCCACCGGCGCTGGCCTTCATCATGACCGGATAGCCGATATCGTTGGATATCTCGACCGCGTGATCGGTGTCGAGGATTTCGCCGACAAAGCCCGGGACGACATTGACGCCCGCTTCGCGCGCAAGCTTCTTGGACTCGATCTTGTCGCCCATCGCTGCGATCGCGCCCGCCGGGGGGCCGATAAAGGCGATACCTTCTGCCTCCAGAGCTTCGACAAAACTCGCGCGTTCGGAAAGGAACCCATAGCCCGGATGCACCGCATCAGCCCCGGTTTCCTTGCACGCGGCGATGATCTTTTCCGGGATGAGGTAGCTTTCTGACGCGGGCGCCGGGCCAATATGCACCGCTTCATCAGCCATGCGCACAAAAGGGCTGCGCGCATCGGCGTCCGAGTATACCGCGACCGTGGCGATGCCCATTTTGCGCGCGGTCTGGATGACCCGGCACGCGATCTCGCCGCGATTGGCGATCAGGATTTTGGAAAACAAGGGGGCTCTCTCCGGTCCTATTGTCTTTGTCGCTCTAGCCTATGGCGGCAAGGCCAGCGTCGATCAAGCGCCCCTTTGCGCGCACCCTAGTGGCGCCCTTTCGGTGAAAGCGTCTCGACCAGCTCGCGCAATTGCTGGGTCCGCTCGCGCGCCATTTCGGCCTTGCATCCAAACAGCGCCAGCGCTGCTGCCGATCCGCCGCGAAGCCGGAAACTTGCCAATGCACAGTGATCTTCGCGATAGGTGGTCCATGCCAGGTCCGCTGAGATCAGGGTTTCATAATGGCCCGGCAAGATGTTGTAGGCCGAATCCGGCTCGCTCTCTGCGATTTGAAGATCAAGTCTCAGCATCATCGTACGAGCGCGCTGATAGGCCTGCGCCATTTCTTCATCCGCCGCTGCCATATCTTGGTAGGCGCACATCGTCATCGCGTTTTGATCGCCGCTATCCGCCGCGTCCTGATCGCAGACAACGCCAGGCCATGCAGTGGCGAGAGGATTGTCCGGCTGATCGTCCGGGGCTGCTGACGCCTGAGCGAGGACAAGCAAGAGAGCCTCGAACATTATGATCCCCTTTGATCAGCATAGGTCGCTAAAGCATCTGCATAGGAAAGCGCCCCGCGCCTGTCACTCTCGCCCGCGATAAGCGTTTGCGCCGCTTGCGCTATGGCGGCGGTGTTTGCGGCGCTAAGCGATGCCAGCGGGGCGGTGTAAACGCCGATGGTGAAGAGGATCGCGCCGGTTTCGGGCAAGCGGCGCAGGGTCTGGCGTTCGCTGCGTACCCACAAGGTTTCGCCAGCATTCGCAGGTGTCACATGCGCGAACTGAGCTTGCGGTTCGCCCTCGGCGATCCAGCGCCTATCGCCGGTGGGCGCAATGAACCAGTTGCAGCGGCCAAAGATCAGACCGGGCCTGAGTGTCTCCATGAAGCGATCAACCCCGGTGGCGAGCTGCTCTTCGTAGCCTGCAATCGGGGCGTGGAGCGCCCGCAGCGGCAGGCCCAGCTTCTCCTTTGGATGCCAATCGGTCGGCCAAGCCACGGCGGCGCCGATCAGGCGGTACTGTTCCTCCCCGGCAAACCGCTGGAGCAGGCACATATCCTCATGCGCGCTCGCCGCAGCCTCGAGCAGACCGCCTGCAACGCCCAGCATGCCCGCCAGTTCGCGCCCAGGTGCCTCAGATGCCTGCGCCAATTGCACGCCCTCGGGGAACGCAGCAAACCCTGCGGCGCGCGCGGCAAGATCAGGCTCAGGCTGGAGCCACTCGTCTTCAGCAAGCTTGACCAGCCCCATCCGCAACTGCCCTCCCCCGCGCGCTTTGGGGAGGAGGGCGTTGACGGAGAAGCCGAGGGTCAAGCGGGCGCCTTACCCAAGCTCAGCCATAGCCGCGGCGAGGTCAGCCTTGATGTCCTCAATATGCTCAATGCCAACCGAGATGCGCACCACGTCCGGCCCGGCGCCTGCGGCCAGCAGCTCTTCTTTGGACAGCTGGCTGTGCGTGGTCGAAGCGGGGTGGATGATCAGCGAACGCGTATCACCAATATTGGCCAGGTGGCTGAAAAGCTTGACGTTCGAGACCAAACTCACGCCCGCATCATATCCGCCCTTAAGGCCAAAGGTGAAGACCGATCCACCCTTGCCGCCCAGATATTTCTGCGCGTTGGCGTGGTACGCGTCCTCCGACAGCCCAGCATAGCTGACCCATGCAACCTGTTCTTGATCCTTGAGCCACTCGGCCAGCGCGAGAGCGTTCGCACAATGCCTTTCCATGCGAAGATAGAGGGTCTCCATGCCCGTCAAAGCAAGGAAGGCGTTCATCGGCGCAAGGCTCGGCCCCAGATCGCGAAGGCCGTGAATGCGGCAGCTCGTGATGAAGGCAATCGGCCCCATCTCCGCCAGCGCATCGACCAGCACCACACCATGATACGAGCCGCTGGGCTGGGTCATCGAGGGGAACTTGTCGCCATGCGCCTTCCAGTCGAACGAGCCGCCATCGACGATCACGCCGCCAATCGCATTGCCATGACCGTTGAGAAACTTGGTGATTGAGTGGACGATGATATCCGCGCCATGTTCGAACGGGCGGCACAAGGCAGGCGTTGCCATCGTGTTGTCGACCATCAGCGGCACGCCCGCTTCGTGCGCGATATCGGCGATCGCCTGAATGTCGCTCACCACGCCGCCGGGATTGGCGAGGCTTTCGATGAACACGACGCGGGTCTTGTCATCGATCGCGGCGCGCAAGGCGTCGAGATCATCCACGTCGACGAACTTGGCGTCCCAGGCAAACTTCTTGATCGCCTCGCCCAGCTGGTTGAGCGAGCCGCCATAGAGCTTCTTCGATGCAACGATATTGCAGCCCGGCTCCATCAGCGAATGAAAGGCGAGGATTTGCGCCGCGTGGCCCGAACCGCAAGACAGCGCCCCCACGCCGCCTTCCAATGCGGTGATCTTGGCTTCGAGCGCGTCATTGGTGGGGTTGGAGATGCGCGAATAGATATTCCCGAATTCCTGGAGCGAAAACAGGTTCGCCGCGTGCTCGGCGCTGTCGAAGACGTAGGAACTGGTCTGATAGATCGGCGTGATCCGTGCCTTGGTGGTGGGATCAGGCTCGCATCCGGCGTGGACCGTGAGGGTTTCGGGACGCATCTCGGTCATGGCAGTTCCTCCTCAATTCAAACCATTGGCAGCGCAGCTCTTCGGCGAGCTCTGTATGCTCGTGCCCTTACCTACGCCCATCATGTTGCAAGCCTGTGAGACCCAATCTGGCAAAAGAGCTCAGCGATTAATTCGCGGCTCAAGCATTGCGGATGTCTGTCGCAGTCATTCTTATGCCCTTCCCAGCAGGTATTTTGAGGAGAAGGCAAGAGTCAAGAAAGCTAGGCCTAAGCCCGGGAAAATCATCCGAAGCACCAATTCACTAGGGGGCGTGCAGGGCTCAGAGCCGCATGCTGGACAGCTACCCAACATCACAGCCAAGGTCCATCCAAGTGGAAGAAATACAACAGCCAGTCCAATCGCCGAAAAAAAGACTGCCCTGCGCCAACCTTTGTGCACTGATCGGCCTGCGTTCA
>JBCBYM010000199.1:0-4256 GCA_039815865.1 Pseudomonadota bacterium
TGAAGGCGTCGGGGCGCAGCGTCTCGACATCCTTGGCTGAGTGGACCGCGACATCGATCCTCCCTTCGTGAAGCCAGACGTCAAGCTCCTTGGTCCACAGCGCCTTGCCACCGATTTCGGACAGAGGCCGGTCGAGCACCTTGTCTCCGCTCGCCATCACGGGCACCAATTCAACCGCGTCCTTGTCCCAGCCATGAGCCGCGCACAGGCGATCTCGCGTCTCGTAAGCCTGCGCCATCGCGAGCGGCGAATTGCGCGTGCCCAATCGTATCCGGGGCCGCAGCCGCGCCGAACTTATCGGTTGATCACTCATGCTCGTCCCTTCCGTCACGCTTGCCCTAGCCCGCGCATGGACTAGATGGAAGCGCGATGGGACGCGATGCGCACACCTTGAAAGCCCCCGCCATTGTGCTGGGAATTGAATCGAGCTGCGATGAAACCGCGGTGGCGCTGGTGACGAGCGAGCGCGTCATCCTTGCCCAGCGTATCGCCAGCCAGGAGGCTGAGCACGCGCCCTATGGCGGGGTTGTCCCTGAGATCGCCGCGCGCGCCCATGCGGAGCGTCTGGCGCCGATGATCGAGGCTGTGTTGGGTGATGCGGGCCTTTCGCTGGGTGATGTGGACGCCATCGCCGCCACCGCCGGGCCGGGGCTGATCGGCGGGGTGATGGTCGGCCTTGTCAGCGCCAAGGCGCTTGCCATGGCGTCTGACACGCCGCTGATGGCGATCAACCATCTGGAGGGCCACGCGCTCTCCCCGCGCCTTGCCGATGAGGCGCTCGGCTTTCCCTATCTCCTGCTGCTGGTTTCCGGAGGGCATTGCCAGATCTTGGCTGTCGAAGGCGTGGGCCAGTACCGCCGCCTTGCCACAACGATTGATGACGCGCTGGGCGAGGCGTTTGACAAGACCGCCAAGATCCTCGGGCTGGGCTATCCCGGCGGTCCGGCTGTTGAGAAACTGGCGCGCGAAGGCGATCCGCGCGCGGTGCCTCTGCCCCGACCCCTGAAGGGCTCGAAAGAGCCGCATTTCAGCTTTGCCGGGCTCAAAAGCGCAGTTCTGCGCGCATACCAGAGCGGTGAGCACACGAGCGCTGACATCGCCGCCAGTTTCCAAGCCGCCGCGATCGAGTGCCTGATTGATCGCCTTGAACGCGCGCTAGACAGCATCGAAACCCCGCCCGCGCTGGTCGTAGCCGGAGGGGTCGCAGCGAACCGGGCTGTGCGCGAGGCGCTGGAGGCTCTGGCCGCGCGCCACGCCATGCGCTTTACCGCGCCGCCGTTGGCTTTGTGCACCGACAACGCGGCGATGATCGCCTGGGCGGGCTGCGAACGGCTGCCCGCGGACGGCAGCGCGATCCCTTCCGACCCGCTCGATTTTCGCGCGCGCCCGCGTTGGCCGCTTGACCCCGAAGCCGAAGCCGTGCGCGGCGCGGGGGTGAAGGCATGAGCGTTGCGGTTGGCGTGATCGGAGCGGGCGCATGGGGCACAGCGCTGGCGCAAATGCTTAGCAGCGATGGGCGCGCGGTGACCCTTTGGGCCTATGAGGCTGAGGTGGTCGACGCCATCAACACCCAACACCGCAACCCGCTCTACCTGCCCGATGCCGCGCTCAATCCCGCGATCCGCGCCACCAGCGACCTCACCGACTTTGACGGCATCGAGACAGCGCTTGTCGTCACGCCCGCGCAGGTGATGGGCGCTGTGCTCTCCCAACTCGCGCACACGCCAAGGGACCTTGTCCTGTGCTCCAAAGGGATCGAAGCGGGCACCGGGCGGCTGATGAACGAGGTTGCGCGCGCCTCCTGCCCCGACAGCGCGATCGCGGTCCTGTCCGGCCCCACCTTTGCGCACGAAGTGGCCGCTGGAATGCCCACCGCAATCACACTCGCTTGTTCAGGCGGTGAGGAACAGTGGGAGCGCCTTTCCCCCGCCATCGCGCGGCCCGCATTTCGGCCGTATTACACCGACGATGTGACGGGCGCGGAAATTGGCGGGGCGATCAAGAACGTGCTGGCGATTGCGTGCGGCCTTGTCGACGGACTGGGGCTTGGCCAGAACGCGCGCGCCGCTTTGATTGCGCGGGGCCTTGCTGAAATGCTGCGCTTTGGCACTGCCCTTGGCGCGCGGGCTGAGACGATTTCGGGCCTGTCGGGCATAGGCGACCTCGTCCTTACCTGCACCAGCACCTCCAGCCGCAATTTCTCGCTCGGCAAGGCGCTTGCTCAAATAGAGGGGGGCGAAGGCGCGAGCGCCGCAGAGCTGATGGCCGACCGTCGCACCGTTGCCGAAGGCGCACACACCGCGCCGGTCCTCGCAGCCCTGGCGCAGACGCGCGGTATCGCCATGCCGATCACCACCAGCGTGAACGCGATCCTTGAAGGCGCTGATCCCAAACAGGTCGTCGCCCAGCTGCTCGCGCGCCCGCTCACCGCCGAACGCGAGGTGTGATGTGAGCGCGCCCAAGAACCCGGCGACGCCAACGCCCGGTCAGGATGCCAACCGGGAGGATGCCAACCGGGAGGATATGGCTGCGCTCGCCAAGGGGGGGCGCACGAACACGATGGGTTTTGCCATCCGGCTAATTGCGCGCGTGCCCTTCATACTCATCGCCACCCGCCTCTACGGAGCCGAGGCGCTTGGACGCTTTGCATCCGCGCTGGTCCTGATCGAAGTTCTCGCGCTGGTGTGCTCGCTGGGTGAGAAACGCGGCCTCGCCCAACGCCTCACCGAAGACGGCCCCGGTCATGGCAACCCGGATGGCGAGCCGGAGGTGAACCTTGTCTTTGACGGGATGCTGCTGGCGCTGCTTTGGTCGGCGGTGGCCTGTCTTGCGCTTTACCTGTTCCCGGCGCCCATGTTCCCAAGCGGGATGAACAGCTCCTATGACATGTGGCTGATCGCGACGATCCCGGCCTTTGCGCTGACTGAGATCATGCTGGCAGCCCAAGCCTACAAATACGATATCGCCACCACCGTGCGCGCGCGCGCCATTGTGGAGCCATGGGCAATCAGCATTGCCGCCGGCGTCTTTTTCTACATCACCCCGTTGCGCGAATTCGGCCTCGCGCTTGCCTTCATCGTCTCGATCTTTGCAGGGCTTGTCACAGCGGCGATCCCGTTCCTGCGAACCTATGGCCTACCCAGGGACTGGACCCCTTCGGGCCGCGCCATGCTCAAGCAATCGAGCCGCGCCTTCCCGCTGATCGGCGCCGACGCGATTGAGCGGGGCACGCGTCTGCTCGATATCTTTATCCTTGGCCTTGTCGCTTCGCCGGTGGCGGTGGGCATCTATTACGCCGCGCAGCAGATTGCGAGCCTGCCGCAAAAGTTCAAGACCAGTTTCGAACCGATCCTCTCGCCCGTCATCACCAAGAACCTGAAGATCGGCAATCTTGAAGCGATCGCCGCCCAAGTGCGCCAGGTCGGTTTCTGGATCATCGGGGTGCAACTGGCGATTGCGCTGGCGCTGGCGATACCGGGAGAGGCGATCATGGGCGTGTGGGGGCCGGACTATGTCGCGGGCACCGCCGCGCTCGCCTTCCTCCTAGCCGCCGAGGTTGCCGCTTCGATGGCGGTCGTCTCGGAAAGCGTGCTCGTCTACATCGCTCGCAAGCGCAATCTGGCGATCTCGGTCTTCATCCTGTGCTTGCAGGCCGCGCTGACCTTTGCCTGCATCATCGGGATGGAGCGCTTTGCGGCCGCCTATGATCTTGATGAAGACGGCTTTGCCACCGCTGGCCCGGCGCTGGCGCTGTTCCTGGCCTTGTCGCTATCCAGCCTGATCAAGGCGCTTGTCTTGAGGACGCTTCTGAAAGCGCCTGTTTCCAATTGGCGCTGGGGCCTTGTGTGGGCGACGGGGCCGGCGGTGGTGGTGGGGTTTGCCTTCACCTCGCTGCCGCAATCGCTGGAATGGATGGAGCTTGTGTTTGGCATTCCAGCGATCATCGCGACCTATGCTTTCGTGCTGTGGCACCGCGGTTTTGAGGATGCAGACCGCGTGCTCTTCCGCAAGAATGTGGCGCCCGTCCCCCTGCCGGAAAATTCCGAAGCTTCGAAAAACGGCTGAATTGCTGGGATTTTACACGTAGCCTGGGGAATAGCGCGCCCCAATTATGGCGAAAATAAGGCGTTTTTGATCGAAACTCATACACCGTTCATCGACACGAGGCGACGATGCGCAGCGGAAGGCAAAGGGCTGGTGACCGACCCGCCGTGTCGCCTTCCGGCACCGCTTGGACTGGCTCTCGGCGTGGCGAT
>JBCBYM010000019.1:0-7541 GCA_039815865.1 Pseudomonadota bacterium
AGTCGAAGCCGTCATCCGGGTAGGGCGCTTCGGGATCGATCGCATATGGAGCGGTGTTAAAGTGCCTTGTCAGTGTCGGTGGCACCATGCCGATGAGCAAGGGCCGCTCAGGCTTGTGGCGAACAAAGGCGAGCCGCTCCAGCATGTCTTCGGCCATCTCATCTGCCACGAACCGCGCGGCGTCCGGATGATCGCGCCGAGCCGAGGCGCGCGCCTCTCGGCGCTGGCGGCGTATTGGGCTGAAGATGCGAGGGACAGAGGCAGTCATGATCGCTCGTGCCCCTGCCGCGCTTGCCATCGCAGCGCAAGCCATGCGACACATTACGCATGGATGTAGCAACGCACATCGCCGCTGGATTGCAACCGGTCGTAGACCTCGTCTACCCGCCGCGCTGCCCTTTGTGCGGCGTTGCGCTTGCCAATCAGGGAGGCTTGTGCATCGATTGCTGGAGCGAGCTTGAGACCCCTGAGCAGGAGGGTGCGGGTGAGGGCGGGCATGCCGCTGCTGTCGCGCCAACGCTCTATAACGATGCCTCGCGCCAATTGGTGCTGAACTTCAAGCACGGTGGCAAGGTGACGCTCGCGGGCCTGATGGGTCAGATGATGGCAGGGCTGCTGCCTGATGAGTCGGGCGAGGATGCTGCGTTGTTAGTGCCCGTGCCGCTTCACCGGCTGCGCTTGTGGGAGCGGGGTTTCAATCAAGCGGCCTTACTGGCGCGCGAGTTAGCCAAGCGGGACAAGGGTGAGCTTTGCGTCGATGCCCTCATCCGGCCCAAGCGTACGCCGAGCCTTGGCGGGCTGGGACGCGAAGCACGCGAGGAGGCGCTTAAGGGCGCAATTGCCGTGCGCGCTTCGCGGCGGGCACGGATCAAGGGGCGTAATGTCTTGCTTGTGGACGATGTCTACACCAGCGGAGCGACGAGCTTGGCTTGCACAAATGTATTGGTCGAAGCGGGCGCGCGCTCGATTCGGACCGTGTGCTTTGCGAAGGTCGGGCAGCGCAGCTGACGCGAGCAGTTTCCGCGTTGGCCCGTAAAAAGCGAAACGCCCGAGGCCATAAAGACCCCGGGCGCCACGTGACGAAACGATTGAGATCCGCTCGAAAGAGCTCAGATAGCGACCCCCTAACTTCGCTATCAGGATCTACATCCCTTATCGTTCAATCGGCCGTTCCAACACCCCGCTGCTGGCTACTGGCCGATCACCCCCTGAACCTGACACTGTCAAAGCATCGTTGTTCGGTGGACAAGCCTACGAGAAGCTTGCGAACCCTCTGTTCCACTGAGATTACCGGTCGGGAAGGTGTAACCTGCAATTACGCGAATTTTCGAAGGTATCTGTGGTCATCATGCAACAAATTGTTCGCCAAGCCTTGGCTTGCCCGTTCCCTTTCTTGCCAAGATCGGCCAAAGCGCCGGTCGATGATCGTATGGATCGATTGAGGAGTTAACGCCATGGCATGCGGCGCCATGTCTCAGGAGCAGCACGAACACGGCGCCGTCTTTGCGCCCAAGTTTGGCGCGGATGGATTGGTGAGCGCGGTGGTGTTGGATTCGGCTAGCCATGAGGTGCTGGTCGTGGCTTTCATGAACGACGAGGCCATTGCAGCGACGCGCGCCAGCGGCCATGTGACCTTTTGGTCGCGCTCCCGACAGAAGCTTTGGATGAAGGGGGAGACCAGCGGGCACGTTCTCAAAGTTGAGCGAATTCTTGTTGATTGCGATCAGGACGCGCTCGTCATCTACGCTGAGCCGGCAGGGCCGACGTGCCACACAGGAGCGCGTTCCTGCTTTTATCGCGAGCTTGATCCGGCGGCGGACGATGGGGTCGCGCTTTCACCGATAACCGAGTGATGCAGCGGGCGAGTGGCTCTCCCTGCTTGGTGTCTCTCGTAAAGGTCAAGACTTGACGCTCACGTAAGGGTAAGGTAGCGGGGGCTTCATGGCTACCGCACACGCAGACTCATCCTCCCCGGGCAAGGCTACAGAGCCTAACGCCGATCAGCGCCATAACCGGGCGCATATCGAAACACCGGACGAACTTGAGCGTGAGCAGTTCTCGATTTCGGATCTCACATCCGAATTCGGCTGCACGGCCCGCGCTTTGCGGTTTTATGAGGATGAGGGGCTGATCGCTCCAGCTCGGGTCGGCTTGACCCGGGTCTATTCAAAGCGCGATCGCGCGCGACTTGCCTGGATCATGCGAGCCAAGAACGTTGGCTTCAGCCTGACCGAAATCCGTGAGATGATCGACCTGTACGACCTCGGTGACGGCCGCGTTGAGCAACGCCGCGTCACCGTTGAACGGTGCCGTGCGCATATCGCCAAGCTAAAAAGCCAGCGCGCTGACATCGACAGTTCGATCAAGGAACTGACCAATTTTGTCGCTGACATTGAGCAGCTGGACCTCGTCTGAAACAGGCCCAGCGCCGCAATTTTGACCAAGCCACGGCTTAAACAAGAAGACGCACACGAAGGGATCAAGTGATGCCAACCTACACCGCACCCACGCGCGACACGCGCTTTGTAATCAACGAAATGCTCGATCTGGCCAGCTACGGCAATCTGCCGGGCTTTGAGAACGCCACACAGGACATGATCGATACGGTCGTGAACGAATCGGGCAAGTTTTGCTCCGAGGTTCTCGCCCCGCTCAACCAGATTGGCGATGAGCAAGGTTGCACCCGCCACGAGGATGGTTCGGTGACGACACCCGATGGCTTCAAGGAGGCTTATGCCCAGCTGGTCGAGTCGGGCTGGACCACGCTTGGCGGAGCCGAGGAGTATGGCGGCCAGGGCTTGCCGCATGTCATGAGCTTCGCGTTTGAGGAGTATATCGGCACCGCCAATCAGGCGTTTGCGATGTATCCCGGCCTCACCAACGGCGCAGCAGCCGCGCTTCAGGCAGCGGGCAGCGATGAGCAGAAGGCCATGTATCTGCCCAAGATGATCTCGGGCGAATGGTCGGGCACGATGAACCTGACCGAACCGCATTGCGGCACCGATCTGGGCATGATCCGCACGAAGGCTGAGCCGCAGGCTGATGGCTCATTCGCGATCACTGGCACCAAGATCTTCATCTCGGCCGGTGAACACGATCTCACCAGCAACATCATCCACCTCGTCCTCGCGAAGACGCCGGGCGCGCCGGACAGCTCGAAGGGCATTTCGCTGTTCGTGGTGCCCAAGTTCATCCTCGACGAGAATGGCGAGCCGGGTGAGCGCAATGGCGTCTCGTGCGGGTCGATCGAGAAGAAGATGGGCATCCACGGAAACGCAACCTGCGTGCTTAACTACGACGGTGCCAAAGGCTGGATGGTCGGCGAAGAGCACAAGGGTCTCAACGCGATGTTCGTGATGATGAACGCGGCGCGCCTGGGCGTTGGCATGCAGGGCTTGGCTCAGGCTGAGGTCGCGTATCAGAACGCGGTTACCTACGCGCTTGATCGCCGTCAGGGCCGCGCTCTCACAGGTGCCGCTGAGCCTGAGGAAAAGGCTGACCCGATCTTCGTGCACCCCGACGTGCGCCGCATGCTGATGGATGCCAAGGTCTTCAACGAAGGCATGCGCGCGCTGTGCCTTTGGGGGGCCTTGCAGGTGGACCTGTCGCACAAGGCCCAAACCGAGGAAGAGCGCCAGCTGGCCGACGACCTCATCGGTCTCATGACCCCGGTCATCAAGGGTTATGGCACCGACAAAGGCTATGACATCGCCAACAACATGCAGCAGGTCTATGGCGGGCACGGCTACGTCAAGGAATGGGGCATGGAGCAATTCGTGCGCGATAGCCGCATCGCCATGATCTACGAAGGCACCAACGGCGTGCAGGCGATGGACCTTTGTGGGCGTAAGCTTGCGAGCAAGGGCGGCCGCGCAATCGGCGCTTACTTTGCCGCGCTTGAAGAGGAAATCGCTTCGGCGAAGGAAATCGAAGGCCTGGCGGATATCGCTACTAAGCTTGAAGCAGCGCTCGATGAGCAGAAAGCGGCGACCAACTGGTTCATGGCCAACGCGCTCTCCAACCTCAATCACCTGGGTGCAGGCGCGCACCACTACATGCACATCATGGGCATCGTGACGCTCGGTTTCATGTGGCTCAAGCAAGCCAAGGTGGCTGCCGCTGCACTCGAGGGTTCGCCTGAAGACGCGGCCTTTTACGAAGCCAAGCTGACCTCGGCGGCCTATTACGCGGAGCGTTTCCTTCCCGATGCGGGCGCTCTGCGGCGCAAGCTGGAAGCGGGCAGCGACAACATGATGAAGCTTCCGGAAGAGGCCTTCGCCACTGCGGCCTAGCCTTGCGCTTCATTGACGAACAGGAAGGGCGCGATCTGCAAGGGTCGCGCCCTTATTCGTAAGCGCGGCGCACTGTCGCCAAAGCGCGATCGGTCTCGCTTGCATCGGGCGCTTCGCTTTCATTGGCATAGCCAAAGTCGTCGTTCGGTCCGGTGTACTGGACAATGACTCCATCGCGGCGAGAAATCGCACTGACCCCATCGTAATAAAAGGCGTAGCGCGCGCCCGGTTGTGGCAGCAGCCAGTTGATCTGCCCGCGCACGGCGACGAGGTCCTGCGCGTCCCAGATTGTCTTTGCGCCGTAGCCCATGCAATTGACGATCACCGGTTCGCCAAGCGCAAGCGCATCGGCACGGCTTTCAAAAGAGCGGCGCACCATCCGGCCTCCTTTCAACAGAAACTGACGCATCAGGCGGTCATTATAGCGGGTGATGTTGAAGATCATCGCCTTGCCCTTGCGCCGGGCCTTGCCGGGGAAAGGATCGCGCAGCGGATCGGTGTTGGTCCAGCGCGGATTTATGCCTCTGAGGCCGCGGCCCAGTTCCAGGAATCCGCGCGAGGCTGGCGGGGACGCGGTTTCGCCGGGCAGGTAATACTGGGTGAGGTACTCCACCGGGTCATCGCTCAACCCCACCGTCTGGACATGACGCGCGTGCGACGCGTGCGCCCAGCGCTCCCACCGGGCCGAGAACCCTTCGGGAGCCGCGTCGGCCAGACCGATCCGGCTGCTGGGAGACCATACCCCGGTCGCGCGCGCAGAGCGGGTTTGTGCCGGGAACTCGCTTGCGTAGATCGTTACCTTGGCGCCCGTTTCCGCCAGTTGAATAGCCGTTGTGAGCCCGATCACCCCAGCGCCGAGGACGGCAAATTCAGTCTCTCCGCCAGCGCGGGCAAGCGCGCTAGCCTCAGCGGCGCAGCCCCAACTCAGCGACCAGCCTGATCCCCCATGCCCGTAATTGTGGACAACGGTTTTCTCCCCGAACTGCTCACGCTCAAGCCGAGGGCCTGCCGGGCGAAAGGGGCGTGTGCACACAGTCACTTTCATCAGATGTTCGCGCGTTGCCTTGAACGGCTCGAGGTTTTGCGCGTTGGGCGGTGAGGCGGATGAAGCTTGCGGGCGCGGCGCGCTCGAACACGCGCCAAGCAGCGAAGCGGCTCCTCCGGCCAGAAAAACCCGTCTGTCTGAATGCATGATCGAGCCTTCCCGATTGCCCCTTTGGCCTATGACTACCGGGCGCTGCGTCCAAGGACGAGGGGCAGGGCGAGCGGCCCGGCTTACCGATAGACCGGATCACCCCAAGCGCCGGGTGAGGCCCAGCACTAGCAGTTGCGCGCACGATCCACCCATCGCTTGTCTTCGCAACCCCGCGCTCGTAGCCTGATCGCGCACACAAAAAACACTTTTGGGAGAGAGACGGATGCGCATCTGGACGTTGGGGCTTGCTGTGATGGCGGCCAGTGCGGCGAGCGCGGGCCAAGCGCAAGCGACCTATGAAGCCACGATTACCCGGACGACCTATGGCATTCCCCATATCGCGTCGGATACTTGGCAGGGTGTGGGCTACGGCGTCGCCTATGCCTATGCGCAGGACAATATCTGCATGCTTGCCGAGGAATTTGCGACAGTCGCGGGTGAGCGATCGCTGCATTTCGGGCCGGAACGCACCAGCGTCATGGGCTTTGGCGAAGTGGACAACGTAACGTCCGACTTCTTCTACCGCAGCCAGCTTCAGCTTGACGCGCTCAGGGTAGAGGCAGCCGCGCAGATGGACCTGCCCAGCGTACTGCTCATCGAAGGCTATGTCGCGGGCTACAATCGCTACCTCAAGGATGCAGGCGATGCCTTGCCCGAGGCGTGCGCCGGCAAAGACTGGGTCAAGCCCATCACCACCGACGATATGATGCGCCTGAATGCCAAACAGATGCTGCTTGCCAGCTCGCTGGCGCTGGGACCGGGCATCGCAACCGCTGCCCCGCCACAGGCTCCCGAGGCGGCCTACAGGCCCTCGATCCCGATGGGCTTTCCCAAGAAGGATGAGCCCACCTTCGGCAGCAATGGCTGGGCCTTTGGCGGCGCGGTGACCCCCAATGGTCGTGGGCTTTTGATCGGCAATCCGCACTTTCCGTGGGAAGGGCCGGCGCGGTTCTGGCAGATGCATGTGCGCGGGCCTGATGGCTATGATGTGATGGGCGTAGGGCTTGCGGGCACGCCGATCCCGACGCTGGGCTTTAACAAGGACGTGGCCTGGACTCACACGGTGACCGCCGCGCGCCACTTTGCGGTTTACGCGCTCACGCTCGCTGAGGGCGATCCCACCAGCTACATCGTTGACGGTGAGCCTGTGAAGATGACTGCGCGCGAGGTCAGTGTGCCGATGCCCGGCGGCGCTGAGCCGTTGACGCGCACCTTTTATTCAACCCGGTTCGGCCCGGTGGTAACGGTGCCGGGGACGCCTTTCGGGTGGAACGCCAAGACGGCTTATGCCCTGCGTGATGCCAATGCGGGCAATTCGCGTGCAATCGAGGCATGGCTGGGCATTGGCCGCGCTACAGATGTGATGGAGATCGAAAGCGCTATCAGCGAAACGCTTGGTATTCCCTGGGTCAACACCATTGCCTCTGATCGCTACGGCAACGCTTATCACGGCGATATCACGGCTGTGCCCAATGTCACCAAGGCGCTGATTGAGGAATGCTCGACGCCGTTTTCCAGGCTCGTGGCTGCGCAAGTGACGCTGCTTGATGGATCGCGCGCGCAATGCGACACTTTGACGCGCGAGACGTCCGCGCCCTTCGCAGGCTTGTTGCCCGCTGATCAGCAGGCTTCGCGCACGCTGACCATGTATGTCACCAATTCCAATGACAGCTATTGGATAAACAACGCCTCTCCTTCGACCTGGTACGAAGAACTCTCGCCGATCCTGGGGCCGTATGAAAACCAATTGAGCTTGCGCACACGCTCAAACTTCCAGGAAACCGAAGCGATGTTGGCGGCGGGCAAGATGGACCACGAGCGGGCCAAGGAGCTCACCTTTGGCAACAAAAGTCTGGCGGCTGAGCTGATGGTCGATCCGCTGGTCGAGCACTGCCGCGCGGCCTATAGCTACGCTGAAGCTTGCGAGATTATCGCGCGCTGGGATCGGCGCTTTGACACAGGCAGCAAAGGCGCATTGGTTTTCGTCAATTTCTGGGAAGCCGTGCGCAAGCGCAAGGATCTTTGGGAGGTGCCTTTCGATGCGGAAAATCCGC
>JBCBYM010000019.1:7551-28141 GCA_039815865.1 Pseudomonadota bacterium
CAACGCCTTACGGGCTAACAGCGGATGAAGAGGTGCGCAGCGAACTGCTCGACGCCTTGCAGGAAGCCGCTGAGGCAGCCGCCGATAGGATGGGCGAAGCGGAGATCGCCTGGGGTGATGTCCAAGTGCGCTATGGCGGTAATGAGCGCATAGCTATCCATGGCGGGCCAGGCACGGCAGGCGTGCTCAATATGCAGCGCAGCCGCGAGATTCCCGGTGGTCTGACACCGGTCCACGGCTCAAGCTACATTCAGATCGTGGGCTTTGGCGATGATGGGCCGGTGGCTGATGCGATCCTGAGCTATTCGCAATCGACCGATCCCGCATCACCGCATTACGCTGACCAGACGCGCAAGTACTCGGCAAAGGAATGGCATCGCCTGCCCTTTACCGACGCTGAGATCGAAGCGGCTCGGATTGGCGAAACGATCACGCTGAGCGAGTGAACGCTAGAGCCGCTTGATCATGAAATAGTGTGGGTAGTACGGCTCAGGTCCATCGATCTGGCCGTACACCTCAAATCCGTGGCGCTCGTAAAACGCTTTTGCCTGATAGGCATAGGTATCGAGCCATAGGTGCTGGCAGCCCCGCTTTCTGGCTTCGGCTTCGGCCTTTTTCATCATGGACGATCCAAATCCGTGTCCGCGCAGTCCATCGGCAAGCGCCAGGATAGCGATGTGGAACCCGCCCCAGCGCGACTGCGCGATCAGACCTCCAACAAGCGTGCCGTCCTCTTTTTTGAGCAACAGTGCGTAATCGTGGTTGTCGAGCTTGGGCACGCTCGCACGGGTAAAGCTCCGCAGCACTTCAAGCGCGGCTGTGGCATCCTTGGCCGTCGGCGCGTCGGTCTCGTGGAGCGTGATCTGGCTCATCGCGCCGCTTGGTCACTCAACCGGCAAAAACTCTGGCACCGACAAATAGCGCTCACCGGTGTCGTAATTGAAACCAAGCACCCGTGTGCCGGCATCAAGGTCGGGCAGCGTCTTGGCGATGGCGGCAAGCGTCGCGCCTGAGGAGATACCGATCAGCATGCCCTCTTCGCGGGCGGCGCGACGGGCCATTTCCTTGGCGTCGTCGGCTTCGACTGTCACCGCTCCATCAATCGCATCGGTGTGCAAGTTGCCCGGAATAAAGCCCGCGCCGATACCTTGGATTGGATGAGGACCAGGCTGCCCGCCATTGATCACGGGCGAGGCGGCCGGCTCAACCCCATAGGCCTTAAGCGATGGCCAATGCCGCTTAAGCTCCTCTGCGCATCCGGTGAGGTGGCCACCTGTGCCAACGCCCGTGATCATCACATCAACGGGATCGTCCGCAAAGTCTGTGAGGATTTCCTGGGCTGTTGTCTTCACATGGACGGCGACATTGGCGGGGTTCTCAAACTGCGAAGGCATCCAGGCGCCTTGCGTTGTCTCGACAATCTCACTCGCGCGCTCAATCGCGCCCTTCATGCCCTTCTCCTTGGGCGTGAGGTCAAAGGTCGCCCCGTATGCGAGCATCAGGCGGCGGCGCTCAATCGACATCGATTCCGGCATGACCAAAACCAGTGTATAGCCCTTAACCGCAGCCACCATTGCCAGGCCGATCCCGGTGTTGCCGCTGGTAGGCTCAACAATTGTGCCGCCCGGCTTGAGCTTGCCCGAAGCCTCAGCGTCTTCGACCATGGCCAGCGCGATACGATCCTTGATCGATCCGCCGGGATTGGCGCGTTCGGACTTGAGCCACACTTCGTGGCTGGGGAACAACCGCGACAGGCGAATGTGCGGGGTGTTGCCAATCGTCTCGAGAATAGTGCCAGCTTTCATTTCCCTCTCCTCTAGCCTGATTGTGTGCTTTGCTCTTCTAGCAGGTCTTTGGGCGGATCGAAGGTCTTCGTTGTCCAAAGGACCGGAAAGACGCGGGCCCATAGGGCGACGGTGACAACTGCGCCAACCCCTCCAGCGACCAACGCCGCAATGGGACCGATGAGGAACGCAAGCCCGCCGCTGAACGCATCGCCGCCTTCGTTGGAAGCGCTGATTGCCAGCATGCTGACCGAAGACACCCGGCCGCGCTTGTCGTCCGGCGTGTGCAATTGGATCAGCGATTGGCGCACATAGACGCTGAACATGTCCGCCGCTCCGATCACGAACAGCATGATCAGGCTGAGCGCCATGGATCGCGAGAACGCAAAAGCGATCGTGGCAAGGCCAAAGATCAGCACTGCGAAAAGCATTTTGGGCCCGACATTGGTCTTGAGCGGGCGATACGAAAACCACAGCGCCGCGACGAGCGCGCCTGTGCCTGACGCCATGGCGAGTAAAGACAAGCCATCCGCCCCCACTTTCAGGATGTCGCGGGCAAAAACGGGAAGCAGCGCGTTGGCTCCGGCGAGGAAAACGGCAAACAGGTCGAGCGTGATGGCTCCCAGAACCATTTTGTTGTGAACCACATAGCGAACCCCTTCCACGATGCGACCGATCGGGCGTTTATCGTTGCGCATCGCGGGCTGGGGAACGCGGCCGATTGTGCTCAAGGAAAGGATGGCCACGGTGAAGAGACCCGCAGCCGCGAAATAGGGCAGGGAAGGCGTGACCTTGTAAAGCGGGCCCGCCAAAGCGCCTCCCACGATTACGCCTACCTGCCAGGCGATGGTCGAAATCGCGATGGCGGTCGGCAAAAGCGCCTTTGGCACCAGATTGGGAGCCAGCGCCGAAAACGCCGGACCGGAAAATCCACGCGCGATGCCAAGCGCAATGGCCACAGCGCAAAGCAGCGGGATCGTGATGGCGTCATTGTAAGTGAACCAAGCGAGCACAAACGCGCAGGCAAGTTGAATCAGCACGGTAAGGCGCGCCAGCGTGCGCCGGTCAAACCGATCGGCGGCCAGCCCGGCAAAGGGTGACAGCACAAACAGCGGCAGGAATTGCAAGAGGCCAATCAGAGCAAGCTGACCCGAGGCCGCAGGGATGCTCATCCCCGCATCGCGCGCCAGATTATAGACCTGCCAGCCCATGATCAGGATCATCCCATACTGAGCGAGCGTCATCGTCAGACGGCTCAGCCAGTAGGCGCGGAAGTTGTGGATCTGAACCGGGTGCGTGGGGGCCGGCTCTTGAAGGGTTACGTCAGTCACGCGCGCCCCATGGCAGGCGCGCGCTAGCCTGCCAAGACGCGCTTTCCAAAACGCGCCGTGCGAAATGCAGGCTTCAGTCGATTGGCGTTAGCGCTTGCGGCGAAGGCGCGGGTTAGGCTGAAGCGTGTCGATGATGGCGACAAAGTCGTCGAGGCGGATGATGCGCTCGAACTGAAAACCGGCGCGCTCGTCACGCGTCCAGATGACGTAGGCTTCGATGCGACCGACGATGGGCAGGCGAATGATCACGCGATCCCCGCGCGAAAGTTTCTCAGCGTCGTCCACCATGAAGCCATGCGCGGACAGGTTGCACACGTGCAGATTCACATCACCGTGCGTGTAATGCTCGACGATCACCGGGAAATCCACCGGGTGACGCGCTGCGCGACGCAAGTCCGTAACACTTAAGTTTGCTCCAGCTGACACGATGCCACGCCCTCCAATGCCAATACTCTAGCATTCCTAATGGGCCATAAAGGCTGACATTTGGTAAAGTCCGCAGGCCCGCCAGTTTCCACCGATCGCAAGAAGCGCGCACAACCGCGCTGCGGCGTGCCGGATGCGCGGCGTGTTGGGGAAGCGGGATAAGGTCAGCGTGTGATGATGGCGTGGCGTTTTTTGCCAAGGCTGAGCTTGAGCGAGGCGCCTTCTTCGGCTGTGATGACGAAGCCGGGGTCCTTGATTACGGTGCCGTCCAGCTTGACCGCGCCTTCGGTCAACTTGCGCTTTGCCTCGCCGTTGGATGCGGTGAAGCCCAGCTCGGTCAAGACCGCGCCGATCCGCATACCATCGCCGCCAACGGCAAGGCTGGGTAGGTCCTCACCCGCGCCGCCGCCAGCAAAGGTGTCGCGCGCGGTCGCCTCGGCGGCGCGGGCTGCGTCTTCGCCCCGCACAAGTGTGGTGACTTCGTTGGCAAGCCGGATCTTGGCCTGGTTTATGTCCGCGCCTTCCAGCGTTTCGAGCCGGGCGATCTCATCGAGGGGGACATCCGTAAACACCCGCAGGAACTTGCCCACGTCCCTGTCATCGGTGTTGCGCCAGTATTGCCAGAAATCATACGCGGGCAGCTGATCTTCGTTGAGCCAGATCGCGCCGTCCACCGACTTGCCCATCTTTGCGCCATCCGCGCGGGTGATAAGCGGCGCGGTAAAGCCATACACCTCGCGCCCGTCGATCCGGCGGTTCAGTTCAATTCCGTTGACGATATTGCCCCACTGATCGCTGCCACCCAGTTGCAATCGGCAGTTGTAATCGCGCGCCAGCACGAGGAAATCATAGGCCTGCATGATCATGTAATTGAACTCGAGGAAGCTCAGTGGCTGCTCTCGGTCTAGCCGCAGCTTGACCGAATCGAAGGTCAGCATCCGGTTCAATGTGAAGTGCGGACCCACAGCGCGCAGCATCTCAATATAGCCAAGCTTGCTCAGCCAATCGTCATTGTCGATCAGGATCGCGCCAGTCTCGCTGTTATCGAAGCGCAAGATACGCTCAAAGCTGCCCTTGATCGAGGCGATGTTGCTGGCAAGGCGCTCTTCGGTGAGCATCTGACGCGTTTCGTCCTTGCCCGACGGATCGCCCACTTTTGCGGTGCCGCCACCCATGATCACAATCGGCCGATGTCCGGCCTGCTGCAATCGGCGCAACAACATGATCGAGGCAAGGTTCCCGATATGGAGCGAGGGCGCGGTTGGGTCGAACCCGACATATCCCGTGACCACCTCTTTCAAGGCCAGCGCATCGAGCGCGCCCGGATCGGTGATCTGGTGCAGGTGGCCGCGCTCAGACAAGAAGCGCAACAGGTCGGAATCAAAAGAAGTGTCAGTCATTTCGCGAGCGCGCTTACCAGCGTGGAGGGATAGCGCAAAGGCCTTGCTCGCTTGGGCGCGCTCGGCAATAGGCTGCGAGGATGCAACCTCTCATGCTTCACCGGACCTGCGATCTGGGCCCAATCCGAGCCGTTACAGCGGCGATCACCCCAACTGAAACAGGCTGCGAGGCGCAGTTTCGCCTCGACGGCGATGTCTCCCGCATCGTCTTGCCCGAGCCCGCTGCGCCCGCGCGCCGCGACAATCTGTGGAAGACGACCTGTTTTGAAATCTTTTGGCAGCCGATCGGTCAGCCCGGCTATGTCGAGTTTAATCTCTCACCGTCGGGCCAATGGGCGAGTTACGATTTTGACAGTTTTCGCGAAGGGATGCGCGATGCGCCGGTCGATGCGATTGCGCTGACGTGTTCGCACTCACATTCGGATGGAGCGGGAGAATTGGTGCTCAAGGCTAGCATTGCTGCAAACCTGCCAAGTCCCGCTCAAGTCGCGCTCAATGCGATTGTGGAACATCCTGACGGGGAGCGGCAGTTCTGGGCTCTCGCCTTTCCACCCGGGTCGCCGGAATTTCACTCCGAGGCGTGCCGGCAGATGATTGTCGAGCGTTAAACGGCGTTCTCGGCCTTCGGGCCGAAGGGTCCGTTGAGCCGAACGACTTCCCAGTTGATCGCCTGCGCAAAACACGTCCACACCACATAGGGCGCCACCAGCCAGGCTGCAAAACTCGACACTTGAGCCAACGCAACAGCAAGCCCAATCGTTGATGCAATGAGTGCCCAGTTTTCGATGAGCGACCAGTCCGGCCGCCGAAAGCTGAAGAAAAGCGGCGACCACAAGAAGTGCAGCACGGCGTTTATGCCGAAGGCGATCGCGATCACGTTGAACTGCGCAGCCGTTTGCGCTTCCGTCCAGCCAAGATACAGCGCCCAACCCGCAAGTCCCAGAATGATCGTCCAAGCCGGCGCGAACGCCCAACCGGGAGGCTGGAACCAGGGCTTCTTCAGGCTGTGATACCACTGGCCGACATCGGTCAGCAGACCACCAGCGAGGTTGAGGCCAAGGCCATAGAGGAGCGCGAAGGTTAGGGCGGTGTAGTCCATGCGCACCTAGATGGCAGGTCGACCGCACGGTTCCAACCCCGCGCTTGCCTTTGCCGGCTCTCTGTTCCAACCCGTGGCTCATGACCAACACCGTGACTTTCGGCATCGATCGGCTTCTGGCTGATCCGTCTCTTCTCGATGAGCTCAAGGGCAAGCGCGTTGCTCTTGTCGCGCATCCAGCCAGCGTGACCCAGGATCTGACCCATAGTCTTGATGCGCTTGTCACGGCGGGCGTGAACGTCACCAGCGCCTTTGGCCCGCAGCACGGCCTTAAAGGCGACAAACAGGACAACATGGTCGAAACCGGTGACGAGATGGACGCCCAATACGGCATCCCGATCTTCTCGCTCTATGGAGAAGTGCGCCGTCCAACCGAACAGATGATGTCGAGCGCGGATGTCTTCCTGTTCGACCTCCAGGACCTTGGCTGCCGGATCTACACCTTTGTAACCACGCTTCTCTATCTGCTTGAGGAAGCGGCGAAAGGTGGCCAGACAGTGTGGGTTCTCGACCGTCCTAATCCCGCTGGGCGCCCCATTGAAGGGACGATGCTGATCCCGGGGCACGAGAGTTTTGTCGGGGCGGCGCCCATGCCGATGCGCCACGGTTTGACGCTTGGGGAAATGGGGCATTTCTTTGTCAGCCATTTCGGGCTGGATGTCGATTACCGTGTGGTCGCGATGGAGGGCTGGCAGCCCGATGAACCCTCGGGAGCGGTCTCAAGCGGCTACGGTTGGCCCGCTAAGCGGGTCTGGATCAACCCATCGCCCAACGCAGCCAGCGTCAACATGGCGCGCTGCTATGCAGGCACGGTGATGATCGAAGGCGCGACCTTGAGCGAGGGGCGGGGCACTACGCGGCCTCTGGAAGTGCTGTTTGGCGCGCCCGACGTGGATGCCAAGGGCGTCTTGAAACTTATGCGCCAGATGGCTCCGGAATGGTGTGGCGGCGTCCTGATGCGCGAATGCTGGTTTGAGCCGACCTTTCACAAGCACGCTGGGAAGCTGTGCAACGGGATCATGATGCACGCCGAGGGACCGTCTTACGCGCATCACCTGTTCCGCCCATGGCGCTTGCAGGCGCTGGCGTTCAAGGCCATCCGCACGCTCTATCCCGATTACGAATTGTGGCGCGGGACTGATTTCAAGTACGAATACACCAATGATGTGCTCGCGATTGATGTGATCAATGGCGGGCCCGCTTTGCGCGAATGGGTCGATGATGCAGGCGCAGCGCCGGGTGATCTCGATCAGGCGGCCGCGCAGGATGAGGCGCTATGGGCGCAGACTGTCAAAACTCATACCATCTACTGACTGGCAGTCTTGGATAGTAAGTATTTCGATTACGCAAACGGATCACGTACGGACTCTTTTTCCTCCTCTTCCACATTGGACTGAGAAAGGTGTTCAATCATAAGGATAAATCGATGGCGTTCGTTCTTTGTCTGCTCCGAATCTCTGTAAGTGTCATCGACAATTGATCTCAAAAGGATCAAAAATCCGATAGCTGCAATCACGCTCAATACTATGGCAAAAATGTCTATGACGAGGAATGAGCTCACGATATTTCCTCCAAAACATTCTGCCAATTAGCAGCTTCCTCTTCATGCATAATTGCATGGTTATCCAAGTAGTAGCAGTATAAAAAACTCGCGCATAACATGATGAAGCTAACCGAAATAAGTGAAATCGCTGCAACCGAAAAAGCTATGGTCGCTCCGATGGTCAAACCGGTACCACCTAAAACAGTCTTAGCCGCAAGGGAATAGTTAGAAAGTCTTTGTGCATTTGCACGCGCCCTTTTCGCGCTTCCGTTTTCCTTTACAACTAAATCACGTACTCGCCTTTGTGCCTGAGATATTTCTTCAGCGTCAATAAAATGGCTGACGGTCTTACCAAGAAAGTCAGCTTTTACCGGTATCAATTTCCGGCCGGAGATGGTCACAACAGCGTTTGAATTGTCAATTTGATTTGATTGCATTACCCTCCCCCGACGTATGAGAAGAAAAATGACCCATACTTTTTGGTATTGCAATCGTAAAGACTTCAATGCCCCTGCTTGCGGCTCAATTCGCGCATCGCTTCATCCAGCCCATCCAGCGTGAGCGGGAACATACGATCATCGACCAGCTGCTTGAGCATCTTGGTGGATTGCGAATAGCCCCATTGCTTCTCAGGCACCGGGTTCAGCCATACAGTCGCCGGATAGGTGTTGGTCACGCGCTGGAGCCAGGTGGCGCCCGCTTCGTCGTTCATGTGTTCGACCGAGCCGCCCGGATGCGTGATCTCATAGGGGCTCATCGCCGCATCGCCCACGAACACAACCTTGTAGTCATGGCCATATTTGTGGAGCACATCCCAGGTCTTGGTGCGTTCCTGCCAGCGTCGGTGATTGTCCTTCCACACGCCTTCGTAAAGGCAGTTGTGGAAGTAGAAGAATTCAAGGTTCTTGAACTCCGCCGTCGCCGCGCTGAACAGCTCTTCGACCAGCTTGATGAAGGGATCCATCGAACCGCCCACATCAAGGAATAGCAGCAGCTTGACCGCGTTGCGGCGCTCGGCACGCATGTGAATGTCGAGCCAGCCTTGCTTGGCGGTGCCTTCGATGGTCTTGTCGAGATCCAGCTGATCCGGGTTACCTTCGCGCGCGAACCGCCGCAGACGACGAAGCGCCATCTTGATGTTGCGCGTCCCCAATTCCTTGGTGTTGTCGAGGTTCTTGAACTCGCGCTTTTCCCAGACCTTTACGGCCCTTTTGTGCTTGCTCTCCCCGCCGATGCGCACGCCTTCGGGGTTGTAACCGGAATGGCCGAACGGGCTGGTGCCGCCGGTCCCGATCCACTTGTTGCCGCCCTCATGGCGCTTTTGCTGTTCCTCGAGACGCTTCTTCAGCGTCTCCATGATCTCATCCCAGTCACCGAGCTTCTCGATCTCCGCCATCTCTTCAGGCGACAGCATTTTCTCAGCAACAGCCTTAAGCCAGTCCTCCGGGATCTCGACGGGATTCTGGCCGTAATCGGACATCACGCCCTTAAAGACCTTGTGAAAGACCTGATCGAACCGATCCAGCAGGCCCTCATCCTTAACAAAAGTCGCGCGGCTGAGGTAATAGAACGCCTCGGGCGTCTGCTCGATAACGTCCTTGTCCAGCGCTTCGAGCAGCGTGAGGTGCTCTTTGAAGCTCGCGCCAATACCAGCGCTGCGAAGCTCATCTGTAAAATTGAAGAACATGGCCTCAAGGCTTAGCTTCCCCCGGCGCATAGCGCTAGTCCCTCAGGGGCAATGCGAGCGATCTTAAACCTTCGCTAACCATCCTTGATTACCCGGAAGATCATGAGGCGTCCGGCAAGGCTCAGCGGTCGTCAAACCAGGGTTAGCGCAATGAAACCGACAGCGATCGACACACAGGACGCCAACGCGTTTGAGATGATACCGGAAAGCTGCGGGGCCGTGACGGTCGGTTGCTCGGAAGTGGCCGGCGTTGTCGAGGCGGTCATAAAGTCTTCGGAACTCCTGCGCGCCGAACACGATGCTCTTCAAGGCACGGTCGCCGCGCTCGAAGCGGACCAGGCCAAGGTGGGCGAAGCCAGCGATGAAGCCCGCCTTTTGTCCGAGCGCGCGATCGAGCGCCTGGGCGAGGGCACCGCGCTCATCCAGTCCTCGCTTGGCCAGATCAATGAGCTGCTCGAAATGGTCGATACATTGGGCCAACACGTCACCACCTTTGCCGCGGCGATGGAACAGGTCCAGCGCAGCGCTCAGGACATTGATGATATCGCCGAGACGACCAACATCCTCGCGCTCAACGCCACCATCGAGGCGATGCGCGCCGGCGAGGCTGGGCGCACCTTTGCGGTGGTGGCCAGCGAGGTGAAGAGCCTGGCCAACGATACGCGCAAAGCGACTGAAGAAATCGCACAAACCATTGAATCGCTTGGGAGCGAGGCCAGCATGGTCATCACCAAGATCGAAGCAGGCAGCCAGGCAAGCGGCGAAGCCAAAGCCTCCGTCGCGCAGATCGAAGACACAATCGCCAGCGTGGGCGGGCTGGTTGAGGAGGTGGACAAGCAGAACGATGTCATCGCCCGTTCGACCGGAACAATCAGCGATCACGTTCAAGGTGTTCAGGATGTGTTGGTTCGCTATGACCGCGTGACGCGCGATAACGAGGATCAACTCGCCGCCGCTCAGCGCGAGGCGGTGGGCCTTGAAAGCATAGCGAACGACATGTTCGACGGCCTCGTCCAAGCCGGCCTTTCTCCGCGCGACCAAGCCATGGCCAATCACGCGGTGGAAGTGGCGCGCGCTCTGACGGAGGCCACCGAACGGGCCATGACGAGCGGCGAGATTTCGCGCTCCGCTGTGTTTGACACCAATTACAAGCGCATCCCAGGCTCAACGCCCGAACGCTTCACAACGGGTCTCACCAGCTTTGCTGAACGCGTGTGGAAGCCCTTCATCAACGGCGCGACCAACGCCATGTCCGAATCGGTGGCAACGGTGTGCGCGGATATGAACGGCTTTATGCCCACACACATTGATCGCTACTCGCAGCGACCCACCGGTGATCTGACGCATGACACACGCTTTTGCCGCAATGGCCGCATCCTGATGGACGACGCCGACCGCGCGGCCCTGCGCAGCGAAGCGCCCTTCCGCCTGTCCGTTTTCCGCCAACCGATCGAAGGCGAGGGCTATCAGATCGTGCGCAGCGTCTATGTCCCTCTGCGCTTCAAAGGCGAGCGCTGGGGTGATATGAAGTTCGTCTACAGCTTTGACGGGTGACCGGCTCCGCCTGACGATTTAACTCGGATTGCGGCGTGCCATGAAGGCGAGGCGTTCGAACAGCATCACGTCCTGCTCGTTCTTAAGGAGCGCGCCGTGGAGCGGCGGGATTGCGCTGTTGGGGTTGGCGTCCTGCAGCACTTCAAGCGGCATATCTTCGTGCAGCAGCAGTTTGAGCCAATCGAGCAATTCGCTGGTGCTCGGCTTCTTCTTGAGACCGGGCACGTCGCGCAGTTCGTAGAAGATATCCATCGCCTTCTTTACCAGCACCTTCTGGATATCGGGGAAGTGGACGTCGATGATCGATTGCATCGTCTCGCGGTCGGGGAACTTGATGTAATGGAAGAAACAGCGGCGCAGGAACGCGTCGGGCAGTTCCTTTTCGTTGTTCGACGTGATGACGACGATCGGGCGTTCCTTCGCCTCGACGCGCTCCTGCGTTTCGTAAACGTCGAAGCTCATCCGATCGAGCTCTTGAAGAAGATCGTTCGGAAATTCGATGTCGGCCTTGTCGATTTCATCGATCAGGAGAACGGGGAGCTGCTCGGCGGTGAACGCTTCCCACAGCTTGCCCTTCTTGATGTAATTCGAGATGTCGTGGACGCGCTCATCGCCAAGCTGCCCGTCGCGCAGACGCGCCACCGCATCGTACTCGTAAAGGCCCTGCTGCGCCTTGGTGGAGGACTTGATGTTCCACTCGATCAGCGGCGCGCCAATCGCTTTGGAAATCTCATGCGCAAGCACGGTTTTGCCGGTACCCGGCTCGCCTTTGACCAGCAGCGGCCGGCGCAAGGTCACCGCCGCGTTGACCGCAACCTTGAGGTCTTCGGTTGCGACGTAATTGCTGGTGCCTTCAAAGCGCGTCTGATCGGTCATTCGGTATCCTGCTTGCGATTGGGTTTGGAGACTTGGCGCCGGGGATAGTCAGCGGGCATGGGCAAGGCAAGTGGCAAAGGGAAACTCACCTGATTGCCCCCAAGCTCCATGGACACAGTCTAAAGTCTAAGCGCAGCTCCCGCGCACACAAACGCGTATTGCAAGGCGAGCGTGGCGAAAGTTGCGATGCGCCACCCCAGGCCCGCCGCGCGCATGCCGCGATCCCAGGTCCACATGCCGATGGCTCCAGTCGCAAGGCCCGCTAGCGTAATGGTGGCCCAACCCGACTGATTGATCAGGGTGATAAACACAAAGAAGAGGACCACCATCTGCAGCAGGAACGCCGCTGCAAACCAGGCGATGGGGATGGGGCGGTAGCTGGCATCGGGAATATGCCAGTCGGGCAGCGAGAGATCAGGCCGCGATATCCGCCGGTCGCCCGCCATAATGTCTTCCTCACGCGGGTCGGGGTATTGCGGGGGATCGTCCTCAAAATCCTCGCCGTGCGGGTCAGGCATCGATCATGTCGCGGTCCATTTCGCCCGCGCGGTTCTGGATGAAGTTGAAGCGGTGTTCGGGGTTCTTGCCCATCAGTTGATCGACCAGTTCCTTCACGCCTGCGCGCTCCTGAAATTCCTGCGGCAAGGTTATGCGGATAAGGCTGCGTGATTCCGGGTTCATCGTTGTTTCGCGCAGCTGCGCCGGGTTCATTTCGCCCAGGCCCTTGAAGCGGCCAACTTCCACCTTTTTGCCTTTGAAGACGGTCGCCTCAAGGTCAGCGCGGTGTGCGTCATCATTGGCGTAGCGGCTCTCTTTGCCAGCGGTGAGGCGGTAGAGCGGCGGCTTAGCAAGGAACAGGTGCCCTTTGCGAACCACGTCCGGCATTTCCTGGAAGAAGAACGTCATCAAGAGCGTTGCGATATGCGCGCCATCCACGTCGGCATCGGTCATGATGATGATGCGGTCATAGCGAAGGTTCTCTGCATCGCAGTCCTTACGCGTCCCGCAGCCCAAAGCGAGGCCGAGATCCGCAATCTCGCTGTTGGCGCGGATCTTGTCAGCGGTGGCGGAGGCCACGTTGAGGATCTTGCCCCGGATCGGCAGGATCGCCTGCGTCTTGCGATCGCGCGCCTGCTTGGCGCTGCCGCCGGCGCTGTCGCCTTCGACGATGAAGAGCTCGGTTTCCCTGTCACCTTCGCCCGAACAATCGGTGAGCTTGCCCGGCAGACGCAGCTTCTTGGCGTTGGTCGCGGTCTTGCGTTTGATCTCGCGCTCTTGCTTTCGTTTGAGACGCTCTTCCATGCGCTCCATCACTTCGCCCAGCAGCGCCTTGCCGCGCTCCATATCGTCGGTGAGGAAGTGGTCGAAATGATCGCGCACCGCGTTCTCCACCAGACGCGCTGCTTCGGGCGAAGTCAGACGGTCCTTGGTCTGCGATTGGAATTGCGGATCGCGAATAAAGACGCTCAGCATGACTTCCGCGCCCGTCATCACATCGTCAGCGGTGATGTCCTTGGCCTTTTTGGCGCCGGTGAGCTCGCCAAAGGCGCGCAAGGCCCGGGTGAGGGCGCCGCGAAGGCCCTGCTCGTGCGTTCCCCCATCGGGGGTTGGCACAGTGTTGCAGTACCAGCTTGTCGACCCATCAGAGTAAAGTGGCCAAGCGATGGCCCATTCCACACGGCCTTGCGATCCGCCCGCGTCGTCCTCTGGGAAATCTTGGCGACCGGTAAAGGGCAGGGCCGTTACGCATTCGCGGGTGCCCACCTGCTCAGCCAAGTGATCCGCCAAGCCGCCCGGAAATTTGAACACCGCTTCGGTCGGTACGTCCTCGCTTGCGAGGCTCTGTGCGCACTTCCAGCGGATTTCGACGCCGGCAAACAGATAGGCCTTGGACCGGGCCAGCTTGAACAGGCGCGCGGGCTTGAACTGGCGGTCGCCGAAAATCTCCGCATCCGGGGTAAAGCTCACCGTGGTCCCGCGACGATTGGGCGCGGCGCCAACGATTTCAATGGGGCCGAGCGTCTGCCCCTTGGAGAACGACTGGGCGTAAAGCTGCTTGTCGCGCGCCACCTCGACGCGTGTGTCGGACGATAGCGCGTTGACAACGCTCACCCCCACGCCGTGCAGACCGCCGCTCGTCGCATAGGCTTTTCCTGAGAACTTGCCGCCCGAGTGCAGCGTGGACAGGATCACTTCCAGCGTCGACTTGCCCGGATATTTGGGATGCTCATCGACCGGGATGCCGCGCCCATTGTCCGAGATGCTCAGCCGGTTGCCTTCTTCAAGACGCACTTCGATCCGGCTTGCATGGCCCGCGACCGCTTCGTCCATCGAGTTGTCGAGAACTTCGGCCGCCAGATGGTGCAGAGCGCGGTCATCGGTGCCGCCAATATACATACCCGGGCGACGGCGCACCGGTTCGAGCCCTTCGAGAACTTCAATCGAAGAGCTGTCGTAATTGCCGCTGTAAGTCGGGGTGTTCTCGAAGAGGTCGTCTGACATACCGTAGGATATAGGCAGGCGGGCGACCCCCTCACAAGGCGTCAGAGGCCCCTTTTGCGCGGTTAATCGGCAAAACTGCTGGGAGCGGGGTCAATCGCGCTGATCGTGCCGCCACTGACTTGCCGGACCTCCAGAGCGCGCTCAGCCACGCCATCGCGGCCAAAGCGGAACGGACCATCAAGGCCAAGGAACCCGCCACGATTGTAGAGCTGGTTCACCGGGAAATCTGCGCCCACCTGCCAATCACGCGCAATGCGCAAAGTGAGAAGGACCGCGTCGTAACCCAAAGTCGCGATGCGATAGGGCTTGGCACCAAAGCGCGCTTCGTAGCTGTCTGAGAACTGCTTGAAGCGCTGATCCGAGACGCTTGAGAAGATCGCGCCGTTCACAGCCGCCGAACGCGCAAGCGTGCCTTCGCCGCTCCACAATTCGGTGCCGACAATTCGTGTGCCTTGCGCGCCATCGCGTTTGAGTTCCCCGGCCGCCTGCATGGCCAGCCGCGCGCCATCCGCAATGAGGACGGTGTCATACCCGCCTTTCGTGCGAAGGCGCTGCGCTGCGCTCACGATCGAGGTGTTGCCCCGGGCGTAGCTCTCGCGTGCGATCAAATTGCCGCCATAAGCGCCCAGAGCTGTCTCAAGCGCGGCGTAAGCGCGCGAGCCATAATCGCCTTCAGGGACGAGCGCTGCGAATGCGCTCGAGCCGCGAGCCCGGGCGTATTCGACTGAGCGGCTCACGGATTGCTCGGGCACGTGGCCCATCAGAAAGACATCGGGGCTCGCCACTTGCGTGTCGTTCGAGAACGCGATCGCGGGAACGGACGCTGGGCGCGCCTGCGCCTGAACGGCGGGCACATTGCTGGCCAGCAGCGGGCCAATAATCAGCTTGTTGCCGTCGACAATCGCTTGACGCGCCGCTTCGGTCGCGCCGCTACCCGTGTCATAGGTGGTAATCCGCAGGTTTTGCGCGTTCATATCCAGCAGCGCCATGGTCGTCGCGTTGGCAAGCGCTTGGCCCACGGCGGATGTGTTGCCCGACATCGGCACCAGTAGCGCCACACGGTGGCGGGTGGAATCGGTCGGCAGAGCGGTAGGGGTGGGCTCAGGTCTTGGTGCAGCAACCGGTGCGGTCGACACCGTTTCAGTCTTGGGGATGATCTGGCACCCGGCCAGCAACGCGGCTGCCCCAATGAGCGCTAGGTTCCGCCGGTCAAACACCGCCTTCGCGCCATTCGTCATGGCGTGCGAAACCGAGTTCATCAAACGCTTCATTCTTGCTGACCCCTCTCGTCTGCTTCAAAGACGCGTGTGTGAGCACATCAACGCCTCGATCGGACATGTCCAAATGCCTTGAGCCCGGCCTCTACATCGTCGCAACGCCGATTGGCAATCTTGGCGATGTAACGGTCCGCGCTGTCGACACCCTGAAGCGATGCGCGGTGATCGCGTGCGAGGATACGCGCGTGACGGGGCGGCTCTTGGCGCATTGCGGCGTGTCAACGCGGATGCAGCGCTATGATGATCACGCCTCGGACGCAGTGCGTGCGCGGTTGATAGAGCAGGCTGCGAGCGAGCCTGTGGCGCTTGTCAGCGATGCCGGGACGCCTCTGGTCTCAGATCCGGGCTATCGTCTGGTGCGCGAGGCGCGCGAGGCGGGCGTTATGGTCACCTCAATCCCCGGCGCCTGCGCGGCGATAACGGGGCTGACACTCTCGGGCCTGCCGAATGACCGTTTCCTTTTTGCCGGATTTCTTCCGGTCAAGGACAAGGCCCGGCGCGACACGCTCGTGAGTTTGGCCGATGTTCCCGCAACGCTGATCTTCTACGAAACCGGTCCGCGCCTTGTGCGCAGCCTTGAGGCTCTTGCAGACCTTTGGCCCGAGCGTGAGGTTTCAGTTGCGCGCGAGCTGACCAAGCTTCACGAAGAATGCCGCACCGCTGTGCCGGAAACCCTCGCCGATCACTACCGCGAGCGCCCACCCAAAGGCGAGATCGTCCTTCTCGTCGGCCCGCCAGTCAAATCCGTCAGCACCGCTGACCCTGACGATCTTCTGCGCGAGGCTCTTAAAGAATCCTCTCCCAGCAAGGCGGCAGGCCGGGTCGCCAAGGAAACGGGCCTTGATCGCCAGACGCTCTACGCCCGCGCGCTGGAGCTGAAGACGCAGTGAGTGAAAAGCGCGTCATCGCTGACAAACGTGGACGCCAGGGCGAGGACGAAGCCGCGCGCTGGCTCACTGATCAGGGCTGGGAGATCCTCGCCAAGCGGGTCAAGACCAAGCTGGGCGAGATTGATCTCATCGCGCGCAAAGCGGGGCTTGTCGCCTTTGTAGAAGTTAAATGGCGACGCCGCGCCGCCGATCTGGCTACGGCGATTGACGAACGCCGCCTCGCCCGTGTGGCGGCGGCAGTCGAAGCGGTCGGGCACGAATATGTGCGCGAAGGAGATGATATGCGTATCGACGTGATCCTGCTTGCACCCGGCGCCTTCCCTCGCCACATCGCCAACGCCTGGATGCCTTAGGAAGAACCCATGCCCCTCAAGATCGCCGTGCAAATGGACCCCATCGAAAGCGTCAACATCAAGGGCGACAGCTCGTTCGCGCTGATGCTGGCGGCGCAAGAGCGGGGCCATGAGGTCTACGAATACCATGTCGAGAGCCTGACGCTCGACGCAGATGATCAGCTGTTCGCGCAAGGGTACCCGGTGAAAGTGCGCAAGGTTCAAGGCGATCACTTTGAAAAGGGCGAGGCGGTCCGCCTTGATCTGGGCAAGGACATCGACGTTGTCCTGATGCGACAGGATCCTCCCTTCCATATGGGCTATATCACCGCGACACACCTGCTTGAGCGGATTGCGGGCAAGACCTTGGTGGTCAACGATCCCGTCAGCGTGCGTAATGCGCCGGAAAAGGTGATGGTGCTCGACTATCGCCGCTTCATGCCGCCCACTCTCGTGACGCGCTCGGTCGACGAAGTGCGCCGCTTCATGGCCGAGCATGGCGCTGTGGTGGTCAAACCGATCCACGGCAATGGCGGTAAGGCGATCTTCCGCGTGCCCGCCGATGGCGACAACCTCACCGCTTTGTTCGAGGTGTTCAACCAGACCTGGCCCGAACCGCACATGGTCCAGCCCTTCCTGCCCGAGGTGGCGGAGGGCGACAAACGCATTGTCCTGATCGACGGCGAGGTTGCCGGCGCGATCAACCGCATTCCGGGCGAGGGCGAGTTTCGGAGCAACCTCGCCATGGGCGGCAGCGCCGAAGCTACGGGACTGACCGAGCGCGAGGTCGAGATTTGCGAGGCGATGGGCCCGGAGTTAAAGCGCTTGGGCCTGACTTTCGTTGGCATCGACGTGATCGGCGGCAAATGGCTGACCGAGATCAACGTCACCTCACCCACGGGCATTGTGGCGATCAGCGAGTTTGACGGGACCGACTTAGCCGGAACGATCTGGGACGCGATTGAGGGGCGGGTGAAGAGTTAGGTCTGCTTTTAGGTTAGACTTTGTGAGGTCGGTACAGTCTGAAATTGGGGGTGGGAGCGGACGCATCAATTGCCAAGAGCCGGCCGTGTCGGCACTCCTGCAAATAGTCGCAGCTTAGTGTTAGAGCAGCACATATGCTGCGGCTCCTACGAGATCTTCCACAAGGTTGGAGAATGCTTCGCACTGATCGCACTTCATTGTGCCGTTGATGAGCCAACATCAGGCTTTGAGCTGGAGGTACGCGGCGGTGAACGTAAGTGAGTTAGCGGCGGCGTGCGCGATCATGAGTGGCCACAGATTGCGCTTATACAAGATGTAGAGCACGCCCAGTGTAACCGCGATGCCGCCGGTCGTCACAAGCCCGCGCAACCCAGCATAGTAAACATGGCCGGCGCCGAATATCAGCGCGGGTATCACAATGGTGAGTGCCGTTGCAAAGCCGGAAGCGCCCAAGACCTCTCGCAGCTTTCCAATCATGAAGCCCCGAAAGTACAACTCTTCAGCGGGTCCCGCGAACCACACGATTGCTAGCCAAAAGACGTAAAGCTGTGTGTTGCCTGCAACATCACCAAATCGTTCCTGCGCACCCGAATGGTCGGGTGTCATGAATTCGAGGCCAAGCGCTTCGCCGCCAACGCTAAGGCCAGCGCCGGTCAGCACGATGGCAAAGAACGCCAGTACCACCTGGAGTGGAAAGAGAGCCCAGCTTTTGCGTGTATCTATCCTGACCAAGCCAATCCACGACCAGCTCTCTCCCATCGATTTTAGATAAAAGAATATCCCCGCCAACATGACGCCGAGCGACACCGGTCCGCTGTATCTCCACATGACTTGGTCGAGGGCGAGTTTCAAAAGATAACCAATCGCGACGATGGCGCAGAAATCAATGAGGGGCCGAAACCGTGATACCGTATTTGAAGGCGTTTTCATGACACCCAGATAGGCGGTGTGGATCCATCAAATATAGAACGATCGTGTAAATCTCACCGGCGGCTCATCGAAACCAGCCAGCGCCTCGGCGAAAGGCCATAACTCTTCTTGAAATGCCTATTAAAATGGCTCTGGTCAGAGAACGCGCATGCATGAGCGACATCAGCGATGCTCCCTCCTTCCAGAAGCAAATGCCGCGCGAGGTCCAATCGCCGCATGGTCAAGTAGCGATATGGGCTAGTTCCTAGAAGTGCACGAAAGTCTCTAGAGAGCTTCCAGCGGTCTTGATTGACCTCTCTTTCGAGTTCGGTGAGATTGAACCCGGTCAATATTCGGTCATCGATAAAGGCCTTCGCCCGCTGCACCGCATATGTATCCATGGATTTCTTGGGCAAAGGCTCGCCTGAGATTTGACTGAGCACACTTCCCAATTGTGAGAGCGCGTCGGCTCGTTCGTCCTGATCAATGTCGGCTAAGAGCGTATTCACTATGTCGGCTAGTTCAACGCTCTTGGATATCCCAGTCTTTATAAAAGGGAGTGGCTGCCCTCCAAGCGCATCTTGTACATCTGATGGTGCCACGCAGACCGAACGATAGCCAAACCCTTCGTCAGTGCCGGCTTGTCCGTCATGCAATTCATCGGGGTGCAGAACGACTACCTTACCAGGCGTAGAGTGCCGTAGTTCGCCCCGATAGTTGAAGGTTTGGACTCCATAGGTCGTGACCGCGAACGTGTAGGTGTCATGGCGGTGGGGAGAATAGGCAGTACCGCGAAAGAAAGCCTCTGTGCATTCATACGGACCATCTGACCTACGAATCCAGCTCGATACGGTGTTCATTGCAATTCAGATCCTTGGCGAGTGGTCCAAGCGGGCGTCGACTTATGACTATGCTGAGTTGTTTCGTAAATGACCGCATTTGGGTCGTAAGCGGAACTTCCGCTTTTGAGAAGCGGTCACCCTCTTTTCGCCCGTGGATGCGCTGCCCGGTAATCCTCCAGCATCTGCGCCGCATCAACCTTGGTGTAAATCTGCGTCGAGCCTAGCGAGGCATGCCCCAGCAATTCCTGCAAGCTGCGCAAATCCGCGCCGGCTCCCAGCAAGTGCGTGGCAAACGAATGTCGCAAAGCATGCGGGGTCGCCGTGTCGGGTAGGCCGAGCGCTTTCCTTGCGTTCGCCATCGCCTTTTGCACCATGCCGGCAGACAGCGAGCCGCCTTTGACGCCTCGGAACAAGGGCTCTTTGGCTTGAAGCGGGTAGGGGCAGGTTTGGGTGTATTCGCGCACCGCTTCGCGCGTGATCGGCAGGACCGGTACGATGCGCTGCTTGCCGCCTTTGCCTGTAATTTGCAGCGTCTCTCCCAATGGCGCGTCGCGCCCGGTCAGGGACAGAGCCTCGGCGATGCGCAGGCCTGATCCGTACATCAAGAGCAGCACCGCGCGGTCCCTCGCGCCCACCCAATCGTCGGTGGCCAATCCATCAACCAGTTCCGCGATATTGACCGCTTCATCGGGCGTGACGGGGCGGGGCAGGCCTTTCTTGAGGCGCGGGCCCCGCAGGCGCGGCGCGGACGGATCAGGATCACCCGCCTGCACCCGCGCAAAGGCCACAAACGCCTTGAGCGCGGACAGTTCGCGCGCAGCGCTCGCATTGGCAAGCCCCTCGGCCCGGCGTGCGGCGAGGTGGCGGCGCAGGTCATGCGCTTCGATCCGGGCGGCTTCGTCCCACGCGGCGAGATCATGCGCGCTCACAAGGCGCTGAGCGGCGGAAACATAGGCGCGCACAGTATGCGGGCTGCGGCGCTTGTCGTGCGTCAGGTGGTTGCGCCAGTCTTCGAGAAGCGCCGCGCTGCTCATGCGGTTAGAGCTTCGCTTTTGAGCAATGAGTCGGCGACTATCTGAGCAAGGATCGCATCAAGCACCGGTCTGCCTTCTTGCGTGACGGCAAGCCGCGCGCCCACGCGTCGTAGCAGGCCG
>JBCBYM010000001.1:0-77251 GCA_039815865.1 Pseudomonadota bacterium
GTCATTCTCCGCGAGGTGATCGACCACGCCCGATTTCTTGGCGTGCAGGTCTCCGCCGCCCAAGTCCTCGGCGGTGATTTCCTCGCCCGTGGCAGCTTTCACCAGTGGCGGGCCGGCGAGGAAGATCGTGCCCTGATTGCGGACAATGATTGTCTCATCGGACATGGCCGGAACGTAAGCTCCGCCCGCCGTGCAACTGCCCATCACGCAGGCGATCTGCGGAATGCCCAGCGCCGACATGTTCGCCTGATTGAAGAAGATGCGGCCAAAGTGGTCGCGGTCCGGGAAGACCTCGGCCTGATGCGGCAGGTTCGCGCCGCCGCTATCGACGAGGTAGATGCACGGGAGCCGGTTCTCCATCGCGATCTCCTGCGCGCGCAGGTGCTTCTTGACCGTCATCGGATAGTAAGTGCCGCCTTTGACCGTCGCATCGTTGCACACGATCATCACCTGACGGCCCGACACCCGCCCGATGCCACAGATCAGCGAGGCGGCGTTGATGTCGCCTTCATACATGCCATTGGCGGCAAGCTGGCCCACTTCAAGGAAGGGCGAGCCCGGATCAAGCAACCGCTCCACCCGCTCACGAGGCAGCAATTTGCCACGTGAAACATGCCGCTCGCGCGAGCGCTCAGGTCCGCCAAGAGCGGCCTCTGCAACATCGGCGCGCAACTGCTCAGCAAGCGCCTTGTTATGATCAAACCGCGCCCTGGCATCCGGCGCTTCGCGGTCGAGCTTGGTGGTGAGGGTGGGTGCTGTCATGACCCTTGCCCTAACGCCAAGGCGAGCGCGTGAAAAGTGAATGCGCGATCCTTACGCGACTCCGATCAGACGCGGACCAAGCTTCATCCAGGTTTCCGTGCCCCAGAGGAGCCAGATCGGAAGATCGACTACGAGCAGCGCACCAAGGAAGATCCACCAGGCCTTGTTGAGAGGCTCTCGCGCAAGCAGATCGCGGACAAGCAATGGGATCAAAACCAGCGTGAATGGGTACATGGTCGAAAGCGGCCATTCGGGCCAGAACACGGTGTAGAAATCGAGCCGCACAATCGCTGCGCCCAGCGGGACAGCTGTGCCGAACAGCATCAGGCGCCTATGCGTCTCGGGGCTTGTGCGGCGGAAATAGAGGCCCATTCCTATAAAGAAAGGCACCAAAAAGCCTGCTCTTATCTGGACAAGGATGATGTTGGTGAGACGCGGCAAAAGGTTTTCGCGCAGATCGGCGGCGACTTCGGGAGGCAGGGTTTCGAGCCGGGCGTAGAGCGTGCCGCGGACCTCGGGTACGAGAATGAACCCAGTGATTACCATGGCTGGCACGAGGACAAACGCCAACAGACCTAGCTTCTTGTGCAGCGCACCATTGTCCGTCGCCATCAAAATCGCCTGAATGAGAAGCAGCAAGAGCCAGCTTCCCATGAAGACAGCATGGAAGTGGAGCACCAGCGGGATGGGTCCACGGCTCCCTTCGGCAACACGGTCCAGCATTTCGAGCGAGGAAGGAACAAAACCAGCCAGAACGATCGCGATCATCAGCACGGCCGTGCCGACAAAGATCCAGCGGTCGATCAAACGCTCTTGCGCGGAGTCGGTGAATCCAGAATCCCTTGCCTCAGCCACAGAACTGATATTTGACATAGCCCCCCCTTTTTGCAGCGTCACACGCTACAATACCGGCCAGGCGCTATCTACCCCGCCGACCCGAGACGCACCCGATCCCGCAAATGATCGAGGCCGCATTGATGTCACCTTCATACATGCCATTGGCGGCAAGCTGGCCAATCTCGAGGAAAGGCGATCCGGGGTCGAGCAGGCGTTCGACCCGCTCGCGGGGGAGCAATTTGCCGCGCGATACATGGCGTTCACGCGACCGCTCCGCCCCGCCGAGCGCGGCCGCCGCAACATCCGCGCGCAATTGCTCAGCCAGCGCCTTGTTTTGATCAAACCGCGCCTTGGCGTCCGGCGCTTCGCGGTCGAGTTTGGTGGTGAGGCTGGGTGAGGTCATGCAGGATTCCAATCCGTCACAGCGGTAAACTCAGTCTCTCCGGGCACCTTCTCGAACACTGAGCCATAAGGCGCATCGAGATAAGGGATGATAGACGGGTCGTAATTGGCAATCGTGTTCACATCATAGACGCCATGATGGGATGGGTCAGCCATATACTGGTCATCCTCTGTGCCCGAGAAAAACCTCCAACCGCCATCTGCGTCTTCGTTAGGATTCTCTTCACGGTACATGAACCTGACGGGAAGGCCCTCAACCGTTATTCGGTCAGTCGCAAGACATCCTCCAAAGCCCATGGCCAGAGGTTTGATCTCCTCTGCGGTGAGTTTGAAAGTCTTGCTCACCCCGCTGCCCCAATCAGTTCGCGCCCGATCAGCATCCGCCTGATCTCATTCGTGCCCGCGCCGATATCCAGCAGCTTCGCGTCCCTCATATACCGCTCCACTGGCCAGTCGGTCGTGTAGCCCGCTCCGCCCAGCGCCTGCACGCTTTCGGCGGCCACACGGAACGCATTCTCCGACGCGAGCAGGATCACGCCCGCCGCATCGAAGCGCGTCGTCTGGTCCGCATCACACGCCTTGGCCACCGCATAGGTATAGGCACGCGCCGATTGCAGCGCGACATACATGTCCGCCACCTTGGCCTGCATGATCTGGAAGCTGCCGATGGGTTTGCCGAATTGCTTACGCTCACGCAGATAAGGGATCACCGTGTCGAGGCACGCCTGCATGATCCCAAGCTGCAATCCGGCGAGCACCACGCGCTCATAATCGAGCCCGCTCATCAACACGCCGACGCCGCCATTGACCGGGCCCATGACGTTTTCGTCAGGCACTTCGCAGTCTTCAAACACCAGTTCCGCTGTGGGAGAGCCTTTCATCCCGACCTTCTCGATTTTCTGGCCGATGGAGAAACCGGGCATGTCCTTCTCAATCAGGAAGGCGGTGATGCCGCGCGATCCGGCGCTGCCATCGGTTTTGGCGTAGACGACCAGCGTGTCGGCTTCGGGAGCGTTGGTGATCCAGAACTTGGTGCCGTTGAGGACATAGCCGCCCTGGACGCCTTCGGCCTTCAGCTTCATCGAAACGACGTCCGACCCGGCGCTCGCCTCAGACATAGCGAGGCTGCCGACATGTTCGCCCGATATGAGGCCGGGGAGGTATTTCGCCTTCTGCTCTTCATTGCCCCAGCGGCGGATCTGGTTGATGCAGAGGTTGGAATGCGCGCCATAGGACAGGCCCAGCGAAGCGCTCGCACGGCTGACTTCCTCGACCGCGATGACATGCTCCAGATAGCCCAGCCCCAGCCCGCCATCCTCTTCGGCCACGGTAATGCCGTGCAGGCCCAGCTCGCCCATTTGCTGCCACAGCTCAGCGCGCGGGAAATAGTCTTCGCGGTCAATCCGGGTGGCAAGCGGCATGATCTGCTCATCGGCGAAACGCGCGGTGGTGTCGCGGATCATCTCGCCCGCTTCGCCAAGCTGGAAATCAAATTCGGGGGTGGCTCGCATGGTTGTTTCTCGTCCCATTTGGCGCGGCTTGGTGAGCACCTGCGCGCATCCGTATGTTCATATATTGCGCGTCTTAGCAATGCGGCTGGCAAAGGCCAATGATCGGTGACGATGCGTTTTGACGGCGCCTCAGCAAGCCCGTATGGCCCATCACCAAGCAAGCGCTATGACACTCTCGGAGCTGACCCCCTGGCCGACCGGCGCCGACCCCGCAGCCCATCTTTGCGATGAGGACAAGCGGCTCGTCACGCTTGCAAGCTATTCGATTGAAGAGCTGTTTGGCGATGATGAACTGGCCCGCCTGGCTCGGTTTGCCTCGCATCTGTGCCAGACGCCAACGGGCGCTGTCAGCCTGGTCGAAGCCGAACGGCAAATCTTTCTTGCAAGCGAGGGCGTCGCGGTCACCGAAACACCGCGCTCCACCAGCCTGTGTTCGCACGCCATGATGGAAGGCCACGTGCTTGAAGTGCCTGACGCCAGCCAGGACACGCGCTTTGCCGATTTCACCTCGGTGACGAGCGAGAGGCACTTGCGCTTTTATGCGGGCGCGCCGCTGATCTCGACCGAAGGCGCGCCGCTGGGCGCCTTGTGCGTGACCGACACGGTGCCGCGCCCGCAAGGCCTTACCCAGCTGCAGCGCGAAGGCCTGCTCGTCCTTGCTGACGCGGTGAAGCGCCGGCTGCTTGCCCACCGCCAGGCGGGCGAAGTTTCGGCCGCGATCCGTTCAAGCGCCGAGCGGTTGCAATTCATGATTGACAGCGTGCCCGATATCGCATGGTCCGCCGGGCCGGGCGCGCAGTTCGATTATGTCAACGCGCGCTGGCGTAAGATTACGGGCCTGCCGACCCCTCGGCATGTCGAGGATTGGCGCGCGGCGATCCACCCCGATGAATTTGAGCGCACGCGGGCCAAGTTCATTGACGCGGTCCAGCGCGCGGTTCCGTTCGAGGATGAGTGGCGCATGCGTCAGGCCGATGGCAGCTTTCGCTGGGTGCTGAGCCGCGCGGTCCCTTCGACCGATGACCCCGAGACCGCGCGCTGGTTTGGCACACTGACCGATATTGACGATGCCTATCGTGTCTCGAAAGAGCGCGAATTGCTCGCGGGAGAGCTGGCGCACCGGATCAAGAACATCTTTTCGGTCATCATCGGCCTCATCTCGCTCCATGCGCGTGGGCAAGCCACGCACAAGGTCTTTGCCGATAGCCTGTCCGATACGATCCGGGCGCTCTCGCGCGCGCAGGAGTTCGCGCTTCAGATCGACCGCATTCAGGGCGAGGACCTCAAGGGCCTGCTCGAAGTGCTGATGGCGCCCTATGGCGCTCCGGGAAGCGACGCGGTGCGGATCGAGGGGGAAAGCGTGCAATTCGGCCCGCGCGCGGCCACCCCGCTGGCGCTGGTGTTCCACGAAATGGCGACCAATTGTGCCAAGTATGGCGCGCTGAGCGTTGCTGGCGGCGCTGTCTCAATCACGCTTGAGCGTGGGGAAACCGACGCCGTCATCGCCTGGCACGAGACAGGTGGCCCGCAGACCCAGCCACCGCGTAGTGAAGGCTTTGGCTCGCGGCTGATGACCATGGCGATCACTCACCAATTGGGCGGCACGATGGAGCAGGAATGGCGCGCCGATGGCCTGAGCGCTGTGATAACGCTGCCGCTCAAACGCCTTGAGGCCGCTTCCTAAGGGGGGTTGGCGGGAAGCCATCGGCTCTCTAGGCTCAATCCCGCAATGCATGGGAAAGTTCTATTTCAGGCGGTGTCGGGGAGCATGGCCATTCTTCTGATAACCGGATGCTCGGCGGCCTCTTCGCCGGATGAGGCCGAGCCCGCGTCCGATCCCAGCTCACCCTCTGACGCCAGCGAACTCTCGGCTGAGAGCCTTGTCATGGCTGAAACCGCGTGGCTCTCGGTCAGCGAAGAGGGCGCGGTCTACACCACGTTTCTTGATCCCGATGGCCGCTACCGCGATCTGCGCGATGGCCAGATTGTGCACACCGGATCCTGGCAGCAAAACGCATCGAGCGAGCTTTGCTTTTCCCCCGACAACGGGACGGGAGCCTGCTGGGAGCATGGCTCGCCCGGCCTTGATGGCGTGATGCGCGCAACCAACCGCGCGGGCCGCTCGATCGAGGTCAAGCGCATCACCTACACTCCCCAAGCGGTTCCATCGCAGGCCGCCGAGGCCGCCCCAGGCTCTGAGCGATAAGGCGGAGCGCGCAGACATCTCAACACCATTTCCTGATCAATCCAGCCTCTGGAGGGCTTTCCACTATGCACGCTGATGCGCTGCTGCAATTTGACGCGGCCGAGCGGCGCTATGGCTCACCCGGAGCCGACGGCGGCGAAGTGGTCGCGGTGGGCGGCGTCACGTGCCGTGTTGATCAGGGCTCGTTCGTCGCGCTGGTGGGCGCGTCGGGTTCGGGCAAATCAACGCTGCTCAAAATGGTCAACACGCTTGTGGAACCCTCAGCGGGCCGCGTGTTGTTTGGTGGTGAGGATGTGACCAACCTTAAACCCTCAGCCTTGCGCCGACGGGTCGGCTATGTGTTCCAGGGCGTCGGTCTTTTCCCGCATTTCAACGTGGCTGAGAACATTGCGATCGGGCCGCGCCTGGCCGGGGAAACGCTGGCCGCTGAGCGCATCGGTGAATTGCTGAGCCTCGTTGAACTTGAGCCTGAAATGGCAAGCCGCATGCCTGATGAATTGTCCGGCGGTCAGCGCCAGCGGGTTGGCGTGGCGCGCGCGCTGGCGGGCGATCCCGAGCTGCTCTTGATGGACGAACCGTTTGGCGCGCTCGATCCGGTCACGCGCGATGCGCTGGGTGAGCGGGTGCGCGAACTGCACGAAGAGCTGGGCCTCACCACCATAATGGTCACCCACGACATGGCTGAGGCCCTGCTGCTCGCTGACCGGGTGATGGTGATGGATACCGGACACCTTGTGGCCGATGAAACGCCAGCTTCGCTTTTGGCCGGCCATGGAGGTGACGCAGCGCAGAGCCTTGTCGCCGTACCGCGCGATCAGGCGGCCAAGCTTGCCAAGATGGAGACATCCCTCACCCCGACAAGCAGCGCAGGGGATGGCGCATGAGCGGGTTCTTCGAGATCCTCTGGACGCTGGGCGACAAGCTAACCGCGCATATTGTCCTGGCGGCCAGCGCTATTGCGTTAGGGCTTGTCGTGGCGCTTCCGCTTGCGGTCTGGGCCGCGCGCTCGCCCAATGTGGCGCGCCTTTCACTAGGCTTTGCAAGCCTTGTTCAGACCATACCGGCGCTGGCGCTGCTGGCTTTGTTCTTTCCGATCCTTCTGTCCTTGCGCGCGGTCTTTGGCGAAGATCTGCCAACGCTTGGCTTCCTCCCCGCTTTGCTTGCGCTGGCGCTTTACGCGCTTTTGCCGATCCTGCGGAACGCGGTCACCGCGCAGGTTAACCTCGATCCAGGCGTGCTCGAAGCGGCGGACGGTGTGGGAATGACCGGATGGCAAAAGCTTATCCTTGTCGAAGCGCCATTGTCCGCGCCTTTCATCATGGCCGGCATCCGCACCGCCAGCGTGTGGACCATCGGCGCCGCGACCCTCTCGACCACGATTGGCCAGCCCAGTCTTGGCGATCCCATTTTCGCTGGCTTGCAGACGCAGAACTGGAACCTTGTGCTCGCTGGGTGTTTTGCCAGCGCCGCTTTGGCCTTGGTGGTGGACGCTCTTCTGGGCGTGATCGAGCGCGGATTGGCGCGGCGCAAGCGCTGGCAATACGGCGCCGGGCTTGGCGCGGTGGCTCTGGGCATTCTCGCGGCGGTCGTCGTGCAGTTCGGCGATGACTGGTTCGCGCCCGTGCGCGAGGAAGGTGATCTTGGCCCGATCTCTATCGGCTCCAAGCAGTTTTCCGAAAGCTACATCTTGTCCGAACTCATCGCGCAGCGCCTTCGCGATGCGGGCTTCGAAGTCGTCAAACGCACCGGGCTTGGCTCAGGCGTCCTCCATGGTTCGGTTGCGGCCTCCAGCGTTGACGTTTCGGTCGATTACACCGGCACTGTGTGGACCAACGAATTGCGGCGCAGCGACAATCCGGGCCGCGACGCCGTGTTCGACACGATCGTCGAGTGGGAGCGTGAGAACACCGGGATTCGGGTGCTTGGCAAGCTTGGTTTTGAGAACGCCTACGCCTTTGCCATGCGGCGCGATCGGGCCGCGGAGCTGGGCGTCACTTCGCTTGAGGACATTGCGCGCGTGGCCCCCCGCCTTACCGTCGGCGGGGATCCGGAGTTCTTTGAGCGCCCGGAATGGGTCTCGGTGCGCGACACATACGGGATCGAGTTCGGGCGCACGCGCAATTTCTCGCCGACCTTCATGTTCAACGCGCTGCGTTCGGGCGAGGCAGACGCGATCAGCGCCTACAGCACCGATGGGCGGCTGGCCGCCGACACCTATGTCCTGCTTGAAGACCCCCGCGAAGCGCTGCCCTCTTACGATGCGATGCTGATGCTAAGCCCGCGCGTAAGCCAGAACGCAGAGGTGATCGCCGCGCTTGAGCCGCTGATCGACGCGATCTCGCCCGAAGCGATGCGCGAGGCCAACTTCGCGGTGGACCGAGAGGACGAGGCTAAGATCTCGCCCAAGCAAGCCGCCGACCGACTGGCAGACACAATCGCGGATTAGATCAGAGGCCGACGCGCGGGATTACTTGGCTTTCTTCCAGATCTGGGTCTGGCAAAAAAAGCTGATGCAGCCCTTCACTTCGATCGCGTTCGCGCCCTTGCGCCGCACAACCGAGCGATAGCTTTTACCTGTCTTGGGATCGTAAATTCGCCCGCGCCACAAGGTGTCTTCCTCGGCAAAGCCGGACAGCACGGCGAGACCTTTCAAACGGCGCTTTTTCTTGGCGGGATCGGGGTTGTAGATATCGCGCTGGTCCGGGCCATCGGGCGGGGGTACGAGAAACTCAGAGATGCGCCCACCGGTTGAGCTGCCGCAGGGGCCAATCGTGATCACTGCGTCGCGATCCTCTGTAATCCAGCGCCCGGCAATCGGGTCTGCGGCGTTGGCGGCCGCGGGAAAAGCGCACACGGCGGCGACCACAAGCGCGGTACGGACCGCAGCGGGCGTTGGGGTCAGTCGGGCAATCACAGCAGGTCTCCTAGCGCGGGGTCTCTCACTCCAGAGCTTCGCATGTCGACAGCGCAAAGTTACACGCGGCGCGCGCTTATTCGAAGCCAAAGCCGATGGGCCAGCGGCGCCCGCACACGCCCAACACCTTGAACAAAGTGCCCATCTGATCGTCGCGCATCAGCCGGTCATATTGGCGCTGGACGACGTCAGACTGGTCCGGATCGCGGCGCTTGAGAGCTTCCATCCGGGTGTCGATCCCCATCTGGTGAAGCCATTCGCCCTGCATTTGCAGACCCATGACCTCTGCCCCGGCCTCCTCGGCGACCTGAGCCAACCGCTCAAAATCGACATGCGCCGTCAGATCCGCATCGCCCGGGAAGCGCAAGGGATCGACATGCGAATGGTCCATCAAGGCCTGCAGAGTTGAGCCTGAGCGCGCTTCAAGCGGGCCGTAATCGATGATGAGCGCCGCGCCGCCCTGCTTTTTGAGACGGGTTGCGATCTCCTCCATCACAGCGTTAGCGGCCGGACTGGTTTCGATCATCGTGCCTTGCGGCGCGTTCCGCCAGCTGGGCGGAACGAGCTGATCCATTGTCTCAGTCCCGGCGACGAACTGCAGGTTTTTGCCATCAAGCCCGATCATGCGTTCATGCCAGCCATTGGCCGAGCGAATGAGCTGCTTGATCGGGAGCGCGTCGAAGAATTCGTTGGCCACGATCAGAAGCGGGCGATCCTCTGGCAAGGTCGAGAGATCATCGTGATGGACGACCTTGGGAAAGACCTCTTTCTGGATCGCGCGCAAGGCCGGCGAGGTTTCGACAAAGTGCATCGTGGGATCGAATTCGTACCGGGTCGCTGTGCGCATCGCGTCGATGGTAAGCGTGCCCCGGCCTGGACCAAGCTCGACATAGTGGATGCGCTTTGAAGCGCCCATCTTGACCCACAGGTCGGCAAACCACAGCCCGATCAATTCGCCGAACATCTGGCTGACTTCGGGGGCGGTGATGAAGTCGCCCGATTCGCCCAATGGATCGCGCGAGGCGTAATAGCGCGCGTTGGATTCGCCCATGAACTGCGAGAGACTGATCGGGCCAGCGCTGGGGATGAGGCGGCGATAGGCCTCGAGCAGATCAATATCGCCTCCGACCCCCGCCTTGGCGTCTTTCGGATCGGGGCCTTTCGCCGGAGCGCTTTTGGTCTTCGCTGAAGCCTTCTTTGTGTCGGCATCAGCCTTCTCAGCGTCCGCTTTCGCCTGCTCTTCTGCGGCGAGGCGTTCCTTCTCCTCGGCTTTTGCCTTGGCCTTCTCCTCGGCTTTTGCCTTGGCCTTCGCTTCAGCCGCTTCCTTAGCCTTGGCTTCAGCTTCCTTAGCCTTGGCTTCGGCTTCGGCTTTGGCTTTTCCGGCGGCGGCCTTCTCTTCCGCGGCCTTCTTCGCGGCGGCTTTCTTCGCGGCCGCTTCGGCCTGTTGGCGGGCCTTGCGGTCTTCTTCTTCCTGAGCCTTGCGTTCCTCTTCGGCCTTCTTTTTCGCTTCCTTGGCCGCCTTGGCTTCGGCTCTTGCTTTGGCGGCGGCCTCCTTCTTCGCTTTTTCTTCGGCGTCCGCCTTGGCCTTCGCTTCCGCCTCAAGGCGCGCTTGCTCTTCCGCCTCCGCCTTGGCCTGCGCCTCCGCTTCAAGGCGTGCTTGCTCTTCCGCCTCCGCCTTGGCCTGCGCCTCCGCTTCAAGGCGTGCTTGCTCTTCCGCCTCCGCCTTGGCCTGCGCCTCCGCCTCAAGACGCGCTTTCTCTTCGGCCTTGGCCTTGGCTTGTGCTGCGGCAGCCTTGCGCGCTTCTTCTTCAGCGCGCGCTTCTTCTTCTTCGCGGGCGCGCGCTTCGGCTTCGGCCTTTTCCTTGGCGAGGTGGCGCGCCCTAGCTCGCGCTTCAGCCTCGGCCTTCTTGAGCGCGTCGGCTTCCGCTTCCGCCTTCGCCTTTGCCTCCTTAGCAAGACGCGCTTCTTCCTCGGCCTCCTTGCGGGCGCGCTCCTCGGCCTCAAGCTTGGCCCTCTGGGCGGCGCTTGTGCCGCCGCGTGTGCGGCGTCCTCGGGCCGGAGCCGATCCGGCGTCCGATCCGCCAGAGCCAGAGCCAGAACCAGAGCCAGCGCCAGCGCCAGAGCCGGTATCGACCGGGGCAATCCATCCCGGCGCGGCGCGGAACACCTCGGTTACGCGGCCATCCGCTTCGATCAAACGCAGGCTTCCTTTGCGGAAGGAAGACCCGCCACCTGCGCCCGGCCCCTGGCTTGAGCCGGCCCCTGAGCCGGTACCGGTGCCGGTACCGGTGCCCGAGCCACCACCGCCGCCTCGGCCTGTGCCCGCGCGCCGCCCCATCGGCGCGCCGCGGCCTGATCCTCGCCCCTTGGAAGAGGCGGGCTTCTTGGCGATGACAGGCGCGTCTGGATCAAGCGGCTCATCGGCCAGGTCCGCTTCATCCCAGCCCTCCTCCAGAGCGGGATCAATATCGGGAACCTCGATGACGGTTCCGTCCGGTTCAATCAGCTTAAGCTGTTTGCGCCAGATTTTCTCGTCCGTTAGGCCGTCGCGGTCTGCGCCCCAGCGCCCGTCCCCACGGGCTTCCTCGTCACGGCGTAAAGCGTGACAATCAACCCAACCAGGATCAGCGGTAGTGTTAGCCATTGCCCCATCGACAGTCCGGTTTGCGCCGCGAACTCCGACAATTGGCTGTCGGGTTCACGGAAGAATTCATTCACAAAGCGCGCCAGCCCCATGCCGATGGTGAACACGCCGACCATCAGACCCGGGCGATAGCGCGCTTTGGTCTTCCAGAACAAGAGCATGAGGATGATGAGCAAAGCAAGCCCTTCAAGCCCTGCCTGGTACAATTGGCTGGGATGGCGCACCACTTCTCCGGCGTTGGGGAAGATCATGCCCCACGCGACATCGGTCTGGCGTCCCCACAGCTCGCCGTTGTTAAAGTTCGCAAGCCGACCCAGCAGCATGCCCATCGGAACGTTGACCGCGATATAGTCGCAAACACGAAGGAAGGAGAGCCGCTCGCGCCACGACGTCCAGGCGATTGCGACAAGCACGCCGATCAGCCCGCCGTGAAAGCTCATCCCGCCGTCCCAGACGCGCAAGAGCTGCCAGGAGACAAATCCTTCGTCCGAAAAGGTGGTGAACGCGCTCGGAATATCAGAAGCGCCGCCGGTGTAGAACGCGGCGTAGCCCAGCCGTCCGCCCAGGATCACGCCCAGCGTGCAATAAAAGAACAGATCATCCGCGTGCCGCTGCGCAAGCGGAGCGGCCGGTTGCTTGATCATGCGCGAGAGGTGCCAATAAGCAAACAGCACGCCCAGCAGATAAGCCAGCGAATAAAATCGCAGTACAAACCCACCGGGCAGCGGAATGCCCGGCTTAAGGCCCAGGTCAGACCAGTAAATGGGATCGGCGGCCCCAGCCGCCCCAGCGGCTCCGATGGCCGCGTTAGCGAGAGAGGATAGAAAAACACCGATCGGTGCGCTCTCAGCAAGTAGTGACAGCACGATGCGAACCTCTTAAGAGTGATTATCAGCCGGGCGGCTCTTCTGCCGCGCGTCTTTGGCACACGAAGCGGTCCGGGGAAAGTGCCCCGCGAAGAAGGTCTTGGCAACAGGGCTTTAGACAAGGCCGCACGGGCGCCGAGAGAGAACACACAAGACGCCTTGAACCCCGACAGGGGCGTTTGGCTGAAAAACACACTGGGATTGAGAAGAGAGAGGACACACATGCGCACCGAGCTGGACAACGCGCTGGACAATCTGATTGCGGCGATCACGGCACAAGGCCAACCGTTTGCAACCGTTCCGTTTGAGCGCAATGGCGTCGAGATGCCGGCCTTCGTTGGCGCACCTCCCACCCTCGCTCATTACTTTGCCCATTACTGCAACGATGAGCACAAGGATAAGATCTTCCTTGTCGACGGCGACACCCGCCTGACGTTCAGCGAAACCTACGCGGCCGCTGTGTGCGTGGCCGAGGGCCTTGTTGCAAAGCATGGCGTTGAAAAAGGCGACCGCGTCGGAATTGCCGCGCGCAACTCGGCCAATTGGATGATCCTGCAGCTGGCGATCCTGATGGCGGGCGGCTGCGCGACCCTGGTCAACGGCTTCTGGTCGGGCGAAGAGCTCGCCTACGGGATCAGACTGGCCGAGTGCAAACTGGTCCTGGCCGATGCCGGACGCGCAAAGCGTCTGGAAGGCCTCGATCACAGCGCCAAGATCGTGCTTTTTGATCACGGCGGCGCGCCGTCCGAAGGTCTCGCCAATGTTTGGACCGTGCCAGCTCAGGGGGAGCCCTCCGTGGCGCAGAAGATGCTGGCAGAGCTGGGCCCCGATGACCTGGCGACGATCCTCTACACGTCGGGTTCAACCGGCAACTCCAAGGGCGCCTATTCCGATCACCGCGGCGTCGTTCACGGTGTGATGAGCTATGTCGCGCAAAGCGCGATGGCCAAGGCGCATCTGGAAAGCCAAGGCGAGGATGTATCGGCTCAGCCCTGCGCGCTGGTGGCGGTTCCGCTGTTCCACGTGACCGGTGAAGTTCCGCTCTTCCTGCAGAGCATGGCCATCGGTCGCAAGCTGGTTCTGATGCCCAAGTGGAGCGCTGAAGAAGCCATGCGCCTCATGGAAGCCGAAGGCGTGACCTACTTTGTCGGTGTGCCGCTGATGAGCTATGAGATCGCCAGTCATCCGGACCGCGCGAAATACGACCTGTCCGCGTGCAAGAGCTTTGCCGCCGGCGGCGCGCCGCGTCCGCCCGAGCACGTCACCAAGATCAAGGAAAGCTTCCCCGGCGGCTTCCCCCTGCTGGGCTATGGCCTGACCGAAACCAACGCGGTGGGTTGCGGCAATTTCAACGAGAACTATCTCGCCAAGCCCGGCTCAACCGGCACAGCGTCCAAACCGATCTGCGACCTCGCCATCCTGGACGATGATGGCAACACGCTGCCGCAAGGCGAAATTGGCGAGGTGTGCATCCGCACGATCGCGAACTTCCTGGGCTATTGGAAGAACGAGGAAGCCACGCAGAAAGCCTTCACCAAGGACATGTATTTCCGCACGGGTGACCTCGGCTATCTTGATGAGGACGACTACCTCTTCATCGTCGACCGCAAGAAGGACATCATCATCCGCGGCGGTGAGAACATCTCGTGCATCGAAGTGGAGGACGCGATTTACGCCCATGACGATATCGGCGAATGCTCGGTCTTTGGGCTTCCGGATGAACGGATGGGCGAAGTGCCAGCCTCGGTGATCCTGACCAAGGACGGAAGCGAGACGGTGTCGGCAGCGGCTATGCGCGAATACCTGCTTGCGCATATCGCGCCCTTCAAGGTTCCGCTCGAAGAGCATATCTTCGTAGTCCATGAAACGCTTCCCCGCCTTGGCACTCAGAAGGTCGACAAAAAGACCCTTCGCGAGCAGTACACAAAGCGGCTCGCCGCGGCGTGAGTGGGTGACCCTATCGCACAAGGGAGAGGCGGCGTGAGCGCGCCAGTCTCTCACCGCGCCTCTCCCCGCGCCTCTCCTGGTGCCTCGCCCGGCTCCTCTCCTCGCCGCCTTCCCCGCCAGCGCGCGATCTTTGACCGCCGCACAATCGCTGAGACGATTGTGAAACTCGTCGAAGCGCATGGCGACAACGCGCGCCCGCTGATCGTCAACACGCTGCGCAACGCGCTCGAAAAGGGGCGCGGCGAGCTGGCTCAGCGGCTGGCCGACAAGCCGTCAGCCGGGCATGAGTGCACCGCTGGCCACGCCTTCCTGACCGATCAGCTTCTGCGCGTGATCTACGATCATGTGACCGCGCATATCTACCCGGCGCCCAACCGCACCTCGGCCGAGCGTCTCGCGCTGCTGGCGGTGGGCGGATACGGGCGCTCGGAGATGGCGCCCCATTCGGATATCGACATCGCCTTCATCACGCCGATGCGCCGCGCGCCGTGGTGCGAGCAGGTGATCGAGGCGATGCTCTATCTGCTGTGGGATCTGGGCCTCAAGGTTGGCCATTCGAGCCGCACCGTGGGCGACACGATCCGCATGGCCAAGGACGATTTGACGATCCGCACCGCTTTGCTCGAAGCGCGGCTCGTCTGGGGCGATCAGGCGATTTACGACGAAGCCCGCGCACGGTTCTGGCGCGACGTCGTGAAAGGAAGCGAGCGCGATTTCCTAAACCAGAAGCTCGCCGAACGCAGCCAGCGGCACGAACGTATGGGAGACAGCCGCTATGTGGTCGAACCCAATGTGAAAGAGGGCAAAGGCGGCTTGCGCGATCTCCAAACGCTGTACTGGATCGGCAAGTATATTCACAGCACTGAAACCGCTGGCGAATTGGTTGGCGTGGGCCTTTTGACCAAGGCGGAGTATCGCAGCTTTCGCCGCGCGGAAGGGTTCTTGCTCGCCGTACGGTGCCATATGCACGAGCTTGCGGCGCGCGCCGAGGACCGCCTCACCTTTGATCTGCAACGCCTGATTGCCGAACGCATGAACTTCGCCGATCGCCCCGGAAAGAGCGCGGTCGAACGCTTCATGCAGTTCTATTTCCTTCAGGCCAAACGGGTTGGCAATCTCACCGGCGTGTTCCTGGCCGCGCTGGAGGAAGAGTTTCGCAAGACCCGTCGGCAAAGCGTGTTCTTCCGCAGCCGCTCCACCCCGGCGCGTGAACTTTCGGGCTTTCTCATATCCGACGGGACCATACGCGCGCCGGGTGATGACTGGTTTGCCCTCGATCCGGTGCGCCTTATCGAAGTCTTCCAGATTGCCGAAGCCGAGGGGCTGGAGGTTCACCCGCAAACCATGCGTTTGGTTGATCGCGACGCCAAGCTCATCGACAAGAAGATGCGCAGCGACCCGCGCGCGAATGCGCTGTTCCTCGATGTGCTGTGCGGCGAGCGCGATCCCGAAACCGCGCTGCGCGCTATGAATGAAGGCGGCGTGTTCGGCCGCTTCGTGCCCGATTTCGGCCGGGTCAACGCGCAGATGCAGTTTGACATGTACCACCACTACACGGTCGATGAGCACACGATCCGCGCCATTGGCCTAACCAGCCAGATTGAGCGCGGCCTGCTGGAAGAGGATCACCCGCGCGCAACGCAGCAGATCCACAAGCTGTCCTCGCGCCGGGTGCTGTTTGTCGCGGTGCTTTTGCACGATATCGCCAAGGGGCGAGGCGGCGATCATTCGGTGCTGGGCGCGGGGGTCGCGCGGCGACTGTGCCCGCGCTTTGGCCTCGATGAGCGCGAGACTGAGCTTGTTGCCTGGCTGGTGCTCGAACACTTGCTTATGAGCCGCACCGCCCAAAAGCGCGATCTCACTGACCCCAAGACTATCGATGATTTTGTCGCGCAGGTGCAATCGATCGATCGCCTGCGGTTCCTCGCCATTCTGACCGCGGTGGATATCCGCGCCGTGGGGCCGGGTGTGTGGAACAGCTGGAAGGGCCAGCTTTTGGGCGAGCTCTATGACGCCGCGCAAGAACGGCTGCGCCTTGGGCACAAGCGCCGCGGGCGCAAGGAACGCGTCGAGGCCAAGCGCGAGGCCGTCCGCGCCGCGCTCCACGACAAGGCCGAGCTCGTCGACAGGGTCGGCGCGCTGATGAGCGATGCCTACTGGATCGCCGAACCCGAGGACATCATTGCGCGCAACCTTGCCCAATACGAAGACGCGCAGCGCATCGATGACCGCTTGTCGATTGACTGCTTTGTCGATGAAGAGCGCGGCGCGACCTGCGTCAGCGTCATCGCGCAGGATCATCCGGGCCTGTTCTATCGCATCGCCGGCGGCATTCACCTGGCTGGCGCCCACATCATTGATGCGCGCATTCACACCGCGAGCAACGGCACCGCGTTTGACAACTTCCTTGTCCAGGATCGACATCGCCAGCCTTTTAGCGAGACGGCTCAGATCGACCGGCTCAAGAAGGGCATTCGGGATGCCTTGATGGCGAATGTCGAACTGGTCCAGAAACTGGCTGCGCGGCCTTTGGGCCTGTCGCGCAGCAAGGCGTTCAAGGTGGCGCCCAGCGTGACCTTCGACAACCACGCCTCCAACCGTTTCACCGTGATCGAAGTCTCTGCCCGCGATCGTCCCGCTTTGCTGAACCGGTTGGCTTACTCGCTCTACACCGCCAATCTGATCGTGCATTCCGCGCATGTTACCGCTTATGGCGAAAGCGCGGCTGACACGTTCTATGTGACCGATCCCATAGGCACGAAAATCGAAAATTCGCAAAGACTGGCCGAGATTAGGGGAAGCCTCCTAGCGGCCGCTAGCGATCACCGCCAGAAGCAGCTGGAAGCCTCTGCCGGTTAACCGGGTAAAGCCTTGGTTAATCTGCGACCAAATTTCGGTTGCAATTGTGTGACCTAACGGTATCCCGCTCTCCGGTTTTGTCTAGGAGAGGACACCATGAAAGCTAGTACCCCCGTGCGGCGCGCTCTCGCGCTGCTTGCATCCACTTGCGCGTTTGCCGCCATCGCCACCCCGGGCGTAGCGCTGGCTCAAGAAAACGATGCAGAGGAAAACACTCAGGAAGAACGCCAGAGCGCGCTTGACTCAGTGAACCGCATTATCGTGACCGGCACGAAAACCCAGAACGCAGAAGACGTTCAGGACGTGCCCCTCGCGGTTACTGCGTTCAACGCCGACACCCTGGAAGCGTTCAAGGTTCGCGATATTCAGGGCCTGGGTTTCCAGGCGCCGAACGTCAGCCTCGACCAGATTGGCACAACCCGCGGCCAGGCGAACTTCTCGATCCGTGGCCTGGGTATCAACTCGTCCATCCCCTCGATTGACCCCACGGTCGGCGTGTTTGTTGACGGCGTTTACCTCGGCATTAACGGCGGTGTTGTGTTCGACATCTTCGACGTGGAAAGCGTCGAAATCCTGCGCGGTCCGCAAGGCGTGCTGTTTGGCCGCAACGTGACCGGCGGCGCTGTCGTCCTCAACACCACCAGCCCCACCGATGACTTTACCGGCAAGTTCCGCGCGGCTGTCGATGGCCCGGTGGATTCCGGCCGTGGCGGCGCCAACTACACCGTCAGCGGTGTCGTGTCCGGCCCGCTTATCGAAGACAAGCTGCTCTTCAAGGTCGGCGGCTATTACAACAGCGACGAAGGCTATTTCGAGAACCAGTTCGATGGTGAGAATTTCGGCGCAGCGGAAACCACCATTCTTCGCGGCGCCCTCGAAGGCCGCTTCGGCAACCTAACGCTGACAGGTAAGGTCGACTACTTTGACAGCGATGGCGATGGCCCGGCGGGTCAAAACCGTGGCCAGTTCTCGCGCGAGAGCTTTGACTTCGCCGTCGACAATGTCGGCTTCTACGAAACCGAAATCCTGACCACCTCGCTGACGGCAGAGTGGGATATTGGCCCGGGTACGCTCACCAATATCTTCGGCTATCGTGATTACGAGGCAGCGACTGACGCGGATATCGACGCCACCACGGCCTTCCTGTTCCACTCGAGCACCGAAACCGCGCAGGATCAGATCTCGAACGAAATCCGCTACGCGGTGTCGACCGACACGTTCGACATCACGGTTGGCGGTTTCTACTTTGACCAGTCGCTCGCCTACACTGAAGTTCGCGATCTGCCCTTCACCGGCGCGCCGACTTTCTATGGCGGCGGCCGTCAGGATCACCAGGTCCTCGGCCTGTTCGCGAACGGTCAGTTCTATGTCACCGATGCGCTCTCGATCATCGCCGGCATCCGCTGGAGCGAAGAGACCAAGGACGCAGCGATCACCTATATCTCACCGCGCGCTGAGTGTTCGGTGGTTGACGAAACCTGCCCGACCGGCACCCAGCCGTTTACGCCGGGCTCGGAAACCGACGGTTTCGAAGACGAGGTGACCTTCACCAACGTCTCGCCCAAGCTGGGCCTCCAGTACGAGTTCGCCTCCAGCCAGCTCTACACCCACTGGACCCGCGGCTTCCGTTCGGGAGGCTACAACTTCCGCATCACCAGCGTGAGCGGGTTTGAGTCCGCGGTTGCTCAGAATGGTGGCGATCTGTTCTTCAACGAAGAGCAAGTCGACAACTTCGAAATCGGCGGGAAATTCCAGACCGATGACGGTGTCTTCACGCTGAACGTTGCGGCCTATGTCACCAAGATCCAGGACATGCAGCGCGAAGTGAACGTCGCCGATCCGGGCGCGGGTGTCGTGCAGAACATCCTCAACACCGCCGATGCCACGATTACCGGCTTTGAGGCTGAGGGTCGCCTGCGGGCCACCGACAGCCTGATCCTGACAGCCAATGTTGGTATTATCGATGCATCCTACGACGAGATTCAGTTCGACATTTCCGGCGACGGCGTGATCGATCAGACGGATCTCGACCTTAGCATTCCGCGTGTGCCCGAAGCGACCTTTGGCTTCGGTTTCCTGCACGAATGGCTGATTGGCGGGGACAACGAGATCCTGACCCGCGTCAACTACCAGTGGCGTGACGAGTTCGCATTCACCGATGACAACCTCGGCTTCATTCAGGACATCAGCAACCTCGAAGCCAACATCACCTGGGTCACGCCCATCGATGGCTTCTCGCTCTCGGTGTACGGGCGCAACCTGTTTGACGAAGTGCAGGCCGGTGGCGACACGCAGCTGTCGTTCACCCCTGGCGCGCTGTCGAACGGTGTGAATCAGCCGTTCGATCCGAACCCGGCCGCTGGTACGTTCTCGCCGCTTTCGCGCGGCCGCAACGTCGGTCTGGAAGCGGTCTTCGAATTCTGATCGACGCCGATCGGTCGAAAGACAAAGAGGGGCGCTCCGGCAACGGGGCGCCCTTTTTCGTTGCGCGCTGTCTTGCGCAGGATTGGGGCGCTTCAGGGCTTAGCGGCCAGCACCAGCACCGCGATGGAGCGCGCATCCATACCGACAAAACTCCATTCATCGCTCGCGCCGGAGATCGGGTACCAAAGACCGTTCAGATGGTTGCTGAGGATGGTCCGCTCGCTCGTATCGAACAGCGAAAGGAATTGGTCGGCGCAGTCCAGCGCCCGGTCTTCTCCCAGCCATACGAGCGCGGGGCGGATCATGTCCTTCGACACAGCTTCCGCCATCGTCGCTCTTGCAGAGCGCGGAGCGGCCATGTCGCTGCTCGGATCAAGCATCTCCCAATTGAAGCCGATGGGCTGAAACCCAAAGGCTTGCACAAACGCGTCCGCCTTGGCCGCCGGTGTCAGCGGCTCTTGCGGCAGCGCTCCGGCCTCAAAACGCACCAAAGCGCGCTCTTCGAGAGCGGCGCGCCACGTCTCGATAAAGCCCTTGAAGGCCCCGCTTGCCGAAGAACCCTGCACCGTCAGCCGCGCGCGCCGAACAGGGCCGTGCCCACCCGGATATGCGTCGCGCCCAGTTGCACCGCCGTTGGGTAGTCGCCGCTCATCCCCATCGAGAGGCCATCAAGACCGTTGTCGTCGGCGAGCTTGGCAAGCAGCGCAAAGAACGGCGCAGGCTCGATCCCGGCAGGCGGCAGGCACATCAGGCCCGCGACGGGAATGCCGGCCCCGCGCACCTGCGCCAGAAAATCCGGAAGCTCCCCGATCGCGCAGCCGCCCTTTTGCGTTTCATCGCCAATATTGACCTGAACAAAGCAGGGGACCCGTTTGCCGAGCTTGTCCATCGCCTTGGCCAGCGATTTCAGGAGGCTTGGCCGGTCCAGCGTATGGATCACGTCGAACAGGGCCACCGCGTCCTCGGCCTTGTTGGACTGCAATTGGCCGATGAGGTGGAGCTCAGTGTCGGGAAAGTGCTCGAGCAATTCGGGCCACTTGCCCTGCGCTTCCTGAACTCGGTTTTCGCCAAAGGCGCGGTGGCCGATCTCAAGCAGCGGCGTGATCCGCTCAGGCGGATGCGTCTTGCTGACCGCGATCAGCGTGATCTCATCGCGCTCGCGTCGAGCGGGTTTGAGCGCTTTGGCGATGTTCTCTTCAACAGCGGCAAGGCGGTCTTCGGGGTTGGAGGCTGCACTTTCAGTCATGCGCGCGCTATAGCGACCGGGTGGCGCAAAACCAGACCCTCCCCTTGCTGTGGCTGATCTCGGATGAGCGCAATGACGCTGGGTTGGAGGCGGCTCTGAAGCGGCTGCCGCGCGGAAGTGGGTTTATCTACCGCCACTATCACCTGCCCGATCCGGATCGCTACGAACGGTTCTGGACGCTGCGCCGGATTGCCAAGGCCAAGGGGCACACTGTGATCCTTGCTGACAGCGCTTTGACGGCAAGCGATTGGGGCGCGGATGGCGTCTATGGCGCACCGCTTTCGCTGTGGCCACGGCGCACGGGCCTGATCCAGCTTGCCACCGCTCACAATCCGCGCGAAATCGCCTTGGCGCAGCGCAAGCGCGCGGATGCGGTGCTTCTCTCACCAGTCTTTGCCACCCGCTCGCATCCCGGCGCACCGGCGCTTGGACCTGTCCGGTTTCGCCATCTAGTCCGGTTGGCGCGCGTCCCCGTGATCGCGCTTGGTGGCATGACATCGGCAGGCGCCAGACGGCTGAATTGGCCGCGTTGGGCAGGGATTGATGGCCTGAGCCGAAAGGAGCGCCAAGGGCTCACCCATATCTCCGCTCACCGCAGCGCGCTTGACCGGAGTAGCCCGAGGATTCATGATGTGTTCTCCTAAAGGAGGATCCCATGGCCAGCCGCGCTGTTACCACTCGCCAAGCAGGCAAAAGACCGCCCACCGCGGACTGGCGCGCAGGACTGCGCCGATCGATCCGCCGCGCCTCGCAGATGGCGGGCGCCGGCGCTTTGCTGCTGGCTCTGTTTTTCCTTGCGCTCGCGCTGGTGAGCTACACCCACACCGACCCCAGCCTTTCGACCGCGGCCAGCGGCGATCAGATCGGCAATTGGATGGGCCTGGCGGGCGCTTGGGTGGCGGACGCGGTGCTGCTCGCCTTTGGTGTGCCGAGCCTTCTCTTGCTCCCATTGCTTTACGTCTCGGCGCGCAAGCTGTGGCGCAATATCGAACGCGACGACAAAGAGAGCGCTGTCCTCGAAAAGACGCGCTGGTGGCGGCCGCTTGCGATGCTTTTGGCGGCGATGGTGCTCTTCTCCAGCGTGCTGGCGCTGGCTCTGCCCTCGCCCGGCGGCACTTTGCCCGCACAGCTTGGCGGTCTGTCTGGCCTGATGGGCGCCGGCGCCATCGAAGCGATTGCGGTTCGGATCGCCGGAGAGGCCGCGGGCTGGGTTATCCTTGGCACCGCTGTGGTATGCTTGGCGGGCGCGGTGGCGCTCCTCACCCGCGTGTTTGCGATCGACTGGCGCGCGCTTTTGACGCTGCCCGATTTTCTGGTGCGCGGAGCGGCTTTGGGCGGTCTCTTCAAACGTTTGCCCTTCCTTGGTTCAGGCCCCGAGCGCGCGCCCTCGCCCTTCCTTGAAGAACCGCAAGACAAGCCCGCCAAGCGAGAGCCCGAGCCCGAACCGCGCCGCGCTCCGGTCAGCGAAGAGGCGCCGCGCCGCCCTCCGGAAATCTCAGACCCCAGCGCCCCCCCGCGCCGGGCCGCACCCGCCAAGTCCAACCAGCGCGATATGTTTGCCGCCTTCGATCTGCCCAATCTCGATCTCCTGGCCGAGCCGCCCAAAGACTCCGGCCCCACGCTCGACAAAATGGCGTTGGAGCGCAACGCGCGTCTGCTTGAAAACGTGCTCGACGATTTCAACGTCAAGGGTGAAATCACCGCCGTGCGCACCGGGCCCGTTGTGACGATGTACGAGCTCGAACCCGCGCCCGGCATCAAAGCCAGCCGCGTCGTAGGCCTCGCAGAGGACATTGCCCGCAATATGAGCGCGATCAGCGCGCGCGTGTCGACCATTCCAGGCAAGACCGTGATCGGTATCGAACTGCCCAACGCCGATCGGCAGATGGTCATGCTCAAGGAATTGGCCGCCAGCGCGGACTTCGCCGAGCACCGGGGCAATCTGCCGATCATCCTTGGCAAGGATATAGCCGGCGAACCGATCATCGCCGACCTTGCGGCCATGCCGCACTTGCTGGTGGCAGGGACAACCGGATCGGGCAAATCGGTGGGGCTCAACTGCATCCTGTTGAGCCTGCTCTACACCTTCACCCCGTCGCAGTGCCGCCTGATCCTGATCGATCCCAAGGTGCTTGAGCTCAAAAGCTATGACGAGATCCCGCATCTGCTCTCCCCCGTCGTTACCGAGCCGCACAAAAGCGTGCGCGCCTTGAAATGGGCGGTCGAGGAGATGGAGAACCGCTACCGGATGATGAGCTCGGTCAATTCGCGCAACATCAATTCGTTCAACGAGAAGGTCCGCGCGGCGGCGGCCAAGGGCAAACCGCTGGGGCGCCGGGTTCAAACGGGGTTCGATCCCGAAACCGGCGAGCAGCTGTTTGAAGAGGAACAGCTCGACTATGAACCGCTGCCTCTGATCGTGCTAATCGTCGATGAGCTCGCGGACCTCATGGTGACGGTGGGCAAGGAGATCGAGGTTCTGATCCAACGCCTCAGCCAAAAGAGCCGGGCGGCGGGTATTCACCTCATTATGGCCACGCAGCGCCCGTCGGTCGATGTCATCACCGGCGTTATCAAAGCCAACCTTCCCACTCGCATCAGCTTCAAGGTGACGAGCCGGATCGATAGCCGCACGATCCTGGGCGAACAGGGCGCGGAACAGCTGCTGGGCAAGGGCGACATGCTCTATAAGCCCAACACCGGCGCCATGGTGCGCGTCCACGGGCCGTTTGTTTCGGATGAAGAGGTCGAAGCGGTCGCCGATTTCTGGCGCGCCCAGGGCGAGCCGGAATATGTCGACGCGGTCACCGAAGAACCCGAAGATGGCGGCCTCACCTTTGAGGATGACGTCACCGCCAGCGATAATCCCGAAGAGCGCAAGTATCGCCAGGCCTGCCAGATCGTGATCGAAAATCAGAAGGCGTCGGGCTCGTGGCTCCAGCGCCAGATGGGCGTGGGTTACAACACCGCCGCCAAATGGATCGAGCGGATGGAAAGCGAAGGCCTAGTGGGGCCGGCGAACCATGTTGGCCGTCGCGAGATCTTCCGCGATCGCGACGGCAATCCGATCTGATCAAACGCGGAAGCGTGCAGCAAGAGAGCGAGGCCTCAGGCTGCACTGGTGCAAGGCTGCAACGCCATACAATTGTAAAGCGAGCGTAGCGTGGGCGTCATTTCGCAGTCGCAGCATCGTCACGATTGAGTGCCACGGGTCTAGCCCTCTCTCCACCTGCAAGGACCCCATCCAATGCACCGTTACCCCCTGCTTGCGCGCGCAACTTCCGCCTGCGCCATCGCCGCCGCCTTGAGCGCGGCTCCGCACACCGCTCTCGCGCAGAACACCGAGACCTCTGAGGAAGTCACCGGCCCGGTCATCATCGTCACCTCGCAAAAGCGCGAAGAGGTTATCACGGACGTGCCCGCGACGATCAGCGCGCTTTCGGGCGAGAACTTGCAGTCTATCGGCATTGACGAATTTGACGAAGTCGCCGCTTACATCCCCGGCCTGACGGTTCAGGAGCAGAGCCCTAACAACCCTGGCTTTGTGATCCGCGGCATCACTTCGGATTCGGGCAGCGCTCAGATCGCGCCGCGCGTCACCATCTATTACAACGGCGTCGACGTATCGCGCTCACGCGGGTCGTATTTCGACCTGTTCGACATTGAACGGATCGAGGTCGTTAAGGGCCCGCAAGCCACCCTGTTCGGCACCGCCTCCACGATCGGCGCGATCTCTGTTGTGACGGCCAAGCCAAAGCCCGGCTTTGACCGCCAGAACTCGATCTCGATCGGCAATCTTGGCCAGTTCGAAAGCGACGGCATGCTCAACCTGGGCAATGACAAGGTCGCAGGCCGCATCGCCTGGACGGTCAAGCGCCGCGATGGTTATGTCGAGAACATCGCCGGTGAGCCGGGCAGCGCATCGGAAGGCATTGTCGGCATCGATCAGGACGATCTCAACGGCGTCGATCAGTTCGGCGTGCGCGGTAGCTTGCGCTTCACGCCCACAGACAACACCACGATTGATCTTGTTGCGACCTATGAAGAGCAGAACAACCCCGGCACCGCCTTCGTCTCGGGCACGATCCCGGCGACCGGTGGCGACACCAGCCCTTACACCCCCTCCGAGCTTGGCGGCTCACCCTTCAGCGAGAGCGTTCTGGGTCTGGATGAGCTGGGTCTTGAGCGCTCGGTCTTCGACATTTCGGGCACGATCGAGCACAGCTTCAACGACAATTGGACGCTGACCTCGATCACCGGTTACCGCGAATTTGACAGCCTCGAAGTGTTCGATGCCGACGGCTCAGCGCTGTTTTATCTCGAGTTCGCCGAAGAATCACTGGGCGATCAGTTCAGCCACGAAACCCGTTTGTCTTATGAAGGCGACATGTTCCGCGGCTTTTTCGGGGTCAACTATTTCCAGGAAGACGGCACACAAGGCGTGCCTTTTTCAACCGATGAAGGCACCTACCTGGCGTGCATCGATGCGGGCACCGCAGCGCTGGTGGGCAGCGTAGTCGGCGTTCCGGCCAATGAGGTGTGCTCGGGCCCCAACGCGCTGATCGCGGCGCCCCAGGCCTCGTCGATCCTGACCGGCGGCGCGGCGAGCGTCGTTCCCTATGAGAGCGTGTTCCGCAATGGCGGCGACAATTCGTCCTTCTCGGTTTTTGCCGATGGTACGCTGGTGTTCGACAGCCTCGAGTTCACGGCGGGCCTGCGCTACATCACCGAAGATCGTCGCAGCACCTTCTTCTCCGAACAGCCGCTCAGCGCTCTGGCGGGTTTCCCGCTTCTGTTCGTGCCCGGCACCAATGGCGAAACGCTGGAAGCCGAAGACAGCTTTGATGCGTGGCTGCCGCGCTTCAACCTGCTGTTCCGGGCAACCGACGAAGTGAACCTCTACGCGACCGTCTCAAAAGGTCGCCGCTCCCCGGTTATCGATCTGGACCAGGATGGCGCGACGCTGATCGATGCTGAAGAAGTCTGGAACTATGAAGGCGGGATCAAGGCCAATGCAGGCCAGTTCGCCGGATCGGTTGGCGTGTTCTTCCAGGACTACACCAACTTCCAGACCAGCTTCATCGACGGTAACGCGCAGATCGTGCCGGTCAACGCAGGCGAGGCGAGCAACTTCGGTGTCGAGGCCGAGGCGATCTGGGCGCCGTCGCGCAATCTGCGCTTCTTTGCCAACTACGCCTATATCGATGCAGAGATTGACGCGCCGTCCGATCAGCCGGGCGCCGATGCCTTTGTGGGCTCGCGCTTCCGCCTTCAGCCCGAGCATTCGGCGAGCGGCGGCTTTGATGCAAGCTTTGGCATCGGCAACACCTCGCACGAGGTCTTCATCACGCCGAGCGTCACCTATCAAAGCCGGGTCTTCTTTGAGCAGCCCAACGATCCCGATAACCCCACGCTCAGCGAAGACGGCTATGCGCTCGTTAACCTGCGCGCCGGTGTGCGGTTCAACGATGGCAAGTTTGGCCTGACCTTCTACGCGCGCAACCTGCTGGACGAAGAGTACCTGATCGATGCGGGCAACACCGGCGCTGTTTTCGGCACGCCGACCTTCATCGCCGGCGAACCGCGCCTCTACGGCATTGAGTTCTCGGCGCGCTACTGAAGCGCCGGACTAGCCTTCACACAGCAAGGGGGCTGCGCGTGTCGCGGCCCCCTTTTCTTTCGGTTTAGCGTTCGCCGGAAATGTCAGGAGACGGGTCGATGTCGATCACCCCTACCCCCTCTTGAAGCCCGGCTTCGCGTTGAGCCAGCTCCTCTTCGTTTAACGGGCGAAAGCGAATGTCGAGCGCGGTCAAGACGCCATCCTCGCGTTGGCGAATGGTCACGACCCCGCGCTGATCGGGGTTGAGCAATTCTTCTTCGATCGCCTTGGCGCGCTCCTGCCCGACATAAAGCCGCCCTTGTCTGAGGCTGCGCGAACCATAGACGCTTCCCGCTTGCGCGATCAGCTTGTGCTCGCACATCTCAAAATCTGGGTCGAATGCGCTGTCATAGGCGATCGCTTCGGCGATCTGAGGCGCTTCACCGATCAGACACAAAGCCTGGGGGGCGCGTCGCATGCGGATCAAGCGGTCTTGGTCGCCCTCTTCCTCAGCCGCGGGGCGGATCGGCCAGGCGTACTGAAACTCGACGTAATGGCCACGCAGCAAATCGCGCGGGTCATAACCTTCGATCTCAACCTCCCAGTCGGTGCCCTGTTGGCTCAGATCCTCACTTTGCCACCACAAAGCGGCGAGCCCGGCAAACGGAAGCGCGACGAGGAACACAGCGCGAAGAGCCGTTTGCATCATAACGCTTCGCCTCCATCATGGTCCGCACCCGGTGCAAATTCGCGGCTTACCCGGTAAGCGCCCCAGGCGATGCCGAGGATGAGCAGGCCGGAAAGGATCAAGCCGAAACCGGAGAGAAGGAGGTCGCTCGCCAACTCAAAGCTCAGGATGATAAGCCGCAAGGCGATGGCCGCCACCGCAAGCTGGAACACGCCGCGCCAGCCAGCTTTGAGCGCCGCCGCCGCAACGCCGAACCACAAGGCCATGAATAACAGCGCGGCGGCCAGATCCACCCCGCTAACCGATCGCGCCAGCAGCATGGTCACCCCTGAACCGGCAAGGATCGCTCCTGACAAGCGGCCCGAATGCGTGGGCCGAACCAGCGCCACCAGCGCGCCGGTGAGGATACCGACACCTGCAAATGTCGCCAGAGCGGCCGGGCCAAGGACGCCCGTCTCTTCGCCTCCGAACGCATCGAGGCTGGCCAGAGCCGTTGCGATCGAGGCCCCGCCAAGAGCGTAGATCAGCGCCAATTGCTCAAGGCGCCGCCAGAAATCGGCCCGCGTCGAGCGCGCTCGAAGGAACCCTCCCAGAGGCGCGAAGAGTGCGGGCAAGGCCATCACCGCCGCCACCCAGACGGAAGGTCGGGTTGGATCGTCTGCAGAAAAGACAAGCGCCTCGGAGGCAAAGGCGTATTCCCACACGGCGTAGATCGCGCCGCCGAAAACAAGGTTCGCGCTCAGCCAGCTGCGACCGGTCAGCAGCAGCATCGGTCCAAACAGCGCCAGCCACATGGCAAGCGGCACCCACAGCGGCGAACTGGTCTGATAGACCTGCCCCAGATGGCCGAAGAATGTGAGCCCCAGAACTGCGGTGATCGCGGTGAGCGCTTCGAGCGCCCAGGGCGAGGCAGAAACGAGCTGTTTCTCCTTGAAGAAGACGGCCCCCAACGCGCCGCCCAGCAGCGCGAGATGGATCGCAAGGCGCACTTGGCCGGGCACATCCTCCCAATTGGCGGCCACCACGGAGACCAGGCCCAGCCCGATCGCCAACGCGCCAATGCCAAACACCGCCCACAAAGCCAAAGGCCGCGCGTGTTCGGCCTCGTAGGCGAGCAGCGCCGCGCGCGTTTGCGCGTCAATCAGCCCGGCATCGTGCCATGTCTCAATCTTGCGAGCGCTCATAATGTGAGGCTAGCGGCAATCACCAACAGGGACAATCGCAGGCCTTTGAGCGCCCAGCAAAGCGCTCACCTGTGCCCTATTCGAAGTCCGCCGCCGTCAGCACGGTCTGGTTGCTGATCGCATCCGCACTCTTGGCCTGGATCTCTTCGGTCGCGGGTACAAGGCCGATCTGGGTGAGCGCGCTGTCCGCGCTCCAGCTTTTGGCCCATTGCGCCAGATAGTCTTCAATCCCCGGCGTCGCGCCGATACGGGCTTTCTTGACATACATATAGAGCGGGCGCGAACCGGGATAGGAGCCATCAGCGATGGTCTCAGCGCTGGGGGACACACCGTCCAACGTCAGGCCTTTGATCGCTTCGACGTTTTCCTCAAGATAGGAATAGCCAAAGATACCGACAGCGCGCGGGTTGTTGGAGATCTTGCCAACGATCAGATCGTCCTTCTCGCCCTGCTCGATATAGGCGCTGTCCGAGCGCAGAGCGTGGCAATTGCTCTCAAAGGCGACCGGATCGCTTTCCTCCAAAGCCGCCATGGCGCGGTTGGCGGTGCAGGCCGGCATCATGACCACCTCGAGCAGCGCGTCGCGCGTGCCGGAGGTTTCGGAGGGACCATAGACGATGATCGGCTCGTTCGGGAGGCCGCCTGCCACATCGGCCCAATTGGCCGCTGTCTGCTCTTCGCCAAACGGCGTTGCAGCAAGCGCCCGGTAAACCGACGCGGAGGTCAGCGACAGATCAATGCCCTTGTCTTTGGCGGAGGCGAACACGATGCCATCGCGCCCGACCTTGATCTCAATAATATCGGATACGCCCGCGGCCTTGCAGGTGTTGAACTCTTCCAGCGTAATGCGGCGCGAGGCGTTCACAATGTCGGCCGTGCCCGGGCCCTCGCTCGCGCAAAACTCGGCGATGCCTTCGCTGGATCCGGTCGATTTGATCGTGGGCGCGGCCATGCCATCATTGGCGGCCACGGCGTCCTCGGCCACCTTCTGCGCGAACGGATACACCGTCGAGGATCCAATAATTGTCAGCGGCTGAGCGGCCTCTTCGGCTTCACCGCCGCACGCGGCCAATGCGAGACAGGCCGCCGAGACAAGCAGGGCTTTGGCGGACTGGGCGGCGAACGAATACTTACGTGTCATCGGGTGCTCCCTCTTTCCAGATGAACTCGTTCCAGACGCAATCTGGACAAAGTCGTATTTGGTCAGCCTTCGACAACCGCCTCGGCTGCGTCTTCGGGTTTCGCTTGGGTCTCGCCGGTCAGATCGGCGCGGGTCATGGTGATAAGCTCGTCGACCTTGGCTTTGTTGGCGGCCATTTCATCCGCCGGTGAGGCAACAAGACCGATTTTGGCGAGCGGGCCTTCCGCGCTCCAGTTCTTGACCCATTCCTGGAGGTAGAGATCAAGCCCTGGAATGGCGCGCATATGCGCCTTCTTGACGTAGACATAGAGCGGCCGCGCGCCGGGATAATCAAAGCTGGCGATGTTGGCGTAAGTCGGGTCCACGCCGTCCATTGGCAGGCCCTGGACTTTGTCAATATTTTCATCGAGATAGGAGAATCCGAACACACCCACTGAACGCGGATTGCTCTCGATCTTCTGGACGATGAGATTGTCCTGCTCGCCCTGATCGACATAAGCGCCATCCGAGCGCACTTCGGTGCACACCGCCTGGTGCTCGTCCTCGTCTTCTTCCTTGAGCGCCTTCATGGCCGGGTTGGTGTCGCAGCCGACTTCCAGAACCAGTTCCTTGAGCGCGTCGCGCGTGCCGCTGGTGCTGGGTGGGCCGTATACGAGGATCGGCTCATCCGGCAGCGCGGGATCAACATCGCGCCACGTCTCAGCGGTCTGTTCGCCGCCATAGGGGCGCGCCGCCAGCGCTTCGTAGACGGTGCGCGGCGACAGGTTGAGCATGATACCGCCCTTGGCCGAGGCAAAAGCGATGCCGTCGAGGCCAACCTGCAATTCGATGATATCCGCCACACCGTTGGCCTGGCACTTGTCAAACTCGCTCACCTTCATGCGGCGCGAGGCGTTGACCATGTCCGGAGTGTCGGCGCCAACCCCTGAGCAAAACAGCTGGATACCGCCGCCTGTGCCCGTGCTCTCGATGAGGGGGGACTTGTAGTCGGGATTGGAGAGCGCGTAGCTCTCGGCGATCAGCTTGGCGAAGGGATAGACGGTTGAGGAACCCACAGCGCGGATCGAATCGCGCGACACATCGCCTGCGCATCCCACAAGCGACACCGCGCTTGCGAGGAAAAATGCGGAAAAGGTCAGCCGCGTAGCCTTGGCGGTGCGTTTCATAATCTTGTGGAACTCCCGTAGTCTTGTGGCCGCTAAGCGCCGACTGTGACACAGGAATGACGTGCACAACCCGTTGCGGCGATCTTCAGACCAGACAAGTGCGCCAAATTAGGGCTCTTTTTCGGCTTCTGTAGCGATTTGCAGCCCTCGCGTTAGGTTTATACGTTGAATACAATTTGCCGCAAGTTTTCAGGATTTTAGATGTCTTACTGCGCCGCATGAGAGCGCGGACGATTTAAGGCATTTCTAACCGCTTGGGGTTAGTCTTGAGCTATGGGACGCCTCGCCACCCACGTGATGGTCGCCGCGCTGTTTGCGGTGTTCGCCAGCCTTTTGGCTGCGCCGGCGGCTGCCAGTGGTGTTGTCCATCATCACGGCGAGCCCAGTTTCGCACCCGCCTGCCACGCCGCGTCCGGGCTTGAGACGACGTTTCAAGACATGGCCAAACTCACAACAGAGCCATCGCAGCGCGGCGTGCGCTGGACGTGTTCGGATGAAGACTGGGTGGCGCACGAGCCCGTCGCTTGGTTGCTGTTCGAGCGCGAGGCGTGGGACGGCGAAGAGCGCCCGCGCCACTTCTTCACCAGGATTGCCCGGTACCAGTCCATCAGCTTTTCCGCGCTGGATGCGGATGGGACCTTGCGGACGCTCGAATGGAGCGAGACGGATGGGGAGCCCTTCCCCGCCGGACCCGTGTTCCGCCTTGACCTGCCCGAGATCAAGGCCGAAACCCACGCACTTATCGTCCGGATCGAGCGCCCGCATTCTGTCCCGATGCTGACTGAAGCCCGGCTTGCCTTCTATCCCGACGACGCGGACTGGTCTCAGCTTGAAGTCATGATCCTGGCCTTCGTACTCGGCATGCTGGTGCTTCCTCTGTTCTTCGACATCAGCTTCTTCATCGTCCTGCGCGAGCGTTTCGTGTTGCTGCACGCAGCGATGGTGGTTGCGATGATGGGTTATGTCCTGTCCGCAGGCGGGTTAATCTCAGTCTTCGACGCGATCCCGCTCTGGGTTACGGCCATCGCTGGCCCACTGTTCTGGGCCATCGGTGTCGGCATTTCCGCGCTCTTTCTGGCTGAGTTTCTCGAGACACACGCGCAGTCCAGGCTGATGCGGCGCGTCACAATAGGCGCGGGCTATTGGTCGATCCTGGTGCCCGGCTTTCTCGCTCTGCAACTGCACGCAACCCACGGATTTGATGACCGGCTGTATTTCTACGCCTTCGTGCCCGTGATCCTGATCATCACCGCCGGCATCGCCGAGGCGGTTGGACGCGGAAGCCGAAGCGCGCGTTTCCTGGCCTTTGCCTGGACGCCGATTATCCTCGCCTCGATTGAACGCCTGCTGCGCGGGATCGGAGCGTATGTGGGCCCTTCCAGCCTTGATCAGGGCATGTTTCTGGCCACCGCGCTGGAAGTCATCGTCGTCAGCCTGGCCATCGCCGATCGCTTCCTTGCGATCCGGCGCGAACGCGACGAAGCGCGGACCGAAGCGCGCATGCTTGAACACTTGTCCGAGCGTGACGCGCTTACCGGCCTGCTCAACCGGCGCGGGCTCGAAGCGCAGTTCGAAGATCTGTTCAAGAGCGGCTTTGACACGTTTGCGCTGATTGATCTGGATCGCTTCAAGCAGGTGAATGATCGCCATGGACACCAGGTTGGGGATGCAGCGCTCGTGGCCTGCGCCAAGGCGCTGTTGGGGCAGCAAGACCCGGATCTTGTCGCCGCGCGGTTGGGCGGAGAGGAGTTCGTGGTGCTTCTTCGCGGCAAGCGAACGCTGCGACGCGCCGAAGCGCTGCGGCAGTCCATCCCGATACGCATCGCCGCCGACGTGGAAGGTCTCGACACCCCCGTGACGGCCAGTTCGGGCGCCATCGGCGTCCCGCGCGCGACCAGCGCCCGCATGTCCTTTGACGAATTCTACGCCCGGGCGGACAGCCTGATGTATGACGCCAAAGCGTCAGGGCGAAACCGCATGGTCTCCGAGAAGCTCACTATGTTCCCGGCCCGCGTAAAACCGGCTGGTTCACAAGGCTCGCCCATCCCGCCGCGTGAGAGGCGTGGCCGCTCTGGCAGGGATCGACGCAAAGGCCGGGCCGCTTAACCGGCACTGGTCAGTCCGGGCTCGGCTCTCGAAACGGCGCAAGCACTTCGGGCCGCACTCGCACCAGCCGCTGTTTTGCCCGGTCAAGCATAGCCCAGGTCGTGCGCGCGGATACGAGCGGCTTGCCCGCCACATCGGTGAATTCGACCACGCGCACCGAGGTCGCGCCTTTGGCCGCGCCCGGGATGAAGGTCGTCCCCTGCGCGTTCTCACCCAGCGCGATATTGGCGCGGTAATCGATCTCATGACGCACCACCACCCAGATGAACGCGGTGTGGTCCTCGGGCCGCGCGACAGCGGTCCAATGCGCGGTCGCGAGGTCCTGAATCCACTGCACCCACACCGCGTTGTTGACGTGGCCCAGCTCATCAATGTGCGACGGCTCAGCGGTGAAGGTGCGGGTGAAGCGCGGCATTACGGACAGGCTCCTATCCCCACGAGGCAGGGCCCGAATAGCAGCAGAAATGGAAAGGCAACGCCAATCAACGCGAATAGGCCGATGACCATGACCAGTTCGCGCGAATAGTTACGCCGCTTCACCCGCCGCTCTGCTCCTCGCCGCTCATCCCCATCTGCCAAAGCAGGAAGCTGAATTCCTCCGCCGTCTCATAGAGCGAATTCCAGCGGCCCGACTTGCCACCATGGCCGGCGCCCATATTGGTCTTCATCATCAGGATGTTGTCGTCCGTCTTGGTGTCGCGCAGCTTCGCGACCCATTTGGCCGGCTCCCAATAGGTGACACGCGGATCGTTCAATCCGGCGGTGACCAGCAGGGGCGGATATTCCTGCGCCTGAACCTGATCATAGGGGCTGTAGCTCAGGATAAAGGCGAAGGCCTCCTTGCTGGTGATCGGGTTGCCCCATTCCTGCCATTCGCCGGGCGTGAGCGGCAGGTCTTCGTTGAGCATGGTGTTGAGCACGTCGACAAACGGCACATGGGCTACGACCGCGCCGTATTGCGCCGGGTCCTGATTGACGATCGCGCCCATCAGCTCTCCGCCCGCCGAACCGCCGCTGGCCGTCACCATACCCTCTGCGGTAAGGCCCATGTCGATCAGCCCGCGGCCCACATCGACAAAATCGTTGAACGTGTTGGTTCGCTCCATCAGCTTGCCCTGAAGGTACCACTTGCGCCCCAGATCATCACCGCCGCGAATATGCGCAATGGCGTAGGCAAAGCCGCGATCCACCAGGCTCAGGCGCGTGGTCGAGAAGCCGGGCGGGATCGCGTAGCCATAAGCGCCGTAGGCGTAGAGGTGCAGCGGACCGGGGCCTTCAATACCTTGATCAGCCAGAAGTTTCGCGCGATCCTTGTGCATCACCACGCTGGCCGGCACCATCGTGCCGTCGCGCGCCTCAATCTCGACCCGGCGGGTGATGTATTGCGTAGCGTCATAGCCGCTCGGAATTTCCTGGCGCTTCAACAATTCGAGCGTATTGGCCGCCACGTCGTAATCGTAGACCGTGTCCGGCGTGATCATGCTCTCATAAGAAAGGCGCAGCTTGGTCTGATCGTATTCGGGGTTGTTGGATAAGCCCGCCGAATAGCTTTCCTCAGGAAAGGTGATCGACTGGATCGTCTGCGGCGAGGCGTACTGGCGGATCTGCACCTTATCGAGGCCCTTGAGGCGCCCTTCGGTAACGAAGAAGCCCTCAAACAGGTCAAACCCGGTGAGGTAGAATTCATCCGATCCCGCGATCACGGTTTCCCATTGGCCCGGTGTCTCCAAAGAGGCTTTGGCCAAGCGGAAATTGATGTGGTCGTCATTGGTCCAGATCCACAATTCGCCCCCGTTTTCGCCGGTGCGGATATCAACGCTGTATTCGACGCCCTTTTCGCGCGGTTTGATAAGTGTGAGCTCACCTGTCGGATCAGCGGCGGAGACAAAGCGCACTTCGCTCGTCTCGTTGTCGCCGGTTGCGATGATCAGATAATCGTCCTGCGCGGTCAGCCCGGCGCCGACGCTGAAACTCTGATCGTCTTCGAGATAGAGCGAGACATCCGTCTCGTTGGGCTCGCCAATCGTGTGCAGCTTGACCTCAAGCGAGCGCCATTCCTCGGTCGAGGGCGTGTAGACCAGCGCCGTGTCATTCGCGACCCAGGTCAGCCCGCCGCGCAGGTTCGGGATCTCATCGCCAAGCAGTTCTCCGGTTTCCAGATCCTTGATGCGCGCGGTGTAGCGTTCCGATCCGTTGGTGTCGGTCGCGTAAGCCATGTAGCGCCCGTTCTGGCTGATCGTGAACGCGCCAAGGCGGAAATATTCGAGCCCCTCGGCCATTTCGTTCTGATCAAGGATCACCTCACCCTTTGCGTCCGCTGGCGCACCGACGGGCTTGCGATAATAGCGCGGATACTGATCGCCTTCCTTGAATTCGGACCAGTAGAGGAAGTTGCCGCTGCGCTGCGGCACGCTGGAATCGTCTTCCTTGATGCGCGCCTTCATCTCTTCGAACAGCGTGTCCGTCTGCGCCTGAAGCGGGTTCATGTTGGCTTCGAAATAGGCGTTTTCGGCCTTCACATAGTCCAGCACGTCCTCGTCATCAACGGTGGGATAGGACTTGTCATAGAGCCAGTCATACGGGTCTTCGATCGTGATCCCGTGATGCGTATAGGTGTGCGGCACTTTCTTGGCGATGGGAGGGGCGGCTTGTTCTGCGCTCACGCTTGTCGTGTCCTTATGGTTGTCAGCCTGGGCCCCGAAAACCGGCGCGATGGCAAGGCTTGCTGCGCAGCTAAGCGCAATGGCACGAAATTTCGAGGAATTGGCCATGAGGCGATAGTCCTTTGGCTGAACGCGCGCGACTGGAAAGCGCGCCGTGGTGGGATTATGTGGTAGGCTTGTAGCCACCCGGCGAGGCTGCGTGCAATGGCGCGCATCGCTCAACGCCATTCGAGGATCGACCAAATGCTGATGCAAACCCATGAAGCCCGCCTTGCTGCCCTGCGCGAAGAGCTCAAGCGCCGCGAGCTTGATGGCTTCGTTATCCCGATCTGCGATGAGCATATGAGCGAGTATGTCGGCGAATACGCTCAGCGCTTGGCTTGGCTCACCGGCTTTGGCGGGTCGGCCGGGTTTGCGGCGGTGACCTTGAACGAGGCGGCGATCTTCGTCGACGGGCGCTACACAGTGCAAGTGCGCGACCAGGTGGATGAAAACCTGTTCGCCTATCGCTCGATCCCTTCGGACACTCTGGGCGCGTGGCTGAAAGAGGTGTGCGGGCAAGGTGCGCGCATTGCCTACGATCCGTGGCTCCACACCTGGGCCTGGGTCGAAGCGCTCGAGCGTGTGGTTGAGCCCGCCGGTGTTGAGATGGTCCCGGCCAAGAGCAACCCAATCGATGCCGTCTGGTCCGACCAGCCAGCCCCGTCGGACGCGGTCGCGCTGGTGCATGATGACGTGCACGCGGGGCAATCTTCCAGCGAGAAACGCAGCGCGATTGCCGAATGGCTCGATGGCGAGAAGCTGGACGCCGTGGTCGTCCCTGCGCTTGATTCCGTCGCCTGGCTTTTGAACATGCGCGGCAGCGATGTCAGCCATACGCCGGTCGCGCTGTCCTATGTGATCGCCAAAAGCGATGGGACAGCGGATCTGTTCATCGCCTCTGAAAAAGTGACGCCTGAGCTCGTTCAACATCTGGGAAACGCGGTCACGGTGCGCGAACGCTCAGCCTTCGAGACCGCTCTGGCCAGCGAGTTCAAGGGCCAAAGCGTCAGCGTTGATCCCAATTTCGGCGTGGTCGGCATCGCGCAAGCCCTTAGGGCTGGAGGCGCGAAGTTCACTTTCAAGGACGATCCCACCATCCTCGCCAAGGCAATGAAGAACGCCGCTGAGGTGGCCGGGCACCAATCCGCGCAAGCGCGCGACGGTGTGGCGGTGGCGCGCTTCCTGCGCTGGCTCGAGGAAACCGCGCCCAGCGGCACGGTCGACGAACTGGGCGCGGCGGCCAAGCTGTTGGAGATGCGCGGTTTGAACCCGGACCTGCGCGATACCAGTTTCGACACGATTTCGGCCGCGGCGGGCCATGCGGCTCTTCCGCATTACCGGGTCGATGAGGACAGCAACATAACCATCCCGCCGGGCTCGATTTACCTGGTCGATTCGGGCGGACAGTACCCCGCGGGGACCACCGACATCACCCGCACGGTGTGGATCGACAGCCCCGCAGGCTCTGAGCCGACAGCGGAGATGAAGGACCGTTTCACGCGTGTCCTCAAAGGGCACATCCAGATCGATCAAGCGGTCTTCCCGCAAGGGACGTGCGGCGGCCAGCTCGACGTGCTCGCGCGTCAGTATCTGTGGGAAGCGGGCGTCGATTACGCGCATGGCACGGGGCACGGCGTGGGCAGTTTCCTCGCAGTGCACGAAGGCCCGCAGCGCATCGCCAAGCCAACCGGCGGTCAGACGGGCACCAATGCCGAACTGCACGCCGGCATGATCCTTTCCAACGAGCCGGGCTATTACAAGCCCGATGCGTTCGGCATCCGGATCGAGAATCTGGTCTTGACGGTCGAGCGCGAGATCGAGGGTGCGGAAGGGCGATATCTCGGCTTTGAATGCCTCACATGGGTGCCGATTGACCGGCGCCTGATTGAAAAGAGCCTTTTGACATCGCCGGAGATCGCCTGGCTCGATGCCTATCATGCTCAGGTGCGCGCGATCCTGGCCCCGCAAATGGAGGGCGAGGATCTGGCGTGGGTGGAGCGCCAGACCGCGCCGCTCTGAGGCGAACAAGTCGATTGCGCCATTTCGGATGTTCCTATAATGTTCCGGTCAACGAGTCGGAATAGGGAGAACACGAGATGATCGGCTATGTGACGCTTGGAACCAACGATCTGCCGCGCGCTGCGGCCTTCTATGACGCTTTGGCCGAGCATTTTGGCGTGGGCCGAATGATGGAGTTTGAAACCTTCATCGCCTGGGGCGAGATGGGCGGCGCGCCCGGCGTTGCCGCAACCAAGCCCTTCAACGGCGAAGCGGCGACCCATGGCAATGGGACGTTGGTGGCGCTTCAGGCTGATGGCCCGGAAATGGTGCAGGCGGTGTACGAAACCGCGATGGCAAACGGTGGAAGCGATGAAGGCGCGCCGGGCCCGCGCGGCGATGATGGCTTTTACGCCGGCTATTTTCGCGATCCCGACGGGAACAAGCTCAACGTCTTCTGCATGACCGCACCTGTAGCCTAGACGGTCAGCGCGGCGACGCTCCTTACCAATTTGGCAAAGCAAAGGCACGCGTGTCGCGCTTTGCTTTCGCGTGGATGAACCGGTCCTCCAAAGCGATACACGGTGCGACAAAATTGCCGGCACACGGCATAATCGTGCGACACAGCGCCCCTATAAGGGGTTTCATGAGTTGCGGCGGACGTGTCAGGAGACACTCCCCCGATTGAGCTCCGGCCTGTTGCAATGGGCTGGCTGACCGGATCCTTATCCCCTGATCTTGCTGCCCCCTGGCAAGACTTTCCGGCACCGCTTCCTTGCGCTCTGGCCCGACGCGTCCGTCGCAACTTTCGTGGAACACCGCCTTTGCGATGTGAGGGCTTTCTCGGGAGATACAATTGATGCGCAAATACACTCTCATGACCGCTGCGATTGCCACGCTGGCTTTGGGTGGCGCCGGAATCGCTCTTGCTAGTCACCAGGCCAATCACCGCGACGGCCATCTGGCCGGACCCGGCTTCGAACAGGCGGACATCGACGGCGACGGCATCATCACGCTTGAAGAAGCCAAGGCCAAGAGCGCCGAACGCTTTGAGACGATGGACGCCAACGCTGATGGTTCGCTCAGCCGCGACGATCGCGAAGCCCGCGCCCAGCAGCGATTCGCCGAAGCCGACGCCAACGAGGACGGCGAAATCAGCCCCGAGGAAATGACCGCTAGCCGCGAAAAGCGCGAAGCTGAACGCGCCGCACGCCGCGCCGAGATGCAGGCCATGATGTTTGAACGGCTCGACACCGACGGCAGCGGCGGGCTCTCGCAGTCCGAACTTGAAGCAGGCAAGGCCATGCGGGCCGAAATGGGCGGCAAGGGTCGCCGTCCTGACATGGGCCCCGGAATGCGCCGTGGCGGGCCCGGTAAAATGGCCATGATGGCCCTGCGCCGGGCCGACACCAATTACGACAACGCGGTCAGCCGCGAAGAATTCGACGCCATGGTCGAGGCCCGCTTTGCGCGGATCGACACCGATGGCTCAGGCACCATCACCGAGGCAGAGCGCGAAACGGCCAAGACGCAAATGCGCAGCCGCATGCGAAACCGCGGAGGCCAAGGCGCCAGTTCGTAACGATCCTCTCCTGGCGCTCCGGACACACGCCCCTGTTTTCCCCGGTGCGCCATCCCCGGCCGGCCCGGCGCGTCCGTTCCAATAGGATCGGACGCGCCGGGTCGGCTTGCGCTTTTTGTCCACCTGCCCCATCGCTGCAAGGAGTAACGAAATGAGCGAGCAAGACATGAGCATGCATGCCGGGCGCGATAACGGTTCTGTGAAGATCCTGCTGGTCGACGACGAGGCGACCTTGCGCGAACCACTCGCCGAATATCTGGGCGGGCAAGGCTTTGATGTGACCGAAGCGGAGAGCGCCGCTGGTGCGCGCAGCGTTCTGGCCCAGGTCGATGCCGACACCACCGCCGCGCGCCCGGATATCGTCCTGCTCGACATCATGATGCCTGGGGAAGACGGCCTCTCGCTGTGCCGACACCTTGTTGAAACGCGCGAACTTCCTGTGATTTTCCTCACCGCCAAGACTGAGCCAACCGATCGCATTGTTGGCCTGGAGCTGGGCGCGGATGACTACGTCGTCAAACCCTTTGAGCCACGCGAATTGGTGGCGCGCATTCGCACCGTGCTGCGCCGGGTCGCCAAGGGTCCGGCCGCGCAGGAAGAGGATGAAGACTGGCTCTACATATTCGAGGACTGGGTGCTTGAACCCCTGAAGCGCAAGCTGACCGATCCCGACGGCGTGACGGTGCCGATCTCGACGGCGGAATTCCGCTTGCTGCGCGCCTTCCTCGACAATCCGCGCAAGGTGATGGACCGCGATCTGCTGCTCGACATGGTCCAGGGCCGAACCGCGCATCTGTTCGACCGCGCGGTCGACAATCAGGTCAGCCGCCTGCGCCGCAAGATCGAGAGCGACAGCCGCAACCCGCAATACATCCAAACCGTGCGCGGCGGCGGATACCGCTTTGCCGCCCAAGTCCGGCGCGCTGCGCCCGGAAACCTGCCCCAGGCATGAAGCGGCTGCTGCCGCGTAGCCTGCTCGGACAGGTGATGGCCAGCGTCATGCTGGCCTTGCTGATCGCGCAGGTTGTGGGGGTGGTTCTGCTTTACCGCGCCAGTGGCGATCGGCTGGAACTTTCCGCGCTGACTGCGCTGACCTCGCAGCTGTCGATCGGCGGCGAGCGCCCGGAGCGCTTTTTGGCTGGGCCGCCGCGGCCCGATGCGCGAATGGGACGGGGACCATCGACCGATATCGAAGCCGCACCGATCCAGCCGGTTGCCCGCTTGCCGCGCCAGTTGCGCTACCGCCTCAGCCGCGCGCCCGAAGTCGGCCTGACCGCCAGCAACACCACCTCCTCACGCGCTCAGCGTATGCGCGAATTGCTGGAGCAGGAAGGGATCACGCCGCACCGACTGGCCGTCGAAGTGCGCCTGGCCGGGGAGGATCCCGAACTCGTCACCTTTGCCCGCACACGCCCCCGGCTTGACGCACGCCGAGCGTGGCGTCTGCGCAAGCTCTATGTCGCCACCATTCAGCGCACGCCAGACAGCGAGTGGGAAACCGCCCGCGCCTTTGAGCGCAAACCCCCCAGGGACGCGGTCTGGCTGCTCATCGGCCAAACACTCCTGATCTTCGCGGTCTTGTCCGCCATGCTCTATGTCGTCCTGCGCAGGATCACGCGCCCGCTGGCGGAATTGACCGACCGTGTTGACGATTTCTCGAAGGCGCCCGACCGCGCGGTCAGGCTGGAGGAAACCGGCCCGGCCGACACGCGTCGCCTCATCGCCGCGCACAACGCGATGGAAGCTCGCATCGCTGCGCTGCTTGACGAAAAAGACGTGATGCTGGGCGCGATTGGCCATGATCTGAAGACCCCGCTCGCCGCTCTGCGCGTGCGGATCGAGAGTGTGCCGGACGAAGCGCAGCGCACGCGCATGGCCGACAGCATCGAGGACATCACCCGCACGCTCGATGACATCCTCTCTCTGGCTCGGATTGGCCGTGCGCGTGGGGAAGCGGACAAGGCCGAAGCGGTCGACATCGACGCGCTGGCGGACAGCGTGGTGGAAGAGTTCGAGGTTCTGGGCGACCCGGTTACGCTGGATCTGGATGAAAGCCGCTCGGGCCGGCTTGTCGCGCGGGTTCAGGTAACCTGGCTCAAGCGCGCCCTGCGCAATCTTGTTAGCAACGCGGTGCGCTATGGCGACCAGGCCAGCGTTGCGGTGCTGGTGCGCGAGAACGCGAAGGGGCGAACCATTGTCCTGCAGGTGAAGGATAGAGGGCCGGGTATTCCTCAAGAGCGCATCGGGGACATGTTCGAACCCTTCAAACGCGGCGATGCCTCGCGCAGCCGCGCCACGGGCGGCACGGGTCTGGGCCTCACCCTAGCGCGCGCGATTGCCGAAGCGCATGATGGCGAGCTGGTGATCGAGAACCGCTATGACGGCGACTTTATCAGTGGGCTGACCGCGGAAATCCGCATCCCGGCTTAGGGGCGCAGTGGCCTGAGCCACCACAACTTCAACGCATCAAACCGCCGATCAGATTGCGCACAAACCGCCCCGCAATCGGCCCGGCCAGATCCGTCGCGATTGAGCCAGCCGCCGATGTGAGGCCCGAGGCGACCGGATTGGCGCGGCTCTTTTTGCCCAACACGGCCGCTGCCGCCGCGCCGGCCATGCCGCCCGCCGCCACCTTGGTCCCGCGCGAGATCGCCTTCTCCCAGATCGATTTGGTCTTGCGCGAGCGTTTGCGCACTTCCTCTTCGCCCTTTTCCGCCACTTCCGCAGCGGTGTCGACCGCGTCCTGGGTCTTAGCGAGCAGGATTTCCTCCGCGCTTTCCCGATCCACCGCCTCGTCATACTTGCCTTCAAACGGGCTTACGGATTGGATGATCGCGCGCTCCTTGGCGTTGACGGGGCCAAGGCGCGAGCGCGGCGGCTTGATCAGCGTGCGCTGGACGATCGTGGGCGCGCCTTCCTCATCCAGCGTGGAGACCAGCGCCTCGCCCACGCGCAGCTCGGTGATCACCTCTTCGGTGTCGAGCTCTTCGTTGATGCGGAAGGTTTCCGCCGCCGCCTTGATCGCGCGCTGATCGCGTTTGGTGAAGGCGCGCAGGGCGTGCTGCACCCGGTTGCCAAGTTGGCCGGCGACCTCCTCTGGGATATCGATCGGGTTCTGCGTCACGAAGAACACGCCCACGCCCTTGGACCGGATGAGCCGCACGACCTGCTCGATCTTGTCCTGCAAGGCCTTGGGCGCGTCATCGAACAGCAAGTGCGCCTCATCAAAGAAAAAGACGAGCGTGGGTTTTTCCGGATCGCCCACTTCGGGAAGGCTCTCGAACAGCTCGGCCAGCAGCCACAGCAGGAAGGTCGCGTAAAGCTTTGGGCTGCGCATCAATTTGTCCGCAGCGAGCACGTTCACAAGCCCGTGCCCCTGATCATCTCTGGCCAGGAAATCGTCGATTTCCAGCGCCGGCTCGCCAAAGAAGTGGTTCGCCCCTTGCGCCTCGAAACTGAGCAATTGGCGTTGGATCGCCCCCACCGATTGCTTGGAGACGTTGCCGTATTTGCCCGAAAGCTCCTTCGAGTTCTCATAGGCGAATTGGAGCATCGCGGTGAGATCGCCGAAATCAAGCAGAAGCAGGCCATTCTCATCGGCGTGGCGGAAGATGATCTGCAAGACCCCTTCCTGCGTGTCGTTGAGGTCAAGCAGGCGCGCCAGAAGCAGCGGGCCCATCTCGGAGATCGTGGTGCGGATCGGGTGGCCCTGCTCGCCGTAGAGATCCCAGAAGACTACGGGATTATCGGAATAGGCGTAGTCTTCCATGCCCAGTTCCTTGGCGCGGCCTTCCAGCTTGTCGGCGTGCTTGAAGGTGGGCGATCCGGGCATGGCGATGCCGGAGAGATCGCCTTTCACATCCGCGACGAAGACCGGAACGCCGTTTGCGGAGAAGCTTTCCGCCAGACCCTGAAGCGTCACCGTCTTGCCGGTCCCGGTTGCGCCCGCGATGAGACCGTGCCGGTTGGCGCGGCTCAAGGCGAGGCTCTGGTTCTCGCCATTCGCGCCAAGGCCAAGAAAGATATCGCTCATTATGGTCTCCAACCCCCACGCATTTGCTCCGGTCACGCTGTGCAGAGCCAAGACGAAGGGGTCAAGCGTGCGCGCGGAGCCTCTCGACTTGAGGCCGCGAATGTCTAGATGAGAGGAATGGGTCAGCCAGAGCCATTTGTATTGCTTGATGACGCGCGCGAAAGCGGAGCCTCGGGCTCACGCGCGGCGCACGCGCTCGTCTATCGCGGCCCCAGCGAGGTATTCGCCGCCTATCACGCCGACGCTGTCGAAACCGCTCTGGCCGCAGCCGAGGCTGCGCGCAGCGAAGGCCGCGGGCATCTGGCGGGCTTTATCGCCTATGAAGCGGGCCTGGCGCTTGAGCCAAAACTTGCCTCATTAGCCGACGCGCGCAGCGCAGCGGCGGGGCCGCTCGTCTGGCTCGGCCTGTTCGAAGATGAACCGGAACGGATCGCGCCCGATGATGTGCCCGCCTGGCTCGACGCGCGAAGCGAAGGGTCCGCAACGCTCGGCCCGCTCACCCCGCAGCTTTCGCCCGGCGGCTATGTCGAAGCGTTCGAGACCCTGCGCGCCGCGATCCACGCGGGCGACATCTATCAGGCGAACCTAACCTACCCGCTCGCCGGGTCCTATCGCGGCGATCCGATCGCGCTTTACGCGCAGCTGCGAGCGGCTGCGAAAGCGGGCTATGGCGGCTTGGTGTTTTATGGCACGCATTGGCTCTTGAGCTTCTCGCCCGAACTGTTTGTGGCGCTGGAAGGGGACGCGGATGGCTTTCGGGCCAAGGTCAAGCCGATGAAGGGCACACGGCCGCGCGGGGGCGATGCCGCCTCGGACGCCGCGCTCAAGCAAGAGCTTTCCGCCTCGGTGAAGGACCGCGCAGAGAACCTCATGATCGTAGACCTGATGCGCAACGACCTTGCGCGCGTGGCGGTGCCGGGCAGCGTCGAGGTGGAGGCGCCCTTCGCGGTGGAGAGCTATCCGACGGTGCACCAGATGGTCTCCAGCGTGCGCGCCACGCTGGCGCCGGGGAAAGGGGCGATGGACTTGGTGCGCGCGCTCTTCCCCTGCGGCTCGATCACCGGCGCGCCCAAGATCCGGGCGATGGAGCTGATCCACGAGGTCGAGCGCGACGCGCGTGGGCCCTATTGCGGCGCCGTTGGGCGTATCGATGCGGCGGGGTCGGCGGCCTTCAATGTCGCGATCCGAAGCCTGAGGCTTACCCCCATCGAGAACCAGCAAGGCACGGCCGTTCTCGGCGTGGGGTCAGCCATTGTGGCGGACAGCGATCCGCTTGCCGAGCGGCGCGAATGCGAGGTGAAAGCGGGCTTTGCACGGGCCTCGTCACCCGATCTCACCGCTCCCGGCTTTGACCTGATCGAGACGATGGAGTTCAACCCGGAAATCGGCATCGCGCTGTTGGAGCTGCATTTGGAGCGGATGAAAAGAAGCGCGGCTCAGCTGGGTTTCGAGTTCGACCGCCACGCCGCGCGCAATCAGATACAGGCGTTGTGTTTTGAGCTCGACAAGCCGGCCAAGCTGCGCCTGCTCACCGCGCGCAACGGGGCAACCGCGCTCGAGACCTCGCCGCTGCCCGCAGCCTTTGCAGAGGCGGTGCCCGTTGTGGCGCTGCCGCACCCGCTTGACCCATCGGACTGGCGCCTGGCGCACAAGACATCGGATCGCGGCTTTTACGAGGATGCGCTCAAGGCCGGGCGAGTGATGGGCGCTGAGGAAACCATCCTTGTGCGCGAGGATGGGCTGGTGACCGAAGGGTGTTGGACCACCATCTTTGTTGAGCGCGATGGCGTGCTCCTCACCCCGCCCGCGACGCTGGGGCTTCTGCCGGGCGTCTTGCGCGCCTTTCTGATCGAAAAGGGCCAGGCCAAAGAGTCCGAACTCACTCTCGATGACCTTGCGGATGGCTTTATCCTTGGCAACGCGGTACGCGGCCTGTTCGCGGCGAAACTCCTTGTATGATCGCCCAGCCCCCACGCACCCGCGCCCAAGAGATAAGTATGACCATCCCCATCCTCTATGAAGACGGCGAAGCGCTGGTGATCAACAAGCCTGCCGGCCTGCCGATTGAACAGCCCCGGCGCGGGGGTGCGAGCCTTGAAGACCATCTCTACAGCCTCAAGCTGGGCTTTCAACGCGCGCCCATGCCGGTGCACCGGCTCGACACGGACACCAGCGGCTGCCTGCTTCTGGCGCGCAATCCCAAGGCTCTGAAGCGCTTCAACAAGGCGTTTGAGGATCGGCTGGTGACCAAGACCTATCTTGCCATTCTTGCAGGCCACCCCGAGGGTGAGGAGGGCACGATCCGCCTCAAGCTCGCCAAGATCAGCTCTGAAGCGAAGGGCTGGCGGATGATTGCGGCCAAGAAGGGCAAAGAAGCGGTCTCGCACTGGGAATTGGCGCACAAGCTCGGGCCAAACGCGCTCATTCGTTTCAGCCCGGAAACGGGGCGCACGCACCAGTTACGGATTCACGCGCTCAAGGGATTGGGCGCGCCGCTCTTGGGTGATCCGATTTATGGTTCGGAACAGCAGCGCGGAAGGGGCGCGGCGCGCACCATGCTCCACGCCTCCGGCCTTATTGTCCAGCGCGAGGGCAAACCCGCGATCGAAGCGCACGCGCCTTTGCCGGCGGACTTCACAGCTATGGGCGCGAGCGATGGATAAAGACCTTCTCGATCGCGCGCATGCGATGGCGGAGGAGAGCTTTCTGGCCGGCTCGGGCCCCGGCGGGCAAAACGCCAACAAGGTTGCCACCGAAGTGCAATTGCGCGTCAACGCCTACCATCTGCGCCTGCCGCCGACCGTCTTTGCCCGGCTGCGCGAGATTGCAGGCTCCAAGCTCACCGCTGCGGGCGATCTTCTGATCACCGCGCGCCAGCACCGCACGCAGGACGCCAACCGTCAGGCCGCTCGCGCCAAGCTGGACGAGCTGCTCGAGGCCGCGCATCGCGCACCCAAGCGCCGCGCCAAGACCCGGGTGAACCGCGTGGGCAAGGTCCAGCGCCTCAAGACCAAGAAGGCGCGCGGGCAAGTGAAGGCCAATCGCGGCAAGCCCTCGCGCAGCGATTGGTAGATCGCACAAGGCCCGTCCAAGCCCAGATTGGCTTGACTTTTCCCCCAGAATCACACAAAGGCGCGCGTCTGTAAGGCGGCGTGCTGCGCCGCCGTTTGTTTTTTGGCCGCTTCCCTATTGGAAAGAGCCACCACCCGATCTTTAGGAAACCGCTATGGCGAAGCCCGCAACCGTCAAGATCAAGCTCGTCTCGACCGAGGGCACGGGCTTTTACTACGTGACCAAGAAGAACCCGCGCAACACGACCGAGAAGATGGTGCTCCGCAAGTACGATCCGGTCGCCAAGAAGCACGTCGAGTTCAAGGAAGCGAAGATCAAGTAAGCTCCACAGGAGCTGACCCCACGGGAGCTGATCCCGCGGGGGCCAGACCCTCAGGGGCCAAACCCATAAGGGCTGTGCCTTGCGGGTCTCGACACTCTCGCACCTTTTTGATTCAGCCGCTATTCAATCCCCGTACGACAAGGCGATGGGCATGATACGGCTGACTTCTCACTTCCGAACCCTTCCCCTCCGGCTTGCCGCTGGGGGCGCTCTGGCGCTTGGCGCGCTGGGTGTGACCGGCACGGCTTTGCTTGCGCCCAGCGCTCCAGTCGCCGCGCAAAGCTCTGCGGGCGATCTTGATCGCGCGGTGGCCGCCTTGCGCAGCATATCGACCATGCGCGCCGATTTCACGCAGACCGATCAGCGAGGCCAGATGGCGCGCGGCGTGCTCACTTTGAAACGGCCGGGCAAGATTCGCTTCGATTACGGCCAGGATGCCGACCTGCTCGTCGTCTCCAACGGCAAATCGCTTTACATGGTCGATTATGAGGTCAACCAGGTCGAGCGTTGGCCGGTGAAGAACTCGCCGCTCGGCGCGCTGCTTGATCCCAATCGCGATGTGAAGCGCTATGGCACACTGGTGCCCACGGGTAGCCCGGACGTGATCAGCATCATCGTCAAGGATCCCAAGCGGCCCGAATATGGCGCTATCAATCTGATTTTCTTGAGCAATTCAAGAGCGCCCGGTGGCCTGCAGCTGGTCAATTGGGTGGCGCAGGACGCGCAGAATTATCGCACCACGGTTCGGCTTTCGAATCATCGCTATGGCGTATCAATTGCAGAAAGCACCTTTCAATTCCGTGACCCCAGGCGCACCACTCGTCGCCCCAAGTGAACGTTTCAACCCTGTTAGGTTGTACGTATGCGACAGAACTAGGGACGCGTTCATATAGCCGAAAGCCAGAATCGCCTATTACATCTGAACAAGGCGGTTGAAGGCGGGTTTCCCCCCTGTTGCCCCATCCTTCGCAAGAGAGACGGCCTTGTACAAAGCGTGACGAACGCTCAAACGGAACCCCTGTCCCACCGCCCCCGGGACAGGGGTTTTTTCTTGGAAAGCCAGAGCCCTTAAACGCCCCCGTGGAAAGAGGCCTGTTACTCTTCCCAGCCAAACGCCTTGCGGATGACGCTGTAAATGAGGTTCTGCTCCATCACCCCGCGCACGCGCTCAGCGCCCGGCCCCTGCGCATACAGCGCGACGTCTTCACCCGCATGCGTCTCGCTGCCCAGAGGGATCGCCGATTGCTGGCGCGCGCCGATGCCCAGCGCCGGGACAGGGCGCTCAGCCATGTTGGCAATCGATCCCGGTCCGTTGGAATAGCCGAGTGTGGTGTACGGCTTGCCGTCTTGCGCGGGCGTGGGTTCTTCGGTGTTCGAGATATCGCCATCGGGGGGCACCACCAAGCCAAGAATGTCGTTTCCGCGCCGGGGATAGCCTGCAATGGTGAACACGTGGCTGTGATCCGCCGTCACAAGGATCAGCGTCTCTTCGGGATCGGTGGTGTCGATCGCGTGCTGGATCGCGCGGGCAAACTCGACTGTCTCCTCCAGCGCAAAGCCCGCTTTACCGGCGTGGTGCGCGTGATCGATCCGCCCCGCCTCAACCATCAGATAGTAGCCGTCCGGATCGCTCTTCAGCCGCGTGATGGCTTGCGCGGTGAGATCGGTCAGCGTGGGTTCGGCCATGCCTTCTTCGCGCTCGGCAGTGTAGGTCATGTGGCTCTTGGTGAAGAGGCCAAACACCGGCCTGTCCATCGCCGCGGCCTCCAGGCTCGGCCGGTCCGCAACATAGGTACCGCCCGTGCGCGCGACCCATTGCGCGGGCAGGTTGGCGTCATCTGCGATCCGGCCGCCGCCATTATCCTTGCCAAAGAAAGCGACGCTGCCGCCGCCCATAGCGACGTCCCAATCCGCCTCGATCAGCTGCGTGGCGATATCCTTGCAGCCTTTACCCTTCTGGTCTTCGCGGATCGCGCGGTCGGCTTCCCAATTGCGATCGGCGCTGCGCGCGTAGACGCTGGCGGGCGTGGCGTGCGTGATGCGCGCGGTCGAGACGATGCCGAGAGCCTTGCCCTTCGCCTTCACCTCTTCGCCCAGCAGCGGCAGCGGATTGGCAAGCGCGGTCTGACATTGGCCGCGGATGGTTTCCGGCCCCACGCCAATGAGGCCGATATTGGTCTTCAGACCCGAATGCATGGCGGTCGCGGTGCCCGCGCTGTCGGGCACCTGCGCGTTGGTGTTGTAGGTCTTGACCAGCGCGACGTTTTCAAAGTTTTCAAAGCTCAGCAGGTTTTCCTCGCCCGGCTCCCCGCGCTTCTGGCCTGCGTAAATGCGCGCGGCGGTGATAGTGGAGATGCCCATACCATCGCCAATGAACAGGATCACGTTCTTGGCGGTCTTCGCTCGCGGCGCCGGGGCAGCGGCAGCGGTAGGGGCTGCGCGCGGCGCGGCATACGTGTCCCCGGCCTGAATTACGCACCCGCCCAGCGGCAGCGCCGCTGCGAATGCCAAGGGGGCAAGAAAGCGTTTTACAGTCATCATCGGTCTCCGAAATCCATGCACCCGCCGCTATCGCGGGCAATTGTGACGGGCAAGCTAAAGCTTGTCGGCTCAGGCCTGCGCCCCTAAGTCCTTGCGCCATGGTTTCTGTCGCCACCTGGAATATCAACTCGGCCCGTTTGCGCCTGCCGATCATCGCCAAGTACCTGAAGGATGAAGCACCTGACGTGCTGTGCCTCCAGGAAATCAAGTGCCAGGAAAGCCAGTTTCCAGCGAAAGCGCTGGCGCAGCTGGGCTATGAGCATCAGGCGATCTGCGGGCAAAAGGGCTATCACGGGGTCGCAACCGTCAGCCGCCTGCCGATCCGCGAGGTGTCCCGCCATGACTGGCAAGCCAATGGCGAAGCGCGCCATGTGGGTGTCGAACTGGTCGGCAAGGACGTGGTGATTGAGAACGTCTATGTCCCCGCCGGCGGCGACATTCCTGATCGCGAGAAGAACGTGAAATTCGGCCAAAAGCTCGATTTCCTTGGGCGGATGACCGAATGGGCGCAAGGCGTGAAGCGCCCAACCCTGATCGTCGGCGACTTCAACATTGCCCCGCTTGAGGCCGACGTGTGGAGCCACAAGCAGCTGTTGAAGGTCGTCAGCCACACCCCGATTGAGGTGGAGACGCTCGCGCGGTTTCAGGCTGCGCATGACTGGGTCGATCTGGGGCGGCAATTCGTGGCCGAGCCGACACGTTACTTCAGCTGGTGGTCCTACCGCTCACCCGAATGGCGCAAGAATGATCGCGGACGGCGTTTGGATCACATGTGGGCCTCGCCCAGCCTCGCCAAGCAGGCCACCGCGCACCGCATCCTTGAAGACGCGCGCGATTGGGAAAAGCCTTCCGATCACATCCCATTGGTGACTGAGTTCGACCTGTGAGTGAGACTACGCCCCTCAACGCCTCCCCCGAACGGCGCGCGGCGCAGGCGGTGGATGCGCTGCGTCATGGCTGGCCGCTCGCCTTTGAAGGCGGCCCAACCTTGCTGCCTGTCGAAACCGCCATCGCAAGCGAGGCGAGAGCGCCGCTGATGCTCATTTCCGCCGCGCGCGCGGCCACGCTCAAACTGGCCAACCAGCGCGAGGCCGCCGTGCCGCACGCGCCCGTTCTCATCCGCGGGGGTGAGTCCTTTACGCTGCTTGACGGGCGCCCGATTGCCGATCCCTCGATGGACCTTGGCAACCCGCTCAAAGGTCCGTTCAAAGCTCAGGGCCTAAACTGGGACGATATCGCGCAGGCGGCGATGGAACTCGCCCGGATCGCTGGCATCCTGCCCGCTTTTCTGGTCGACCCAGACAGCGCGGGCGAAGCGCATTGCCTCAAGGCGACCGATCTGGCCGCTTACAAGGACACCGGCCATCTGCGCATCGTCACACGCGCGCGGCTGCCCGTTAGCGCGCACGAAGACGCCGAGATCATCGCCTTCCGCTCCACCGCTGACACGCGCGAGCATATCGCGCTGATCATCGGAGAACAGAGCGGGGATCGCGAGCCATTGGTGCGGCTGCATTCCGAATGTCTGACCGGCGACGTGCTGGGCAGCCTCAAGTGCGATTGCGGGCCGCAACTGGACGCGGGGCTTGACGCGATGGCCAAGCACGCGCGCGAAGACGGCGGGTGGGGCGTGCTCCTCTATATGCGCCAGGAAGGGCGCGGGATCGGCCTTATCAACAAGCTGCGCGCTTACCGTTTGCAGGATCAGGGCTTTGACACGGTGGATGCGAACAACCGGTTGGGCCTGCCTGACGAAGCGCGCGATTTTCCCGTGGCGGCGCGAATGCTTGAGCTGATCGGGGCGACCTCGCTCCGGCTGCTCACCAACAATCCGGCCAAGGTGAAAGCCCTCGAGGAAACCGGCATCACGGTGAGCGAGCGCGTGCATCACCAGCTTCCCGATAACCCGCACAACGCCAAATACCTCGCCACCAAGCGCGACCGCTCCGGGCATTTGCTGCTGTGACATGCGCGGCATGAAAGCGCGGCCATGAGCGGGCGGCCATGAGCGGGCTGGGAACCCCCATCGCAATCCGCCCCGAGGCGCCGGGGGATGAGACGACCATCTTCGCTCTGACGCAAGCCGCCTTTGCCGGCATGGAATTCTCCGACGGGACCGAGGGCTATATTGTCGATAAACTGCGCGAAGACGGGGACCTGACGCTCTCGCTGGTGGCGCTCGACCGGCTGCGTGTTGTCGGCCACATCGCGATTTCACCCGTGACGATCAGCGATGGGACCCCCGGTTGGTTCGGTCTTGGCCCGGTCTCGGTCGCGCCGGCCATGCAGCGCATGGGCATCGGCGGCCAGTTGATCCGCGCCGCCATCGCCGCCATGCGCGAGCGCGGGGCCAAAGGGATCGTGCTGCTGGGAAGCACCGAGTATTATCCGCGCTTCGGCTTCAGGCATGAACCGCAACTACGCTATCCCGGCACGCCGCCCGAATACTTTCTGGGCCTGGTGCTGGACGGCGATTTGCCCGATGGCGAGGTTTCTTACTCTTCCGCTTTCGGCTGAGCGGATCACCGCCGCTCGTATCGCGTCAGCCCTTCGGCAAGCCGATTGTCCGCCATTTGCACGCGCGCGCCGGTCCAGTCGGCAAGGAAGGCGCTTTCGCGGCGAATGCCGGGGACGAAGCGCGCTTCATTGTTGCGGACCACCAGACCATCGGAATTGTGCAGGCTCGATTCCGCACCCAGCGCGATAAATGCGGAGTAGTTCTCCTTGTCGCGGCCCTGTATGAACCAGTTGTCCGCGATCACGCCTTTGCTCCCGGCGGGAAGATCGATCATGTAGTTCGTGCCCTGGCCCGCAGCGTCATCGAAGGAATTGTCCTCGATTACGACCCGGCCAGAGCGTGACTTGATGTAATGCCCGCCGCGCCCGCGCTCAAACCGGCTTTCGCGCACGGTCAGCTCGCCGAAATTGCCGATATAGAGCGAATGCGCGCAGCCTGATGAATTCTCGCACGTGCCAAGCCCGCTGAAGGTGGAGCGGATGATGTAGATCTTCGAGTCTGGATCGTTCGCCGACAAGATGCCCTGCTGGCTGTCAAGAAAGCGCGTGTAGGCCACGTTCAATTGGCCGCGCTCCAGCCGGATCCCGGCGCCATTGCCGTCGCGCACCGCGTAGTTGCGGAAGGTCAGCCCGCGCACTTCCGCGCCGATGCCGCGCAGCACAAAGCCCGCTTTGCCCTCGCATGAGCGTCCCTCGAAGATCGCTGTGCCCGCTTTTTCGGCGATGTAGGTGATGACGCCCGCTTCCTGGACTGAGCATTCGCGATAGGTGCCCGGCGCAATGCGGATCGTGCCGCGCTGATCGCCAATTGCCTTCACCGCCGACTGGAGCGAGGAATAGGCCTTGCCGGTTTCGGTTATGGTGAAGGGTTTGGCCGGGTTCTGGCCGGCGCTCTGAGCGCTCGCGCCGCTGCCCGGAAGCGCGCAGAGAGCCAGGGCTGCCAACAGGCCAGGCTTGGACAGCAAGCGTGTGAGAAGCGAGGCCTTGGGCTCGCTCGATCGGGCTGTATGAGACCGGACTTCAACATAGGGCGAAAGGCGCAGAGCTTGGGTCATGGTGCGAAGGTCTATCGCGCCTACACCGCGTGCCAAGCGCGTGGGCGCACCCTGTGCCGTTTCGGCGCAGCAATTCACCCTTGGCTTAACCCGGCGCTTGGGGTTACACCCCTAGGCAAGCGCCATCAATAATGTATGGCATTAATCATCCACCGGAGAAGGATATCATGAAGACACTTTCAAGGATCGCTGCGCTGGGCGCCCTTACGATTGCGCTGGCTGCGTGCGGGGGCGCTAGCGACACCGCGACCGATGAAACGCTGGAAACGGTCGAAACTCCGGCGCAAGAGGCGCTGGAGACAGTCGCCGAAGAACCCGTTGAAGACGAAGCCGCCGCCTTGGAAGAGGTGGAGGGCCCACCGGCTGTTTCCGAACAGGCCGCCGCCACCGCCGCTGAAAAAGCCGCAGCCGTTGCGCAAGAGGCCGAAGCCGCCGCCGCCGAAGCCGAAGCCGCTGTGAACGCCGCGCAAGAAGCCGCGGACGCGGCTAACAACGCGCTCGATGCGGTCGAAGATCTCGACGACGTGATCGACTGACGAGGCCGTTCTTGATCGCCGCCGCCCGCCCTTTGCGCTCCATCGCGCTCGCTTCACTTGCTGCGCTGACAGTGGCTGCGTGCGGCACCGAGGCCGAGGCGCCATCCGGCCCCGGCGCGATCAGCGAAGGCGAAGCGCGCGCGCTGGATGAAGCGGCGAAGATGCTCGACGCGCAGCGCCTGCCCGAAGGCGCGCTTCCCGATGTCGACCCTTCGACCGAAGATGCGCCGCAGCCTGATCCGGCCACCGATACAACCTCCGACGAGTAAACCTGACAGGACCCTTTAAGGACCCACCACCATGAACGCCCCGATCACGGACACCTCTGCCTTCAACACCGGCATGGACGACGACATCTTCGAGCAGTTCGCCGAGCAGCTCGAGAAATACGTGCGCGAACGCCTGATCCCCGCTGAAGGCGAGGTGATCGCCAACGATCGCATCCCCGAAGAGATCGTCGATGAAATGCGCGACATGGGTCTGTTCGGCCTGAGCGTGCCCGAGGAATATGGCGGCGCGGGGCTCAACATGGTGCAATACGCGCGGATCGTGAACATCATGGCCTACGCCGCGCCCGCCTTTCGCTCGATCTTCTCGATCAATATCGGCATGTTCGCGAGCGCGCTGAAAAACGGCGGCACTGAGGCTCAGCGCCAGGAATGGTTCCCTAAGCTGGTTGAAGGCAAGATCGCCTGCTTTGGGCTCACAGAGCCGGGTTCTGGCAGCGACAGCGCGGCGATGCAGACTTTCGCGAAGGCCGATCCGAACGGCAATGGCTGGATCATCAACGGCACCAAGCGCTATATCACCAACGCGCCGCACGCCGATGTCGCGCTTATCATGGCGCGCACCGAGAAAGAGGCCCTGCCCAAGAACGCGCATGTCAGCGCCTTCCTTGTGCCGATGGACACGCCGGGGGTTTCCACCGGATCGCCGGACAAGAAGATGGGTCAGGAAGGCAGCCATATCTCGGATGTGATGCTCGACGATGTAAAGGTGCCGGGCGACGCGCTGCTGGGCGGCGAGACGGGCAAGGGTTTCCGCTTTGCGATGCAGAGCCTCGACAATGGCCGCATCTCTGTGGGGGCGACCGCAACGGGCTATGCGCGCCGCGCGCTCAATTCTGCGATCCGCTACGCGCAGGAGCGCAAGGCCTTTGGCGAGCCCATTTCGCGCTTCCAGCTTATCCAGGCGATGCTGGCCGACAGCGAGACGGAGATTTATGCGGCGGAATGTATGATGCGCGATGTCACCGCGCGCGCTGACCGGGGCGAGAACGTCATCACCAAGGCCGCCGCCTTCAAGGTCTTCGCCAGCGAAATGTGCGGGCGCGTGGTGGACCGGGTGGTGCAGATCTATGGCGGCGCGGGTTACCTCGCCGAATACGAAGCCGAGCGCTATTTCCGCGATGCGCGCATCTACCGCATCTACGAAGGCACGACGCAAATCCTGCAGCTCCAGATCGCCAAGCACATGCTTCGCGAATGGGAAGCAGCCAACGGCTGATTTTGTCTGATCTTCGGATCGGGTCTCCCTGGTCCGCGACCAAGGGTTACCCATGTACAACCTCCTTTCCGACCTCTCGCTTGTTGAGGTCTCCAGCTTTGTCGCCTCGCCTACGGTGGGGCTCTATTTCGGGCAGATGGGCGCGGAGGTGATCCGCATCGACCACAAGGCGGGCGGGCTCGATTACGATCGCTTTATGCTCACGAAAGAAGGCCGGTCGCTGTCCTGGGAAAACCTCAACCGGGCCAAGAAATCCGTCGCGCTCGATCTGCGCTCTGGCGAAGGGCGCGAGCTGTGCGTGGAGCTCGCCGCAAAGGTTGGCCAGTGCATCACCAACCTGCCGGAGAAGAGCTTCCTCAGCCACGCCGCCATGCAAGCGAAGCGCGAGGACATGGTGTCCTTGCGCATCATGGGCTGGCACGATGGACGCCAGGCGATGGACTTCACCGTTAACGCCGCCTCAGGCTATCCGCTGATGACGGGGCCCGAGGAATGGGACCCGGAAACCGCGCCGCCCGTCAGCCAGCCCATGCCCGCCTGGGACTTCATCACCGGCGCCTATTCCTCGTTTGCGCTGATGACGGCTTTGCGGCACCGCGATGCGACAGGCCAGGGCAGCGAGATGCGCGTGCCCTTGGGCGATGTCGCGATCGGGACCTTCGCCAATTCGGGAACGATGGCCGAAATGCTCTATCGCGAAGGAAACCGCGAGCGGATGGGCAACGCCATCTGGGGCGCGTTCGGGCGCGACTTTCAAGCGAAGGACGGCACGCGCTTCATGGTCGCCGCGCTCACGCCCAAGCAGTGGGACGGGCTTATCGCAGCGTTCGATGTGGCTGAGCCGATTGCTGCGCTCGAGAACGAACTGGGCGTCGATTTCAGCGCCGGGGATCGCCCGCGCTTTGAGAACCGCGCGCGGCTGTTCGACCTGTTTCAGGCCGCCGCCGAGCAGCACGATTACGCCGACCTTGCCGAGCGCATGGCTGCACAGGGCTGCACGTTTGAACGCTACCGCTCCCATTACGAAGCCGCGCAGGATCCGATGCTGGTGGCAGACAACCCGTTGTTCGGCCCCTCACCTGCCAACCCATCGGGATTTGAATACCCGGCGACGCGATCTTTCGCGAACCTGCCCGCGCATGAAGCCGGCGACCCGGCTCCCGCGCCGTTCCTCGGTCAGCATTCCGAAGAGGTTCTGGCTGAGAAGCTGGGGCTGTCTTCGGGCGCGATTGCCAAGCTGATCGATGCAGGCACGGTTGCCCGTTCCGATGAAAACGCTGACTATTCGGCCCGATAAGGAAGACCGCTCATGACACGCCGCGCCGCTATCTGCACCCCGCTTCGCACGCCGGTTGGCAAGTTTCTGGGAGGCCTCTCCAGCCTCAACGCCGGCGAACTGGGCGCGGTGATCCTCAAAGCGCTTATCGAGCGTTCCGGCATCGATCCGTCCCGCGTCGATGATGTCGTCTTCTCGCAAGGCTACGGCAACGCCGAGGCGCCCGCTATTGGCCGGTGGAGCTGGCTTGCCGCTGACTTGCCGATCGAAGTGCCCGGCTATCAGCTGGATCGGCGCTGCGGCTCAGGCCTGCTGGCGGTCGCCAATGCGGCGATGATGGTGGAAACCGGCATGGCCGATGTCGTGGTCGCCGGCGGATGCGAGAGCATGTCCAATGTCGAGCACTACACGCTGCAGGGGCGGGGCGGCGCTCGCATGGGCGATATCACGCTCTATGATCGCCTCTCACGCGGGCGCTTGATGAGCCAGCCGATTGAGCGCTTTGGCGTCATCACCGGGATGATCGAGACCGCGGACAATCTTGCCAAGGACTATTCGATCACGCGCGAAGAGGCCGACGCTTATGCCGTGCGCTCACACCAGAACGCCGCTCGCGCTTGGGAAGAGGGCAAGTTTGACGCGCAGCTCGTCCCCGTCGATGTCCCCCAACGGCGCGGCGATCCCATCTCCTTTGCCAAGGATGAAGGCTATCGCGAAGACGCCTCGATGGAGACGCTCGGCAAGCTGCGCGCGATTGACGGCAAGCGCGACCCTGAGGCCATCGTCACCGCCGGTAACGCCAGCCAGCAGAACGACGCGGCGGCGGCGTGTCTGGTTGTGGCGGAAGACAAACTCGAAGAGCTGGGCCTTGAGCCGATGCTGTGGTTTGGCGGCTGGTCAGCGGCGGGCTGCGACCCCTCGCGGATGGGCATTGGCCCGGTTCCGGCGGTTGAGCGGCTGTTTGAACGGCGCGGATACAGCTGGGACGATGTCGACCTTGTCGAATTGAACGAAGCTTTCGCTCCGCAAGTGCTCGCCGTCCTAAAGGGTTGGGGCTGGAGCGCGGATGACAGCCGGATGGACGCGCTCAACGTCAACGGCTCAGGCATTTCGCTGGGCCATCCTATAGGGGCGACCGGTATCCGCATCCTTGCCGACATGGCCTATGAGATGGAACGACGCGGGGCGCGCTATGGGCTTGAGACGATGTGCGTAGGCGGCGGTCAGGGCATGGCGGCGATGTTTGAGCGCGCCGCTTGAGCGAATTCAACGCCTGGATCGGGCGCGAGATGCGCGTCGCCGACCGGCTCGATGAGGCGCTGGCGCGCCGGTGGCTCGCGACCTTTGACCTTGGCCCGGCTGAGGATGGGACGCTGCCTCAGGGTATCCATTTTGCCCTGTGCACACCTGAAGCGCCAAGCGCGCAATTGGGCGAGGATGGCCACCCAGCGCGCGATCAGAGCGCTACCAGCTTCCTTCCACCCTTACCGCTGCCGCGCCGCATGTGGGCCTCGAGCGCGATTGAGTTTCTCGCGCCGGTTGCGGTTGGCTCGGCTATCGAACGCACCAGCCGGGTCGCCTCAATCAGCGAAAAGGAAGGCGCCTCGGGCAAGCTCGCCTTTGTCAATGTCGAGCACGATACGCGCTCAAACGGGACGCTGAGCGTGCGCGAAGTGCAGACGTTGGTCTATCGCGAAGCCGCTGCGCCCGATGCGCCGCTCAGCCCGCCCGAGGTCGGTGATGAGGGCTTTGACACCGCGCCCTGGGACCGGTTCCATGTCGAGCGGCCAGACGAAGCCCTCTTGTTCCGCTATTCAGCGCTGACCTTCAACACCCACCGCATCCATTACGATGCGCCCTATGCGCGCGAAGTCGAGCGTTATCGCGGGCTGGTCGTCCATGGGCCGCTGACCGCCAGCCTGATGCTCCAATTCGCCGCGCGCGAGCTGGGGCACAACCGCCTGCGCCGCTTTGAGTTTCGCGGCATGTCGCCCGCAATTGTGGGCGAGGCTTTGATCCTGGTCTTTCGCGGCGTGGATGAGGGCTTCGAGATGGCCGCTGTGGCCGCCGACGGGCGGCAAGTAACCAAGGCGCGAGCACGGGTTTAATCGGCTGTGACGAAGCTCGCCACTGCCTCAACCAGTTCGGGATGGATCGGCAGCGAGCTATCCGAATAGGCAGCGATATTGGCAGCCCGGCCCTCTCCTTGGACCGCTTTGAGAACGTGGTTCATGTCCTCGATCACCACCAGCTCAGACGCAGGCTGCCCGGCGGCGATAGCCTTGGCATCGGCGAGCGGCGTCTGAATGTCCTTGCCCCCTGAAACGATCAGCATGGGCACCGTGACACGGCCTGCCATCGCGGCAGGCTCGCGTGCCATGAGATCGATCAGAAAGCCCTGAACGGCGGGCGCAAACAGACCCATCAACGCAGGGTGCATCCCTTCGGTGGAAACCCGCTCCCCGCGTTCCAGTGCGGTGATAGCGGCGATCGCTTCATCAAGGATCGGCGCATTGGCCGGGTTGGCGCGCAATTGCTGGCGCAGGATCTCGCCCATGGGACGGCCCTGCGAAGCGAGCAGGATTACGCCGCAAACCCCCTCACGTGTCTGAGCCGCTTCAAGAGCGATCAGCCCTCCCTCGCTATGGCCAAGCAGCCAGATGCAGTCAGCCCCCGCCTCTTTGCGTCCGGCCTTCACCCATGCGGCGACATCGCGCGCATAGTCCGCCACGGTCACATCATTGGGATCGGCGATGGCCGCCTTGCTGCCGAACATGCCTCGCTTGTCGACCCGCAGGCTACCGATACCGCGTTTGGCCAAAGCTTCGGCCAGCAGGCGGTAAGAGGCGGCTGTCACGCCCATCGGGTTGTTTCCATCGCGATCTGTAGGGCCTGAGCCGGGGATGATGAGCACAGTGGGCAGGCCATCGGTGGGCGCGATCAGCGTGCCTGCAAGGTCGCCTTCAGGGCCGGGCGCGGTCAGTTCCATGGGTTCTCCAGCATGGGCAATGCTCGCCAAAGTGGCGGCCAGAAGGGGTCCGAACAGACATTTCATTTCATTCCTCCTTTGGCGGCCGCCCCCGGCGCGGTTTCGCCGTTTGCTCCGCCTCGATCCCGCGCGCTTTCAAAGCCTCACGCAAGAGCACTTCGATCTGCGCGTTGGCCGAGCGCAATTCGGCCCCCGCGAGCCGCTCAATCGCGGCGTGAACCGCCGGATCGAGCCGCAGCGCGAAGGCCTTTTTGGCAAACGGTTTTTCGGGTGCAGCCATGGCTGCCTCCTTGGGTGCTTGACTTACTGGTAGAGCGTGCCGGCGTTGACGACCGGCTGCGCTTCGCGATCGCCGCACAAAACCACCATCAGATTGGAGACCATTGCCGCGCGGCGTTCGTCATCCAGTTCGACAATGCCATCGGCGGAAAGCTTCTCCAGCGCATCCTCGACCATGCCGACCGCGCCCAGCACGACCTTCTTGCGCGCGGCGATCACCGCATCAGCTTGCTGGCGGCGCAGCATGGCTCCTGCAATTTCGGGCGCATAGGCGAGGTGGGTAAGGCCCGCTTCATTGACGACAATGCCCGAGACCTTGAGGCGCTCATTGAGCTCGGTGATGAGTTCGGAATTGATCACGTCGGCGCTGCCGCGCAGCGTCACTTCGTCCTCTTCGCTCATGTCGTCATACGGGTAGCGCGAACCGACCGTGCGCAGGCCCGCTTCGATCTGGATGTTCACGAATTCGCGATAGTCATCGACATCGAACACCGCCTGCGCCGTATCCGAGACGCGCCAGACGACATTGCAGGCGATCTCGATCGGATTGCCGCGCAGATCGTTGATCTTGACCTTGTCGGAATGGATGTTGTGGGCGCGCACGCTGACCTTCTTCTTTCCCATCCACGGCCAGATCCATTGCAGGCCCTCGCTGCGCACCGTGCCCTTGTACTCGCCAAACAGCGTGATCACGACGGCCTGATTGGGCTGGATCATGAAAAAGCCGATTGGGATCAGAACCACGGTCACCACGGACAGGATCAGCAGCGCAACGCCAACGGCGGGCAGGACCGGCGCGAGCTGCATAGCGAAGAAAACCACCGCGAAGGTAAGGAAGACCAGCCCCCCCACCACGGTGATGTACCCATTGTAGGCGGAGCCGGGTCGCTCCTGGCTGGATTGAATTGATAAGGCGGGGTTGGTCATAGATGTCCTCCTGTTTAATATGATATCATATTTATATCAAAGGAGGTGATTTGTCCAGCTAAATCGGGTAATCCGTGATCGGGCGCATCACTTCATAGCTCTCCGCCTTGGGGGTGCGGCCGAGCTCAGGAAAGTCGATTTCCGGCGGCTCGACATGGGTATCGGGCAGCCGGTCCAGCAGATCGCGGATCAAACTGAGCCGCCCGCGCTTCTGATCGTTGAAATCCACCAGCGTCCACGGGGCATGGCTCGTATGCGTGGCGCGCAGCATCGCCTCGCGCGCCTCAGTGTAAGCGTCGTACTTCTCGCGCGCGGCAAGATCGATGGGCGAGAGCTTCCAGCGCTTCAGGGGATCATCGAGCCGTTCGCGAAGGCGCTCTTCCTGGTTCTCCTGATCGGTGGTCAGCCAGTATTTGAACAGCAAGATGCCATCGTCGGTCAGCAGCTTTTCAAAGACCGGCGCCTGGTCCAGAAACCGCTCAATCTGAGGCGCATCGGCAAAGCCCATCACCTTCTCAACCCCGGCCCGGTTGTACCAGCTGCGATCAAACAGCACGATCTCGCCCGCGTGCGGCAGGTGCTGGATATAGCGCTGAAAATACCATTGGCTGCGCTCATCCTCGGTTGGCTTACCGAGCGCGACGGTGCGGCATTGGCGCGGGTTCAGTTTGTCGCGAACGCTGCGGATCGCCCCGCCCTTGCCCGCCGTATCGCGCCCCTCGAACAGCACCACGATCCGCGCGCCCGTGGTCCGCGCCCAGCGCGCCATGCCCACCAGCTCCTCGCTCATCGGTTCGAGGAGTTTGCGATACTCTTTGCCCTTGAGGCCCATCTGGCGTCCCTTTTGTCTTGTACGTTTGTTCTTGTGCTGGGACCAAGCTAGCCGCAAACTGCGCGCTATGGCCACTCTTGCTGATCCTGCGATAGACTACTCAGCTCTTCCCGAGCTACCCGAGGACGTGTTCACCGCGCCTCTGATCCGCCCGGCGCATGTAGGCGAGGATTGGCTGGAGCCTGCGCAAACCGCCTATTCGAGCGAGGATCACGCGATCTGGGATGATCTGTTTGCGCGCCAGATGGACCTCTTACCGGGCCGCGCAGCCAGCGCCCTTCTGGCGGGGCTGGAAAAGCTGGACCTTGGCAAAGGCGGCGTGCCTGATTTTGGCGCGATGTCAGAGGAATTGAACGCGCTGACCGGGTGGAGCGTGGTGCCGGTGCCCATGCTGATCCCCGATCACGTATTTTTCTGGCACCTTGCAAACCGGCGCTTCCCGGCGGGCAATTTCATCCGCACACGAGAGACGTTCGACTACATCCAGGAACCGGACGTCTTCCACGATGTCTTTGGCCATGTGCCGATGCTCACCGACCCAGTGTTTGCTGATTACATGCAGGAATATGGCCGGGCCGGATGGAAGGCGATGCGCTACAACCGCTTGAAGGCGCTGGGCTCGCTCTATTGGTACACGGTTGAATTCGGGCTCATCGAGGAACCGGACGGCATCAAGGCCTATGGCGCAGGGATCCTGTCCGGCCCGACCGAAGTCGTCTTCGCGACCCAAGGCAAGAGCCCCAATCGCATCATGCTCAATGTCGATCGGGTGATGCGCACCGACTATGTGATCAGCGATCTGCAGCCGACCTATTTCGTGATTGAGAGCTTTGAGGACCTCTACCGTCAGACGGTGGAGCGCGATTTTGACCGGCTCTATCGCAACCTTCCCGCCGGCTTCACCTACGCCAACAGCGCGATCATCGATGTCGATTATGTGGTGAGCCGCGGCACACAGGAATACCACCTGCGCGGCGGGGCGAGCAGTCAGACCGCGCCTGTTTAAACGGCGCCGCTCTGATCCGCTTTCGCAGGGCGCGTCACAAACAGGTAGAACACAGTCAGCGCCGCGATCGCCCCACCCGCGCCCGAACCAAGCCCAAGAAGCGTCAGCCCGCCCAGCATAGAGCCGGTGTTGAACACAAAGCCGAACACGAGCGCCGCCACCATCCCAACGCCAATCTGGCGCAGGATCGCGCCCGCCTCATCCGTGCGCGCCAGGATCGAGCTGAGCCAGCCAAGGCTAATGCCAAGAATAAGAAGGACGAATAACGCCATTGAGTGTCCGTGGAGTGTGATGGGTCGGGGTTCAGGCCATTAACCCGCGTAAGGCGGCCTTGTTCCGACACGTGTGGCTCTTAAAGCCGGCTCGCCTTCAGAAAAACGCCAGCAGCGCCGCTCCCATCGCGACCCGGTAGAGCACGAAGACGAGCATCGAGGCGCGCTTCAGGAAGTTCATGAGGAACGCCATTGTCAAGAAGGCGGCGATGAAGGTGAGGACACCGGCAATCAGCGCGTCGAGCGCCAGGTCCATGCCCGCCTCGAAGATCTCAGGCACGATCAGAACGCCCGCCCCGGCCACCGCCGGGATCGAAAGGAGGAAACTGAAGCGCGCGGCCTCAACCCGCTTATAGCCCAGCGCACGCGCCGCCGTCATCGTGACGCCCGAACGGCTGGTGCCCGGAATGATCGCCAGCGCCTGCGCCAGACCCACCACCAGGCCGTCGCGCCAGCTCATATCCTCAAACACCTTCTCCTCGCGCCCCAGCCAGTCCGCCAGGCCCAGAAGGATGCCATAGGTGATGAGGTTGAAGGCGATGAGATCGGTAAAGCGGATCGAGCCCATCAGATCATCATCGATGATCTCGATACCAAAGGCGCTTTCTACAAAGCCGTTAAAGACGCCCAGCTTAATCGACAGGCCAAAGGCGACCGCGGGGATGGTGCCGAGTATGATCCACCAGAACAGCCGGCGTTCGGCGGGCGCGGCGGGGGCCTTGGCGCCGATCCCGATCGACGCGAAACCGCCGCGCGCGAGGACCAGCACATCCTTGAAGAAGTAGACAATGATCGCCAGCAGCGAGCCGACATGCACCGCGACATCGATCAGCGGACCCTGGTCTGCAAAACCGGTGAAGAACGAGATCAGGATGAGGTGACCCGACGAGGAAATCGGCAGGAATTCGGTGATCCCCTGGACGATAGCGATGATGAGAAGCTGAACGAAGGTCATGGCCCGCGCGCTTTGGCACGCGCGGGCCCCAAGTCAATCCTTGCTCACCAAATACGCACGCGCTCTTCGGGCGGCAGGTACAGCTCGTGCTCTGGCGTAATGCCGAAAGCCTCGTACCATTCATCCAGGTTGCGCACGACGCCGTTGACGCGGAACTCTTCCGGGCTGTGGCTGTCGGTGCGCAGACGGTTTCGATAGGTCTCCTCGCGCTGCGCCGAGCGCCAGACCTGTGCCCAAGCAAGGAAGAAGCGCTGATCGCCCGTCAGGCCGTCGATCACCGGAACCTCTTCGCCCTTGGTCGCGATCTTGTAGGCGCGGTAAGCTAGGCTCAGCCCGCCCAGATCGCCGATATTCTCGCCCAGGGTCAGGCGGCCATTGACGCAAGTTTCCCCGTCATCGAGCGGGCAGTAGGAATTGTATTGCGCCACCAGAGCATCGCCCAGCGTATCAAACGCGGCGCGGTCGGCGTCGGTCCACCAATTGCGAAGCTTGCCGGTCGAATCGTATTTCGAGCCCTGATCGTCAAAGCCGTGGCCGATCTCATGGCCGATCACGCCGCCGATTGCGCCGTAATTCACCGCCGGATCCGCGCTGATGCCAAAGAAAGGCTGCTGGAGGATCGCCGCGGGGAAGACGATCTCGTTCTTGGTGGGGTTGTAATAGGCGTTGACCGTCTGAGGAAGCATGAACCACTCGGTCCGGTCGATCGGTTGGCCCAGCTTGGCGACACTATCCGCCAGGCTCCAAGCGTCCGCCGCAATCGAGTTTTCCAGCGGGTTATCGCTCACTTCGAGGCCCTCATAGGTCTCAAGGTTCGGACGGTATCCGATCTTGGGATCAAAGGTCGAAAGCTTTTCGAGAGCCTGTTTCTTGGTTTCCCCGCCCATCCAGTCAATCTCGGCGATGCTATCCGCGACCGCGAGGCGCAGATTGGCCACCAGCTCGTCCATCGCCGCCTTGTTTTCGGGCGGGAAGTAGCGCTCGACATAAGACTTGCCGAGCAATTCGCCCAGCGCGCCCTGCGTCGCGCTGATCGCGCGTTTCCAGCGCGGGCGCTGCTCGGGCGTGCCGCGCAGGGTCTGGCCGTAAAACGCAAAGCGCGCTTCATCAAAGCGCGTCGGCAGGACCGAGGCGTTGCTGGAGAGGAACGACTTGATTGACCAGGCCTGCCAAGTCGCGAGCGGCACGTCGTTCAGCAGCTCCATCATGCCGGGAAGCCCGGTGCCGATCTGCGCCAGCGTGTCCTCGGAAAGGCCCAGCGCTTCGATCTCTTCGTCACTCGGCGGCATCAGGCTGACGACATAGATGGGCGAGGCATCAAGCCCGATCTTGGCCAGCATGTCACCCGCCGGAAAATCGCCCGCCATCGCATCAATATCGTCGGCTGAGAGCGCGTTATAGGTAAGGTCGCGGTTGCGACGCACGCTGCGCGCCCAGCTTACCTCGCGCGCGATGGTCTCTTCCAGCGCATAGACAGCAGCGGTGGCGCCAGCGGGGTCTTCATAGCCCGCCTCGGTGAACAGGAATGTGAGGTAGTCGCGATAGGCGGCCTGGATCGCTTGGCCCTTTTCGCTGTCATCGAGGTAGTAGTCCCGGTCGGGCAGGCCAAGCCCGCCGAAGCCGACATAGGAGACATAGCGATCAGGCTGCTTGGCATCGACGCTGACAGAGCCGCCCAGCGGACTGGGATAGCCCGGCTCAGCCCAGAGCATGGCGAGCTCTTCCATCGACGTCGCGCCAGCCATGGCGTTGATATAGGGTTGGGCAGGCGCCAAGCCGGCTGCGTCAATCGCGTCGGTGTCGAGAAACGCGTTGTGGACCGCGACAAGGCGCGCCTCGTCCGAATTCAGCGTTGCCGGGTCTTTCTCGACAAGCTCATCCATCAGCGCTTTGACATCGCTGGTCGACTTTTCCCCCAGCAACGTAAAGGCGCCAAAGCGGCCGAACTCGGACGGGAGCGGGTTCGCATCCAGCCATTCCTGGTTGACGTAGCCGAAAAAGTCATCGCCCGGAGCGATTGCCTTGGACAAGAGCATCGGCTCCACGCCCCATTCGCCAAAGCTCATCGTCGGGGTGGAGTTGCTGTCCTCGCCTGCCCCTTCGCTTTCGGCTTCCAGCAGGGTTTCGATGTTCTGGGCCGCGGCCTCTTCGCCCAGGTCTGCGCTGTCATGGTCGTGCGGCTCGGCGGCGCTCGGCGCGGTCAGGACAAGCGCTGCGGCAGAGGCCATCAGCGCAGCGCTGAGGGTGAGGCGGGTTCGGATCATAGTCAGCAGTCCCTGTCTTTACGTCTTTTGGTGAATCAGTGTTCTAGCGTGACCATTGCATAACAGGCGTCATTGGTCCCGCCCCATCAGCCGTTCGCCGAATTTAGCGCGCGTAAAGGAGGCGGTTACGCCGCTTCGTTTGCTGCAAATTGCAGCGAGGCAAGGCGCGCGTAGAGGCCGCCCGCCTTGGCAAGATCCGCGTGGCGGCCTTGCTCCACGATCCGGCCACCGTCCAGAACGATGATCCGATCCGCCGCGCGCACGGTCGCCAGCCGGTGCGCGATCACCAGCGTGGTGCGATTGCGCATGAGACCTTCCAGCGCCTGCTGCACCGATTGCTCGCTTTCGGCATCAAGCGCGCTGGTCGCTTCGTCGAGCAACAGGATCGGCGCATCGCGCAGCAGCGCGCGGGCGATAGCGACGCGCTGTTGCTGGCCGCCGGAAAGCTGCGTGCCCCCCTCGCCCAGATGCGTGTCGAGGCCCTGGGGCAGATCGATCAGAAACTCCTCGGCGTTGGCGGCGCGCGCGGCGGCCCAGATCTCAGCCTCGCTCGCATCCCACTTGCCATAACGCAGATTGTCGCGCGCGTTGGCGCTGAACAGCACACCATCCTGAGGCACCAGCGCAAGGCGATCGCGGATGTCGGCGGGGTCCGCCTTGGTCAGCGGGACGCCGTCCAGCCGGATCGTGCCGCCTTGCGGATCGTAGAAACGCTCAACCAGCTGGAAGATCGTCGACTTGCCCGCGCCCGATGGGCCGACAATGGCAACGGTCTCTCCCGGCTCGATCTCAAGGCTGAAATCGGACAGAGCCTCGGTCTCGGGCCGGGCGGGATAACGGAAGGTGACGTTGCGGAACGACAGGCTGCCGCGCGCGGGCACGGGCAGGCTTTCGGGGCGCGCGGGCGTGTCAATTTCAGGCTCAGCCGCGAGAAGTTCCGCCAGCCGGCTGGCCGCGCCCGCGCCGCGCAACAGCTCTCCATAAACCTCGGACAGGGCCTGGAACGCGCCCGCGACCAGCGCCGCGCCAAAGATGAAGGCGAGGATCGTGCCACCGGTTATCTCTCCGGCCGCCACACCCTCAGCCCCGCGCCACAGCAACAGCACAATCGCGCCAAAGATCGCCATGATCAAAAGCGAGGTCATCACCGCGCGCAGGATGATCCGTCGCCGCGCGGTTTGGAAGGTGGCGTCCACCGCTTGCGCAAAGCGCGTCGCCTCGCGCCCTTGCTGGTTGAAGCTTTGCACGATCTTCATCGCGCCCAGCACTTCGGACACCATCGCGCCCACATCGGCGATGCGATCCTGGCTATCGCGCGAGATGACGCGGATGCGCCGCCCAAAGATCGCAATCGGCAACAGCACGCCGGGAATGCCAACGATCAGCCACACGGTCAGCTCGGGCAGCAACCAGAACAGGTAGATCGTCCCGCCCACAGCCAGGAAGGTGTTGCGCAGGGCGATCGAGACGGTCGTCGCCACAACCGTTTCGATGATCGCGGTGTCCGCTGTCATCCGGCTGGCGATTTCCTTGGGGCTGTTCTCTTCGTAGAAACCGGGCGAAAGGCGCATCAGATTGCGGTGCACCTTGGTGCGGATATCGGCGACCACGCGCTCCCCGATCCAGCTCACGAAGTAAAACCGCGCCGCGGTGCCCAGCGCGATCACGATGACAAGCAGGAAGAGATAGCGGAACCAGCGCGCGATATCGCCCGCGCCTTCGGCCGCGCCGCCAAAGCCGCGATCCACGATCAGCTGCGCGGCCGGGGCCAGCGCCAGCGTGCCCGCCGCCGTCACCGTGAGCGAGAGGAAGGCGAAGATCACCTCGCGCGGATATTTGCCCGCCTCGCTGTAGATCATTCTGAGCGGCGCGAGCGTGCGCGGACGCGCGGCTTCGCCCGCCTCTTGCTCAGCGTTTTCGGTGATACCGGTCTCGCCGCTATCGGGCGCGTCACCAGCCGGGCCCGCTGTGTCAGCGGGCTCCAACGCCGGATCCTGAGCGGAAAATTGGGCAACGTCGCCTGTCATACAGCCTCTGATCTAGGCCGGTTCCGCGCCAATTTCACGTGCAAAAAGCGCATAATTTTCATGACACCCCGGATTACGACCGAAATTGTGCATTGCACAATCGCGTCCGAGCGGCCATCTAGCCCCTCACAAACGGCTTGGTAACGGGCCTTGTGTAAACTGCGCTGGCGCCCCCGGGATCTGCGCCTCGCATCTGCGCTAAGCCGTCCCTTGAGAAGCGGCGCGCGCGGCAACACGGGCCTCGCTTATTGGCGGGGCTTTGGACAAAGGGAACGCAGCCCATGCTCTACCAAGCCTATGAATTGCAGCGCAGCTGGATGAACAGCGTGAGCGCGGTCGCCTCGCTCAGTTCCGAGTTTTTGAGCAATCCCGCCAACCCGATGGGTTCCATGGGCTTCGGGCCGGTGGCCGCCAACGCGCTTGACGTGCTCGCGCACGCCACCGCCGCCTATGGCAAGCCCGCCTTCGGCATCACCGAGGTTGAAGTGGACGGCAAGGTCCACATGGTCGAGGAAGCGACCGTCGCCACCAAGCCGTTTGGCGACCTCAAGCGCTTTCGCCACACCGGCCTTCCCGAAACCTCGCCGCGTCTGCTGATCGTTGCGCCGATGAGCGGGCACTACGCGACGCTGCTGCGCGGCACGGTGGAGCGGATGCTGCAAAGCTGCATCGTCTACATCACCGACTGGGCCGATGCGAAAATGGTGCCGGTGCACGAAGGCAGCTTCGATCTCGATGACTACATCGACTATCTCATCGCCTTTCTTGAGCAGATTCACGCCGAAGCCGCCAACAAGGGGGGCAAGCGCCCGCATATGATGGCGGTGTGCCAGCCCTCAGTCCCCGCCTTCGCGGCAACCGCGCTGCTTAACCAGCACAAGTCGCCCGCTAGCCCGGAAACACTCACCATGATGGGCGGGCCGATCGACACGCGCGAATGCCCGACCAGCGTCAACGATCACGCCATGAAGCGCCCGATCGAGTGGTTCCGCCGAAGCGTCATTGCCAAGGTGCCGATGAATTATCGCGGCGCGGGCCGCCAGGTCTATCCCGGCTTCATGCAATTGTCGGCCTTCATGAGCATGAACCTGCAGAACCACATGATGAGCCATTACGAGATGTTCAAACACCTCACCGCTGGCGATGAGGCGAGCGCGCAGGCGACCAAGGATTTCTACGACGAATACCGCTCGGTGTGCGACATGACGGCGGAATTCTACCTCCAGACCGTGGAGGAGGTGTTCCAGAAACACTCAATCCCCAATGGCACTTTCAAGCACAAGGGCGAAGTCGTCGATCTGACCGGGATTGAGCACACCGCCCTGCTCGCCATCGAAGGGGAGCGCGACGACATTTCAGGCCTGGGCCAGACGAAAGCCGCGCTCACACTCGCCACCGGCCTGCCCGAGACGAAAAAGCGGTATTACATGGCCGAAGGCGCCGGGCATTACGGCATCTTCAACGGCAGCAAATGGCGCACTAAAGTGGCCCCTGTTGTTGAGGCGTTCATCGCCAAGCACAGCTAGCGGCGGCCCTGACGGGGCCGGCTTGGCGCGCTAGCTCAAGAATTCCAGGCACCCAGCCTCGGCCAGCTCGGGATCAACGCTGGCCTTCGCCTCCGCCGACAGCCCCGCATAGCGGGTGCGCAGATCGGCGAGGCACTTGAGCTGGTATTTGAAGACACCCTGTTCGTACGGCATGCCGTCCACTTCCATGCGGAACGTCTCCTCACCCGCTTCAGCCGCCGCTGCATTGGCGAGGAGGAAGGGGACGTAGCAGCGGCCCACTTCAGCAAGGATCGTCTTGGTCACCGGCTTCAGATCCGCATCGGGCGCGTCCCATTCGCCTTCGATCCCGGACGCGTCATCGACATGCGCCAACCAGCGGAAGGCAAAGGGATAGTCAGCGCGCATCATCTCCTGCGCGGTCGGATCGGTGCCGAGCTGGGAAAGCTGACCATACAGGCTGAACTCCGCCATGGAGGGCTGTGAACCGAGCAACCATTGCTCGTTCACCACATGGTCTTCGAGCGCTTGGAGCAAGCGCCTTGTCGAAGCCTCGATCAGCGGGAAATTCTCGCGCGTGCAGCCCACCAGCGCCATGCGCCCGACCTGGCGTTCCGTGAAATAGTCGGAAAACTCCATGATCTTCGCCAGCGTGCCGCCCTTCATCGCGTCCACCGCGAGCCAGCGGCTCATCTGCTTCTGATCGACCTCTTCAAGCCAGCGATAGCCGAACATCGCCTTGGTCACCCATTCATCGGCGTAGTCCTCGATCAGATGCGCAAGGAACGCCATGCCGGGATCATCGGGCACGATGGAGCGCTCGGGGTGGCGTTCTTCAAGCGTGTAGATCAGCGGGGTGGTGTCATTGGCGATAGTGCCGTCGGGAAATTGCAGCACCGGGATCACGGGCGCTCTGAGCTGGGAAGCGGTTTGCTGCGAAATCGCCCCATGCGTCCAGATATGCGTGATCCGGCGGTAGCGCATAATCGCGCGAAGCTTCATCGAATAGGGTGAGCCAAGCGCGCCATAGAGTGTGTACATGCAATCCCTCCCGAGGATTTAATTGCTCCGATTAGCCGCTCTTATGAAGGCAAGCTCCCCCGGCCACAAGCATCCCATCGCGGCGCGAATTGGGTTTGAAACGAGCTCGGTTCGCAGATAGGCCTCACGCTTATGAACGAGACTGCCTCCACCGGCCCCTTTGCCGACAACCGGTTCATGAAGCGCTTTGGCCTGACGACGCCGATCGCGCTCGCGCCCATGGCGCTGGCCTCCGGTGGAGAGCTGGCGGCGGCCTCAGCCAAAGCGGGCGCGCTGGGGCTGATCGGCGGCGGCTATGGCGATCTGGGCTGGGTGCAGGAGCAATACGGTGTTGCGGGCCAAGCGCTCTCGACCGATCCGACCGCCGCCGCGCGGTTGGGATGCGGTTTCATCACCTGGAAGGTGCAAGAAGACCGCGCCGCGCTCGACTATGCGCTGGAGCGCGAGGGAGCTCCGGCGGCGATCATGCTGTCCTTTGGCGATCCGGGAGCCATCGCGCGCGACGTCGTCAGCCGGGGTGTGCCCCTGATCTACCAGATCCAGACCATGGCGCAGCTGCCGCCAGCGATTGATGCGGGCGCGAGCGTGATCGTTGCCCAAGGGGCCGAAGCGGGCGGGCACGGCATGAACGCGTTTGAGGGCCGCTCGACCTTCACCTTTGTCCCCGAGATCGCCGACTGGCTGGCCGAGAGGGCGCCGCATGTCGATCTGCTCGCAGCCGGAGGGATTGCCGATGGGCGCGGGCTGGCGGCCGCGATCAATTTGGGCGCGGATGGCGCTCTGATCGGTTCAAGGCTATGGGCGACGCGCGAATCCCTGGCGGCTGACGGGGCGGTAGCAGCCGCAATCGAAGCGAGCGGCGATGACACCGCGCGCTCAGCCGTGTTCGATATCCTGCGCGAGAAGAACTGGCCGTCTGAATTCAACTTTCGTTCGCTTCGCAACGCCATCCACCGCCAATGGGAAGACCGCCTGGAAGAGCTGCGCGCCGATCCAAGTGCTGCTATCGCCGATTACAAGGAAGGCGTCGCCGCACAGGACTACAGCCGCGCGCATGTCACTGTGGGCGAAGGCGTGGGACTGATTGGCAACGCGCCCAGCGCGGGTGAGGTGATCGCGCAGATCACGGGAGAGGCGAAGCGGCTCTTAGGATCATGAATTCGGCCACAGCTCCAGCGGGATCAGGCCAGCACCGGCTCGGTTCAGATCGACTTCTGGTTGACCCGTGCCGACAGCTCAGCCGCGCTTTCCTTACGCTCACTATAGCGGTCGAGCAGATAGTCATTGCGGCCGCGGGTCAGCACAGTGAACTTCATCAGCTCTTCCATCACATCAACCATCCGGTCGTAGAACGGCGAGGGTTTCATGCGGCCGTCTTCGTCAAATTCGAGGAACGCCTTGGGCGTCGATGCCTGATTGGGGATCGTCAACAAGCGCATCCAGCGCCCGAGAACCCGCAATTGATTTACCGTGTTGAAGCTTTGCGAGCCGCCACTGACCTGCATGACAGCAAGCGTCTTGCCTTGTGTCGGACGCACACCGCCAAGCGAAAGGGGTATCCAGTCAATCTGGCTTTTCATGATGCCTGTCATTGCGCCATGACGCTCGGGCGAGCACCACACCATACCCTCTGACCAAGTCACAAGGTCGCGCAATTCATGGACCTTGGGGTGGTCACCATCAGCCCCCTGATCGTCCGGCAGAGGCAGGCCCGATGGGGAGAACGTGCGCGTTTCGGCGCCCAGGCAATGCAGAACACGCGCGGCTTCCTCGGTCATCAGGCGGCTGAATGATCGCTCTCTGAGCGAGCCGTACAGGAGCAGAATACGCGGCGCATGAGTGATCGCCAAGGGGGCCTGCAAACGCTCGGCGTCGGTTGGCTGGAAATGCGGCTTGATCAGGTTTGGTGTCTCGTCCGTCAACGCGGCTGTCCTTTGTGATGGTCTTAAGACTGCTGTGCCCCAATAAATAAGGGTGCGGAAACGCCCAGCGTTCCCACACCCTTCACATTAATCGCTCCAGGCGAGGCTTAGTAGACCTCGAACAGACCCGCGGCTCCCATGCCGCCGCCGACGCACATCGTGGTGACGACGTACTTGGCGCCGCGGCGCTTGCCTTCGATCAGCGAGTGGCCAACGCAGCGCGCACCGGTCATGCCGTAAGGGTGACCGATCGAGATTGAGCCGCCATTGACGTTGAGCAGTTCGTTGGGGATGCCGAGGCGATCACGGCAGTAAAGCACCTGCACGGCAAAGGCTTCGTTCAGCTCCCACAGGCCGATATCGTCCATCGTCAGGCCATTGCGCTCAAGCAGCTTGGGGATCGCGAAGACGGGGCCGATGCCCATCTCATCAGGCTCGGTGCCCGCCACTGCCATGCCGACATAGCGGCCCAGCGGCTCAAGGCCCTTCTGCTCAGCCAGCTTGGCTTCCATCACGACCGAAGCCGAGGACCCGTCCGAAAGCTGCGAGGCGTTGCCCGCGGTGATGAACTTGTCCGGGCCCATGACCGGGTTGAGGCTGGCGAGCCCTTCGAGCGTGGTTTGCGGACGGTTGCCCTCATCCTTCTCGATGGTGACTTCCTTGCTCGAAACCTCGCCGGTTTCCTTGTCCTTCACCATCATGGTGGTGGTGACGGGCACGATCTCATCATCGAACGCGCCGGCTTGCTGCGCGGCGGCGGTGCGCTGCTGCGAGGACAGGGCGTATTCGTCCTGCGCTTCGCGGCTGACATTATAGCGCACGGCCACGGTCTCAGCGGTGTCGAGCATCGACATGTAGACGGCCTTGTGCATCGCCATCAGCGAGGGATCGGGCTGGACGCGCATTTCTGCGGTCTGCACGAGGCTGATCGATTCCTGACCACCGCCCACGACGATGTCCATATTGTCGACCATGATCTGCTTGGCAGCCGTGGCGATTGCCATCATGCCGGACGAGCACTGACGGTCAATCGACTGGCCCGACACCGTCACCGGAGCGCCGCCGCGCAGCGCGACCTGTCGGCCGATATTGGCGCCCTGCGCGCCTTGCTGAAGCGCGCAGCCCCAGACGACGTCGTCGATTTCAGCGGGGTCGATCCCGGCGCGCTCAACCGCCGGGGCGAACGAGGCCGCGCCAAGCGTGGCGCCCATAGTGGCGTTGAACCCGCCGCGATAGGCCTTGCCAATCGGAGTGCGGGCGGTGGAGACGATAACGGCTTCACGTGACATGGGGGTGTCCTTTCAAGGGGGGGCCTGAGGCCCGTTTATCGGGTTTCTCGTTGATCAGAGCCGCGCGTGTGCGGCGCCGTCGTTTAGACGAAGTACTGGGTGATCCACTCACAGATCAGAGCGGGCTTGTCCTCGCCTTCGATCTCCATCGTGATCTCGGCGGTCTGCTGCCATTGGCCGGGGCGCTTCTCGATCATTTCAACCAGCTTCCAGTGGCCGCGAATGCGCTTGCCCACGCGAACCGGCGCGATGAAGCGGGTTTTGTTGCCGCCATAATTGACGCCCATCTTCACGCCATCGATCCGCGGCATGTCGCTGTTCGCGCCCAGATAGGGAATCATCGAAAGCGTCATGAAGCCGTGGGCAATCGTCCCGCCGAACGGGGTCATCTTGGCGGCTTCTTCATCGATGTGGATGAACTGATGGTCACCGGTCGCGTCCGCGAACATGTTGACCTTTTCCTGGGTCATCTCGATCCACTCGCTGGTGCCAAGGTTTTCGCCGACTTTCGCGGCCAGATCCTGCGGGGTCATTGGGTTCTCCTCTCATTGCCTGCGCCAGCGCTGTGTTGCACCGCGCGCACCAAAATTCCGCGCGCTTCATGGCGCATCATAGGGGCCAAGGCAACGCCTTGAGAGGGGGGAGCCGGCCCAGCGCCGGGCAATCGCGCGCTATGCCGTTACGGCATCGGGAGAGGAAGGGTCAGGGGAGGAGGGGCTCGCGGCCTTGCCTGAGCGCGCCTTGGCGCCGCCTCGGCCGCCATTGGGGCGGTTTTCACGCCGTTCGTCCAGCGCTTGACGCGCGCGCGCCGAATCAATGCGTTGGCAATAGGAATTCAGCCCGATCTGAAGGCCGATGATCATCAGCATGACCGGCTGATAGGCGATCCCCTGAAACAGCGCTCCGACCAGGTAGATCAGGCTCGCCAGCTGCAAAGCGGTGGCCATGGGCGCGATCCAAGCTTCGTCTTCGGCCAGATCGCCGGCCTTTTCCCGTTTGCGCCAGCGCGCGCCGATCCGTTCCATCTGCAAAAGACCCAGGCCATGCAGCGAGAGCCAGATAATCAGCCCCGGCCAGCCCTGCTCGCCCAGCACTTCGAACACCGAGGAGTGGAACGCGCGCGCCTTGTCGGTGACCTTGCGCCGCTCGATCGTGGTCGTGTTCCCGCTCTCTTCCGTGACGGGCATTTCGTAGGTGAAGCTGTTGCCCTTATAGCTGTCAAAGCCCCCGCCAAACGGGTTTTGCGAGACATAGTCGAGCGTCCATTTCCACACCGCGACGCGGGTTGAGGCGCTCTCATCGCCGCCCGGCTCGGCGATGGTGGCCATGCGGTCGTAATAGCTCTGCGGCAGGAACGGGAGCGCGGCGAGGCCCAGCGAAGCCGCGCCAACGATGAAGGCCAGCCGCTTCGACGTGTAGCGCAGCATCAGAACGCCCAGCGCAGCGATGCACAACAGGCCGGTGCGCGCTTCGGTGCCGATGGGGATCAACAGACAGGCAAAGATCAGCGCCACGGCGAACAGGCTGACCGTCCAATGCGGCTTGTAGATCGTGCCAAAGCGCGTGAACCACCAGATCAGCGGGGTCAGCGCGATTGCGACTGTCGCCAGCGTCGAGCTTTCGTAAATGCCGCTGTTGTCATCGACGAAGAAAACCAGATTGCCATAACCCCCGCCGCCAAGCGTCACCTTCATACCAGTCGAGATCACGATCATCCCGATGGTGAGCACCAGCGTCAGCGCCAAAGCTTCAAGCCGCGCGCGCGTCGTCAGCGTGAAGGGGAGGAAGATCGCAAACAGCAGCGCCTTCCACACCCATTCCCACTTGGTCTCAGCGCTGGCGGGGAAATCGGCGTTGCCGGTGGTCCAGAAGCAATAGCCAAGCAGCGCCAGCAGCAGGCCTTGCCTCCAGGAAAAGCTGATGTGCTCTTTCTTATCGAGCACAATGTACCCTCCGAACGCGGCGAGGAAGGCGATCATCGAGATTTGCAGACTCTCGATGAGGCCAAAGCCAATGCGCTGGGGCGCAAGGATATCGATATAGACATAGAGCAGCACCCAAAGGAACGGACGCCGCACGCCGAGCAAGAGCGCAAAGCCAATAAAGGCGAGGAAGATCAGCCCCATCATGGGAGACGTTCCTCAGGCATGGGGCCGGCCGCCCCTTCCGCTGCCTCAACCGCTGCCCCCTCCGTCGCCTCAATGGGGGCCTGCGAAGAGGCCTGGGCCTTGGCCGGGGACTGGGACTGGGTCTGAGACTGGGACTGGGCGCGCCGCCGCGCCGCCCGGCCCTCCGCCTTTGTCGCCTTGCGCCGCTCGCCCTCGCTCGCTTTGAAACGCGCCAGCAGCGGGTCGACGTCCAGCCCGTCGCGCATCACGAGGCGCAACAAGGCTATGGCGAGCAGAAAATGGCCAATGGATAGGGCGATATAATCGATCATGGTCGCGTCACGTCGTGCAAGGCGTGTCTTGCACGACGCGTGGCACCATAAAGCCCCCCAGTTGACGCGCCGTTAAGCACAAGCGCGCTATCGCCCATGCACCATGACCCGCGTTCTGCACGTCCTTGACCATTCGCTGCCGCTCCACAGCGGGTACACGTTCCGCACGCGCGCGATCCTCAAGGCGCAAGAAGCGCTGGGGCTGGAGGTGCGCGGCCTAACCGGCCTGCGCCACGAGACCGAGATTGCCGACAAATCCGCCCCCGGCGCGTCTGAGGAGGTGGACGGCCTTACCTTCCACCGCACTGCGGGCGAACCGCGCGGGCCGACGCCGTTACGCGAATGGCGCGAGATGAGCGCGCTGGCCGCCTCGATCCGCGCGCTGGCCAAGGACTGGCGCCCCGACATCATCCACGCGCATTCGCCCGCTTTGTGCGGTGGCGGGGCCTTGCTGGCCGCGCGCGCCTTGGGCGTACCGTTTGTTTATGAGATCCGCGCGTTCTGGGAAGACGCAGCGGTCGGCAACAAGACGGGCACGCAGGGTTCTGCCAAATACCGTCTCACCCGCGCTCTGGAAACGCAGGTCGCCGCCCGCGCCGATGCGCTTTTCACCATTTGCGAAGGGCTGCGCGGCGATCTCATCACGCGCGGGCTCGCGCCTGATAGGATCAAGGTGATGCCCAACGGGGTGGACCTGTCGCTGTTCGGCGATCCGCCACCGCGCGATGGGGCTCTGGGCGCGCAGCTTGGCTTGGAAGGGGGCCTTGATCCTGACGCCCCCGTCATCGGCTATATTGGCAGCTTTTACGATTACGAAGGCGTTGATGATCTGATCGCGGCCATGCCCATGCTGCGCCAGCGTTATCCCACCGCGCGCCTGTTGCTGGTGGGCGCGGGCGAGCGCGACGCCAAGTGGCGCGCCGCCGCCGCCGCTCTGCCAGAGCCCGACGCCGTTCTCTTCACCGGCCGGGTGCCGCACGCTGAGGTGGAGCGCTATTATTCGCTGATCGATATCCTCGCCTATCCGCGCAAGGCCTCGCGCCTTACCGATGTTGTGACGCCCTTAAAACCGCTCGAGGCCATGGCGCAGCGCCGTCTTGTCGCAGCCTCCAATGTCGGCGGCCACCGCGAGCTGATTGAAGACGGCGTCACCGGCGCGCTGTTCGCCCCCGATGATCCCGCAGCCTGCGCGCTGGCGCTCGCGGACCTTCTTGACGCACGCGAGGGGTGGGAGAAGATGCGCGAGGCGGGCGTGGCTCATGTGCGCGAGCGTCATGACTGGTCGCGCAATGTCGAGCGTTATCATTCCGTTTACCAACACCTGTTAGCCAATCTTAAGCGCTCGGATAGGGAATGGAGTGACGGTGCAAGCGCGCCCGATCCCGTTCCATCCAAAGGCGCGAACACACACGGCTTTCGCGCCTGACGGTTTCAATCCGGCGCGTTTTCAGCGGTCCACGGGCACGCGGACAGGAGTTTTTGGGGCGCCATGGTTATTGAAAAACTGCGGCAAAACGCGCGGGCGCAAGCCGCGCTTGAGGAAGAGCAACGCGCCGCGAAATCGCGCAAGCGTCGCGCTCGCCGGCCCTCGCTCACCAGGTTTGTGGCCTTGGTTTTCCCGCCCGCGATCGCAGCCCACTCGATCTTCCTGCCGGCTCTGGGCGTCTGGGGCGCGGTCACGGCGGGGCTGAGCGTGCTGATGCTCTCCAGTGTCACGGTTGCGCGGATCAGTATGTTTGCTGGCCTTGGCGCGCTGGGATCGGGCGCCGCCTATGTCTACGCCGCGGTGGCCGCTCTTATCGGCGCGCTGTGCGCTTTGATCGCCGGGTTGGTGATCCAGCGCCTTTCCAGACGCTCG
>JBCBYM010000200.1:0-4145 GCA_039815865.1 Pseudomonadota bacterium
CGGGCAAAGGCGCGGCTGGCCTGCGCGCGGGGGCCTTCGCTTCCGTCCATATTGCGCGGCAGGCCAAGAACAATTCCAGCGACGTCCCGTTCGGCAATCAGCGCCGCCAGGCGCTCGCTATCGCGGGCCCACTTGCCTCGGCCCAGCGTCTTGGCTGCGCTGGCAAAGCGCCAGCCTGCATCGCACAGAGCTGTCCCGATAGTCTTGGTTCCAAGGTCAAGGCCGAGCAGCGCGCCACCTTCAGGAAGCGCTTCGCCAAAATCGAGGGCGTTGTCGGTGATCAGGACGCGGCGTCCGCTTCGGCCGTCGCCGCATCGGCCTTGGGTTCGCTCACGCCCACTTTGGCCTCAACCCTCAGGGCCACGTCGGCTTGCGTGTTCGCCCAGAACAGCGGGATGTCGTAGATATGGTAATTGTTGCCCGGAAGGACATAAGAGCCCAGCTGGGGTGGATCGCCGATCAGCAGGATACCTCGTTCATCGCAGCGCGCAGGCACGGCGGCCGGGACAAGCTCGCCTTTCGACATGGTTTGGTCAGGCACGAGCGTTCCCAGATTAGCGCTGGCCGGCGCTTCACCGCCAAAGGTCCCGGTCAAGGGGTTTGAGCACAGGATTTGGCTATCGCCGCGCAACTCTCCATCGTATCCCTGAGTGCTTGAATAAGCTTCAATGACGGATGAAGGATCCGCCGGTTCAGCAAAACTCGACCAGGAAATCAGGCACCCGGTTTGGGCCGGCGTCGCGCAAGCCGGGATGCCCATGGCGGGCAGATCGTGATCAACCGAGACCGGCCAACCGATCGCGTAGGCAGCAACGAGACGGTCCGCCACAGCGCTGGGCATCACTTCGTCCTTGAGCAGCCGAAGCAAGTGAAGCGAGCCCTGACTGTGACCTGCCAGGACAATCGGCGTTTCATCATCCAGCGATTCGACGAAGTAGCGATAAGCGGTCAGCACATCGTCATAGGCGGCGTCGATCGCGGCTTGGGCTTCGGGCTTGTCGGTCAGAAAGGCACCCATGGTGGCCTGGCGATAGCGTGGAGCCCAGATTTCGCTCGCTGCGTTGAACGGGCTGGCCATGCCACGGATGTAAATGCCGGCAATACGTTCAGCCTCGCTGTCTCCGATGGGCGCGTTCCAATTGTCCCGGCTCAGATAGCTGGTGGGATGGATGAAGAAGACCGCGTGGCTGGGCGGACGCTGATCGGCCGGTCGGGGCAGGCGTGAAGCTTCATTCGCGTAAGCGGGCTGCCAGCGTGCCGGATCGCTGACGCCGATGCCGGGGCGCGAGTACCACAGCGAGGGATTCTCATAGGCGTTCGCTTCCATCGGCTCGGTCGGTGTGAATTCGGAGCTGGGGACCAGCGCGATAGCGGCAAGCTCATCCTGAAAGACTTCATACCCGATCCGGCCCACCAGAAAGAGGACGATTGCGATCGCGACAAAGTAGAGAAATTTCTTGGCCATGGCGTGATTGGATGTTCCGGTTAAGCGAGGCTCGCCCCTGTTACTCGGCCGCCGTGTCAGGACTTTCCGAGCGGGCGGGGCGCAAAGTGGTCCAGGCGCGGTCTCCGCGAAGGCTGGTGTACCAGCTTACCGGGTTCCACGTGGTCGATCCATCGAGACTGAACGTGATGAACTCGGCCCGGCCGCCGACATTTTGCAGCGGGATCGCGCCGCCCAACCCGCGTTCTTCCGCCCGGGCGCGGCTGTCAGCGCTCTCATCGCGATTGTCGCCCATGGCAAAGACGTGGTTCTCCGGGACGAGGTAGGGCCCATAATTGTCGAGCCGCTGGTCGCGGTGGTCGATCACGAGATAGGACGCACCGTTGGGCAGAGTTTCGCGATAGGTTGGCGGTTCGTAATACTCTTCGCCCGACGCCTCACGCTGCCGAAAACGGCCAAAGCTCGAAAGGCACGGCGATCCGTCGCACAGCAGTTCGGGTTCAAACGGGATCCGCACCGATGGCACGACCTCTCGCTTGATCATCTCTCCGTTGAGGATGATGCGCCCGCCGCGCACTTCGATTTCATCGCCCGGCAGCGCCACAACGCGCTTGATGTAGTCCTCGTTGCGGGTCGGGTGGACCGGGATCACGATGTCGCCATACTCCGGCGTCGCGCCCCATACGCGCCATTCGCCGCGCGGGAGCATGTGGAAGCTCGCCGAGGCCCAGGACCAGCCATAGGGATACTTGCTCACCACCAGACGATCGCCAACATGAAGCGTGGGCATCATCGAGGTGGAGGGGATGTAGAACGGCTTGGCCACCAGGCTGTGGAAGGCAAGAACTGCCAGAAGCATCAGGGCAAGCCCGCGAATCTCGGCGAGCCAATCGACCTTCTCCCCGTCCTCGCCCTTGCCACCGGCCTCGTTCTTGAGGGCGGCTAAGCCGCTATCCTCTGCCGCATCGGGCGAGGTGGGCGTGTCAGTATCCTTGGCGGATGCGGAGGTTTCGGTCTGGCTCAAAGTCTTCTTTTCGGGTTCATCACACCTTGGGGTGGGCTTCGATGATGACGAAGGCCTGCGCCCATGGATGATCGTCGGTTAGGGTCAGATGAATGCGCGCCTCATGCCCGGCGGGGATCATTTCTTCAAGCCGCTTAGCCGCCCCGCCTGTAAGCGCAAGCGTGGGAGCGCCCGAAGGCGCGTTCACAACCCCTATGTCTTTCATGAATACGCCGCGCTTAAACCCGGTGCCGACCGCCTTGCTGAACGCCTCCTTGGCGGCAAAGCGCTTGGCGTAGGTGCCTGCGATGGTGAAGGGGCGTCGCTGCGCCTTGGCGCGTTCGGTTTCGGTGAAGACGCGGTTTTCAAAGCGCTCACCAAACCGCTCAAGCGAGTTCGCGATCCGCTCAATATTGCACAGGTCCGATCCCAGGCCGATGATCATTTTTTTCGTCCTATCGCGTCAATCATGTCGGCGACTGCATCCATCACTAGCCACATCATACGCAGAAAAGCATACACGCCGATGGTGCCAGCGACCATGACTACTGCCATCCATAGGTGGTCCGACTTCGAAAGATCGCTTGTTGGATCGGTGTTGTTGATATTCGACCAAGTTATTACGATCAGGAAGACAGGAAACGGTATAAGCAGAATGAGGTGAACAAGCGGCAATTGCCACGCTTTACGTTTCTCCCATCGCCGACGGAGTGGGCCGAATTCCGGACCCTCACCCCCCACGAAACACCAGCCCGATCAGCAGCGTAAACGCGATGCCGTGCAGCATCACCTGGCTTTTGAACAAGGGATGCGCAAGATCGCCATGGGCAAAGCGCAGCGCGCCGACATAGCCGAACATCTGCAACACGACCCAGCCAATCGCAAACGGAAGGATCGTTCCCTTCGCCAAGGAATAGCCAAGAAGACCGATAGCGGTGAGGAAAAGAGTGGAGGCGGCGAACGCCCAGCGGGTCTGTTCTTTGGTCAACTCTGGCGGGGTTGACGGAGGTGAGGGTGGGTGGGGCGCGCTCACCGCGCGGCGTCCATCAGTTCGCGCATCTGCCGGATCGCGCCTTCGAGGCCGATGAAAACCGCCTCGCCGATCAGGTAGTGCCCAATATTGAGCTCGGCGATCTGCGGGATGGCGGCTATGGGCTGGACGTTTTCGAAGGTGAGGCCGTGCCCTGCATGCGGTTCAATCCCGTTCTTGGCGGCGAGCGCGGCCATGTCCGAGATGCGCTTGAGTTCGCCGGCCACCTTTTCGCTGTCGCCATCGAGGATTGCGTGAGCGTATTCGCCTGTGTGAAACTCCACCACCGGCGCGCCAAGGCGCAGCGCTGTGTCGAGTTGGCGCTCATCGGCCTCAATGAAGAGCGAGACGCGGATGTCGGCCTCGCGAAGCCGCTCGACGATCGGGACCAAAGTGTTGTGCAGGCCTGCGGCATCGAGCCCGCCTTCCGTCGTGCGCTCCTCGCGCTTTTCCGGGACGATGCAGGCCGCGTGCGGTTTGTGGCGCAGCGCGATGTCGAGCATCTCGCTGGTCGCCGCCATCTCAAGGTTGAGCGGCAGGTCGGTCGCGTCCTGAATACGTGCAAGGTCTTCATCGCGGATGTGACGGCGGTCTTCGCGCAGGTGCGCGGTAATCCCATCGCCGCCGACACGGGCGACAATCTCGGCAGCACGCACCGGATCGGGGTG
>JBCBYM010000201.1:0-4137 GCA_039815865.1 Pseudomonadota bacterium
GCTCGGTCACTGATTTCCCGAGTCGCGCCGAGGCGGCGAGCAGACGCACTCCGGCGTAGAGCGCATCGTCAAAACCGTAATAGGTGTCGGCGAAAAAGACGTGCCCGCTCATTTCGCCGGCCAGAGGCGAGCCTGTTTCTTTCATTTTGGACTTAATCAGCGAGTGGCCCGTCTTCCACATCAGCGGCTCTCCACCGAGCTTAGCGACATGGTCAAACAGCGCGCGGCTGGCCTTAACATCCGCGATAATCGTGGAGTTCGGACGGGTTCTTAACAGGTCCTCGGCGTAGATCATAAGCAGCTGATCCCCCCAGATCACCCGGCCCTCGCCGTCGATCGCTCCGATCCGGTCGCCATCCCCGTCAAAAGCCACTCCAAAGTCGAGCTTCTTCTCCGCGACGAGCGCGCGCAGATCGACCAAGTTGGCTTCGACAGTTGGATCAGGATGGTGGTTTGGAAAATGTCCGTCGACTTCGGTAAAAAGCAGATGATGTTCCCCCGGGAGCTTGGCCGCAAGCGCTTCGAGGGCGGGCCCAGCCGCGCCGTTGCCGGCGTCCCAGCCCACCTTGAGATCAGCCAGCGCGCCGGCTTCGATACCGCTGAGGCCTTCGAGCAGGCGCTCGACATACTCGCCAAGGATGTCGCGCGTTTCGACGGCGCCGATCCCGTCGGCCCAATCCCCGGCGGCGGCCAGTTCTCCCAGCGACTGGATGTCGAGCCCGAAGAAGGGTCGGCCTTCAAATACCATTTTGAAGCCGTTGTAATCGGGGGGATTGTGGCTGCCAGTTATCTGAATGCCGCCATCTATCTCTTCGGCTGACGCTTCGGCGTAATAGAGCATGGGCGTTGCGCCCATACCGATACGCACCACATTGCAGCCCGCTGCGCTCAGCCCTTCGACCAGGGCGCGCTCCATCATGGGTGAGCTGACGCGGCCATCATAGCCGACGGCCACGGTCTTCGATCCCGCCTCGGCAAGCTCACCGCCCGAACGGCGCAGCATTGTGCCAAAGGTGCGGCCAATGGCGCGCGCGTCATCCGCGCCCAGTGTTTTACTTATTACTCCGCGAATATCATACTCGCGCAGGATGGTCGGGTGGAAGGTATGGCTCATGTTCGTTTCCCCCAAAAATCGGGTTGGAGAGAGGCGGCGCTTACCGCTTTGGCAGCGGCCTCCAAAGGTTATTCAGCGTGATCGCGGTGGACCGGTTTTGTGTCAATTGTGCGATGGCGCCAGGGGCCCTTACCCATCGTCCTTCGCGTCAGCGGGATCGGTTCTCGGAGGCAAGGCGCCGAGCAGCAAATCGCGCGCTTCGTTGGCTTCATGAACCGCATCGCCGCTGCCACCGCGATCAGGATGAATCTTCGCAATTCGCCGCTTATGCGCGCCGATTATGGTCTGACGTGAGGCGTCGGGCTCCACCTCCAGCAATTTGCGCGCGTCCGCCAGAACCTGCGCACGGGTCGGCGGCAATTTGAGCGTTTGCCAGGGCCATTGCCCCATAGCCCAGCGATAGAGCAAGCAAACGATCGCCAGGATGATCGCAAAGCGCAGCATATCAGGCCATTTCCATGGGCCGAGAGGCCTTGCTGAAGTCGGTCAGGCCAAGCGCGTGAATCAGCGCACGCAATTCTTGCCGGGCCACGAGATGGCTGGTTCCCAGCTCTCCCAGATGCCCCTTGTCGAGCAAGGTCAGACCTGAGGGGAACAGTTCGCGATAGATAACACGCTCGGACAGCCCCTTGACCGCGCGAAAGCCCACCCGCTGTGCCATGTCGTTCAGAGCTTTTTCCAGACGCGACTGGTTGCGCGCTTCGACAAAGCCCGTGCGGTTGCGCACCACGATCCAGGTCATTTCGGGGCGCCGCTCTTCCAGCGTTTGGCGGCTGCGCTTCATCCGCGCTTCCCAGACCAATTCGGCAAAGAAAGAGAGCTTTTTGACTTTGAAGGTCTCTCCATCGACCTGGCCGATAAGGTCAAAGTCGACAAAACTGTCGTTCAAAGGCGTGACGAGCGTATCCGCGTTCTCAACCGCCGTGCGCGCAAAGGGATCATCGCGGCCCGGATTGTCGATGATGAGAAAATCGCAGTCCTTCTCGAGCCGCGCCATCACCTTAAGCAGCTTTTCGGTTGTCTTGCCCTTGAACACCTCGGCGGCCGGCGTTGGCAGGTTGAGGCCGCGTTTCCGCATCGTCTCCACCCGGTTTTCCAGATAGCGGAAACTGGTCTTCTGGCGCGGATCAAGGTCCAACATGGTTACCCGTGCGCCCAGATAGGCGAGCGCAACAGCGACATGCACTGCGGTCGTCGACTTGCCGGTGCCGCCCTTTTCATTGGCAAAGACAATGCGGTGAGCCTGGCTGTGGGTCATGGATGTGCGTCCTTTTTGCCCCGAGCGGTAACGCCGCAGGCGCGCGGCAGCTTGTGAGAGGCGGTGCGGATTGTCTAGGGTTGGGTTGGGTTAATCGTAAAGAGGTCAGACCGGTGCAAACCACAAGCACGCTCCAAGAGCTGCGTCAGAGGATCGCGAAACTGCGCGGCGGCGGGGAGACGATCGGGCTGGTCCCGACCATGGGAGCGCTGCACGAAGGGCACCTGACCTTGGTTCGCCGCGCGCGTGAGGCGTGCGATCATGTCGTCGCATCGATCTTCGTAAACCCCACGCAGTTCGGCCCGAATGAGGACCTTGATGCTTATCCCCGCCAGCTGGAGGCGGACGCTGCGATGCTGGAGGCGGAAGGCTGCGCGCTCTTGTGGGCGCCCGACGTGGCCGCGATGTATCCGCAAGGCTTTGCAAGCTCGATCCGCGTTTCGCGAGTGAGCGAAGGGTTGTGCGGGGCGGATCGTCCCGGCCATTTCGACGGGGTGGCCACCGTCGTTGCCAAGCTGTTCAACCAGGTGCAGCCCGACATGGCCTTCTTTGGAGAGAAGGATTTCCAGCAGCTTGCCGTGATCCGCACTATGGCGCGCGACCTTGACCTCAGCGCCCCCCATGTCCACCAGATCATTGGCGTGCCAACCGTGCGGGAGGCGGATGGCCTCGCCATGTCGAGCCGCAATCGGTATCTGTCCGCATCGAACCGCGAGGCGGCCGCGACATTGCCCAAGGCGATGAGAACGGCGATCGCAGCCATCGAAGGCGGCGCGGCCGTGCCCGGATGCCTCGATAGCCTGGAAGGCGCGCTGATCGCTGCGGGCTTTTCGAGCGTTGACTACGCGGTTCTGGCCGATGCCAATTCGCTAGGGGCGATGATGGAACTGTCCGGCGCGCCCGCGCGGCTTCTGGTGGCCGCCCGCATCGGCGGCACGCGGCTTATTGACAACATGGCGGTCGGCTAGATCAGATTCCCGATTGACGCTGCCGGGGCTGTGGTGGCAATAGCGCGGCCTCAAGCAAGCGGGCGGGTATAGCATAGTGGTAATGCACCAGCCTTCCAAGCTGTGTAGAGGGGTTCGATTCCCCTTACCCGCTCCACGCCCTTGCCGGATCGCACCGCTTAGAAATGGCGCAAATCCGCCACTCAGCGCTCTGAAGTTGGCCCCTGCAAAGCAAAACTACGGTTGCATTGTGCGCTGCGGCGTATAGCTGCGAGCCCATGCGCAATCTGACCCATCTCGAGCGGCTTGAGGCCGAGAGCATCCACATTTTCCGCGAAGTCGTAGCCGAAGCCGAAAACCCGGTGATGCTGTATTCGGTGGGCAAGGACAGCTCGGTCATGCTCCATCTTGCGCGCAAGGCGTTTTACCCCGCGCCGCCGCCGTTCCCCATGCTGCATGTCGCAAGCGGGTGGGATTTTCAGGCGCTGCTCGACCACCGCGACAAGACGGTGAAGGAATACGGGCTGGAGCTGATTGTCGCTCAGAACGAAGACGCCGAAGAGCAGGGCATCAACCCCTTCGACACCGGCAGCGCGCTCTACAGCCAGGCGCAGTTGACCGACCCGCTCAAAAAGGCGCTCACCAAACATGGTTTTGACGCTGCCTTTGGCGGGGGGCGACGTGATGAGGAAAAGGCGCGCGCCAAGGAGCGTGTCTTCAGCTTCCGCACCTCCGCGCACCGCTGGGATCCCAAGAACCAGCGGCCCGAGCTGTCCTTGCCCACCGAATACAGCATCACCGGGTTTTCGGCTTCGGCT
>JBCBYM010000202.1:0-4110 GCA_039815865.1 Pseudomonadota bacterium
TCCACTGGCGACCCTGAACAGGCAAACGCATGCGGTTTTCGTTGCGCGACAGATCGCCGGATATGGCTGTCCAGGTGTCGCCGCGATTGTCCGAGCGCCACAGCTTTTGAGAAGCAAAGTAGATGCGCTTGGGATCGTGCTGGCTGACCCAGATCGGCGAATCCCAGTTAAAGCGCGGGATATCGTCACCCGGCGCAGGCTGGGGCTGAATGCGCACGAACTCGCCTGTGATCCGGTCGACGCGCGCCAGGTTCCCCTGCTGCGACTGAGCGTAGATGATGTCGGGGTTGCCCGGTTCGGTTGCCGACTGGTGGCCATCGCCGCCCAAAGTCACGAACCAATCATCGTTGCGAATGCCGTGGCGGTTGTCGGTGCGCGAAGGGCCGCCTTGCGAGTTGTTGTCCTGCGTGCCGCCAAAGACGTTGTAGAACGGCTCAGCGTCATCGACCGCAACCTTGTAGAACTGCGTGATCGGCAGGTTGTTGATGAAGCGCCACGTCTTGGTGTGATCATAGCTTTCGTAAAGCCCGCCATCCGAGCCAAAGATGATGTAATCGGGATCGTCCGGGCGGAAAGCGATGGCGTGATCGTCAACGTGCTTGAGCTCGTTGTTAAGGCTCGACCAGGTCTTGCCGCCATCGTTGGAAATGCGCGAGGTGTTGGAGGCAAGGTAGATCCGGTCAAAGAAATGGGGGCTTGCGTAAAGCTCCTGATAGTAGTGCGGGCCGGTCCCGCCGCTGACTTCGTCGGACATTTTGGTCCAGCTCGCGCCGCGATTGTCGGATCGCCACAGGCCGCCCTTGCGCAGGTCAAGCTCGATCGCGGCGTAGACGACGTCGGGCTGCATAGGAGAGATGGCGAGGCCGATCTTGCCCATGTTGCCCTTGGGAAGGCCGGTCTTGAGCTTGCCCCAGGTTTCGCCGCCATCTTCCGACTTCCACAACCCGCTTTCCGGCCCGCCGCCAATATACGCCGCAACCGTGCGATGATGCTGCCACATTGCAGCGTACAGCCGGTCAGGATTGCGCGGGTCGATCAGAAGATCAGTCGCGCCGGTATACTCGCCGGAGGACAAAACATTTTCCCAGGTCTTGCCGCCATCGGTGGTCTTGTAGACGCCGCGCTCACCGCCGGGTGACCACAGCGGGCCCTGGCTGGCGACCCAGACCGTGTTGGAATCCTCGGGGTGGACGATGATCTTGGAGATGTGCTCGGACTTTTCCAGGCCCACCTTGTTCCAGGTCTTGCCCCCATCGTTCGACTTGTAGAGGCCATCGCCAAAACCGTTGTGACGACCGCCATGGTTTTCACCCGTGCCCACCCAAATACGGCTGGGATCAGACGGATCGAGCGCCAGCGAGCCGATCGAGTACGAGCCCTGCCCTTCAAACAACGAGGTCCAGGTCGTGCCGGCGTTCTCGGTCTTCCAGACGCCGCCTGAACCGACCGCGACATACCAGGTCGCCGGATCATCGGGCACAATCGCGATATCGGCAATGCGGCCCGACATGAAAGCGGGCCCGATATTGCGCAGCTCAAAGGCGTTGAATGTGCCGCTGGAAAGCGCGGGGCTATCTTTCCCGCCATCCTCATCGTCTTGCGCGATCGCCGCGTTGCCCAGACCAAGGGCGACAACGCACCCGAGGAGGATTTTGAGAATTCGCATATTAGCCCCTAACGCTTCCCTGTTTGGGCCATGTGCTAGCACACACCCCCCCTTGTAAAGCCAGCGTAACATTAGCCGCTCGTCGATCAAGAGATGTTGTTGATCGACTTGGGCGCGTCTGGCTGCTTTCTTGTCTTTGCCTAGTCGGCTGCGATACCGCGCTTGGTCGTCAGATAGGTCGCAAAGCTCGCCAGCCAGTGGCTGCCTGAATAATGCTCATCCGAAACCGCGGCGATGCCGGTTTGTGTGTGCACTTTGGAAGCAGCCAGCAGCGCTGCGATGCGCGCGTCGCCTTCAGGCAGAGCGCTTGCAATCCCTTCGAGCGCCCAGGCGCGGCTGAGATTGACGCCGTCCAGATGCACCAGTTTGCCGTCTGAGGCATCGCGCACCACGCCCGGCTCCAGCCAGTCGGCGCGGCCATCGGACGGGATTTGCGGGAGGAAAGCGGTGAGCCAGTCGGCATATTCGTCCTGCGACATCACCCGGCGCATGAGGTCCGCTTCCATCAGGCAGGGCGAGAGAAAATCCTCTCCCGACGGCTCATAGGCCAGCGGGCAATCCACATCGCCTTTATGAAAGCTGAGCGATGTTTCGACCAGCGCGGCTTCAAGCTCGGAATTACCAACCGTGCGCGCGTAATCGAGCATCAGGCCAAAGGCGAAAGCGGTCTGGTTATGCGTGCCAAGGCGCACGGGATAAGCAAGCTTGGGCAGCCAATCCATGATCTGGACAACTATTGCATCTTCGAGTGGGCGCAGCGTCTCACGCCACTCATTGAGTTGCGGATCGTCGCTCTCTTCCAGCTCGGCAACCAATTGCAGATACCAGGCAATGCCATAGGGCCGCTCAAAACTGCCGCGCCCTTCAGCGGAGTAATAGGCGAGCTCCCCCTCGAGATTATCAGGGGTGAAGCTGGTGGCCAGTTTGGCGCGGATTTCCTCTTCGTAAACGCCGCCCGGCTGCGTCGTCAGGATGCGCGTGAGCAGCCAGTGGCCGTGCACCGAGGAGTGCCAGTCAAAGCAGCCATAAAACGCGGGCGTCAGCTCGCTGGGCGTCTTGGCGTCGTCGGCCGATTGCATCACATGGCTGATCTTGTTGGGATATTCGCGGTGCACGCAATCAAGCGCGAGCATGGCAAAGCGATCCTCAGTCGTGACGGGCTCGGGACGGTCCAAGTCAGGCTCCTTATCCGGCGCGCAGGCTGTGATGAGAAGCGCCACACACCCCGTTAAACCCGCCGCGCGCAAGGCTGCCCTCACTCCTCAATCCCCTGCAAGACAAAGCGTTGCACCCGGCGGCCGGTGTTGACCTCGGTGGTGTAGACATTGCCCGCGCTGTCGACATCGACGCTGTGGAGCCAGATGAACTGCCCCGGATAGCGGCCATTGCGACCAAACCAGCCGATGATCTCATGGCTTTCACGCAGCAGGATCCACACCCGCCCATTCATCATGTCCGCGACATAGACATAAGTTCCATCCGGGCTGAAAGCGACGTCGCTGGCCGTGCGGGTGCCGCCCGTTTCGGGGGCAATCACCACGTTCTCGACAAACTCGATCCCATCCGGTGTCTCACGAAAAACCTGCACGCGGTTGTTGCGGCGATCACAGACATAGACGGTGCTCTCCGGGCCGCGCACGACGCAATGGACCATCGGTTCAAACTCGGCTGCGACCGGATTGGGCCCGCCATTCGCTGTGCTGGTCGCCATGGACTGGTCAAAATCGCCCGCGCGCGTGCCTGATCCTGGCTCCGTCCCGTAGGCGCCCCACAACTGCGCGAAGGCAAGGTTGGTGGCGGAAAACTCGATCACGCGCGTGTTGGTATAGCCATCGGCCACCAGCACGCTCTCGCCGTTGACGCTGATGTCTGCCGGGCTGCCGAGATAGGCTTGCGAGAGATTGCCCTTTGTCACCTGGCGCCGCCCGATCTGGCGGATGAACTCGCCATCAGCGGTGAAGTTCAGCACCACGTGATCACCCGCGCCGTTGCCGCCTATCCACACAGTCTCCTCTGCGTCGACATAGAGACCGTGGACGTTGGCGGGCCATTGTTCATCGCCCTCTTCCTGACGATCGCGCCCGCGCCCGGTTACCGTGCTCTCTCCCGGAGCGAGCGCCGGGCCACCCCAGGATCGCAGCAGATTGCCCTCCTGATCGAATTGCAGGACATGCGGCGGGGCCTTGCAGCAGGCGCTGGTAATCGGGGGATTGGTGTCACGCCCGGTCTCGGTTGCGCCCAGCGAATTGGGCCGGGTCAGCACCCAGATCGTGTCGTCCTCAGCGATGGAAAGGCCCGGTATCTGCCCCAGGATCAGATCATCAGGCAGCCGGGGCCAGCTCGTATCGGCCTTGAAGACGGGCATCGGAACATCGTCCTTGATGCGCTCTTGCGTCACATCGATGAGCGTGTCCGCCTGCGCGCTGGCAGGCGCGATCAACGCC
>JBCBYM010000203.1:0-4102 GCA_039815865.1 Pseudomonadota bacterium
CGCAATTCCTCTGCCAGCCGCCCTTGGCAGGCTTGGTCGGAGCGCCGCAATTGGCGCAGAATTGGTGCCGTGCGTGCCAATCGACAAGGCTGCGCGCACCGCCATAGATCGCCAGGTCAGCCGGTGAAAGCTGGCTCATGCGGCGACATTGGGCCCGCGCCGCAACATGATTGCGCCCAGCACTTTGCGGTCAACATAGATCACCATCGCGACGCTGAACATGACGAGCAGCGAGATGATCACGATGCCCAGCACCGTCGCGATGCCCCAGGCCCATTCGTAGGATAGGCCGAGCGATTCAAAGAAGGGTGTCACTCCGCCGCCTCCTTGATCTCGTCCGCGTGGAGCAGTTCGGCCGAGCATTGCTGCATGACCTCGCTCGCGCGGGCGATGGGGTTGGTAAGGTAGAAATCGGCAATCGGGTAAGCGGTGATCTCGCCTTCCGCCTTGGCGCTGGCGTCGGCCTTGGGCAGAGCGCCGTAATCCGCGAGGCCCTCTTCACCCAGCGCAGGCGCTTCGGCGATCATCGCGGACTGAAGTTCCTCGAAACTATCAAAGCCGACATTCACGCCCAGAGCGTCCGCCAATGCGCGCAGGATCGTCCAGTCTTCGCGGGCATCGCCCGGTGCGAACACGGCTTTCTCAGCGAACTGCACCCGCCCCTCGGTGTTGACGTAGGTTCCGTCTTTCTCGGCGTAGGACGCTGCGGGCAGGATCACATCGGCAGCGTGCGCGCCTTTGTCGCCGTGGTGGCCGATATAGACCTTGAGACTGTCAGCGAAGGGCGCGAAATCCATCTCGTCCGCGCCAAGAGTCAGCACAACCTTAGGCTTGGCCGCTGCGATCTCGGCCATGCCCCCCGGCACGGTAAAGTCGAGCATGAGCGAGCCCATGCGCGCGGCGCTCATGTGCAGCACGTTGAAACCGTTCCAGCCATCCTTAACCAGCCCGAACTTGTCGACCAGCTTCAACGCCGGAGCCAGCGCACCCTTGGCGAGCGCCATGCCGCCCAAAATCACCGCCGGACGCTCGGCCGCCTTCATCGCATCGCCCAGAGCCTTGGGCACGCGGTTGAGGATTTTGAGATCATTGCCAAGGAACTCAGCCGGATAGGTCGTTTCCCATTCCGGCCCGATCACGAAGACCTTGGCGCCATTCTTGGCGGCCTTGCGGATGCGCGGGTTCACCAGCGGCGCTTCCCAGCGCACATGGCTGCCGATGATCAGGATCGCATCAGCCGTCTCGATCCCCGCAACGGTCGAGTTGAAACTGACCGCCGCGATGTTCGAGACATCATAGGTCATGCCCGTCTGGCGCGCTTCGATCAGCGAGGAACCGCAGGCCTTGAGCAGGGCTTTGGCCGCAAACATCGTCTCGCAATCCACCATGTCGCCGGCGACCGCTGCGAGCGAACTCTTGTCCGCTTCCAACGCGTCAGCGATCGCGCCGAACGCCTCGTTCCAGTCGGAAACGGTGAGCTTGCCATCTTTGCGAACATAGACACGGTCCAAACGCCGCTTTGTCAGACCATCGACCTGATAGCGCCCCTTATCCGACAGCCACTCCTCGTTCACATCGTCGTTCACACGCGGCAGCGCCCGCATGACTTCGCGGCCCTTGGAATGGAGCGAGATATTGGCGCCCACCGCGTCAGATACATCAATGCTGAGCGTGCGCTTCAATTCCCACGGACGCGCCTCGAAGGCGTAGGGCCGCGATGTGAGCGCTCCAACGGGACACAAATCGATCACATTGGCCGACAGCTCATGGGCCGCCGCTTGCTCCAGATAGGTCGTGATCTGCATGTCCTCGCCGCGATACAGCGCACCGATTTCATCGACCCCGGCGATCTCTTCAGAGAAGCGCACGCAGCGTGTGCAGTGGATGCAGCGGGTCATCACCGTCTTGATCAGCGGACCCATGTATTTCTCAGTGACTGCGCGGCGATGTTCCTGTGTGCGCGCAACACCGCGGCCATAGGTCATCGACTGGTCCTGCAGATCGCACTCGCCGCCCTGGTCGCAAATCGGGCAATCAAGCGGGTGGTTGATGAGCAGGAACTCCATCACCCCTTCGCGCGCCTTCTTGACCATCGGCGTGTCGGTGCGGATTTCCTGGCCCTCACCCGCCGGCAGAGCGCAAGAGGCCTGCGGCTTTGGCGGCCCGGGCTTCACCTCGACCAGACACATGCGGCAATTGCCCGCAATGGAGAGGCGCTCATGATAGCAGAAACGCGGGATTTCCTTGCCCGCCAGCTCGCACGCCTGCAGGACGGTAGCGCCCGCCGGGACTTCGATCTCTTCGCCGTCTACGGTGACCTTAGGCATGGTTACTCCGCCGCCTCCGCGAATTGCGCGTTATGCTCTTCGATTCGCTTTTCCAGTTCGGGGCGGAAGTGGCGGATCAGGCCCTGGATCGGCCACGCGGCCGCGTCGCCCAGAGCGCAGATCGTGTGGCCCTCGACCTGCTTGGTCACTTCGTACAGCATGTCGATCTCCTCGATCGCCGCATCGCCGGTGCGCAGGCGCTCCATGACGCGCCACATCCACCCGGTGCCCTCACGGCACGGTGTGCACTGGCCGCAGCTTTCGTGCTTGTAGAAGTAAGAGAGGCGGCTGATCGCGCGCACGATATCGGTGGACTTGTCCATGACGATTACGGCGGCGGTGCCAAGGCCTGAACCCAGCTCCTTCAAGCCGTCAAAATCCATCGGCGCTTGTCGGATTTGCTCTGCGGGAACCAAAGGCACCGAAGAGCCGCCCGGAATAACCGCCAGCAGATTGTCCCACCCGCCGCGAATGCCGCCGCAATGTTTTTCGATCAGTTCCTCAAACGGGATGCTCATCGATTCTTCGACCACGCAGGGGTTTTCGACGTGCCCGCTGATCTGGAACAGCTTGGTCCCGGCATTGTTCTCACGCCCGAAGCCCTTGAACCATCCCGCGCTGCGGCGAAGGATCGTGGGAACCACGGCGATGCTCTCAACATTGTTGACCGTGGTCGGGCAGCCATAAAGGCCCGCGCCCGCCGGGAAGGGAGGCTTGAGGCGCGGTTGGCCCTTCTTGCCCTCAAGGCTCTCGATCATCGCGGTCTCTTCCCCGCAGATGTAAGCGCCCGCGCCGCGGTGCATGAAGACGTCAAAATCGTAGCCCGAACCGCTGGCGTTCTTGCCAATCAGGCCAGCGTCATAGGCCTCGTCGATCGCGGCCTGCAGGGTTTCAGCCTCGCGGATGTATTCGCCGCGGATGTAGATATAGGCTGCCCGCGCGCGCATGGCGAAGCCGGCTATCAGAGCGCCTTCAACGAGCTTGTGCGGATCATGACGCAGGATCTCGCGGTCCTTGCAAGAGCCGGGCTCAGATTCGTCGGCGTTGATCACGAGGAAGCTGGGACGACCATCCTTGCTCTCCTTGGGCATGAACGACCATTTGAGGCCCGTCGGAAAGCCCGCCCCGCCCCGGCCGCGAAGCCCTGAGGCCTTGATCTCTTCAATGATCGATTCCGGCCCGCGCTCAATCAGGGCCTTGGTGTTGTCCCAGTCCCCGCGCATCTGCGCTGCCTTCAGGCCCCAGTCCTGGAAGCCGTAGACGTTCGTAAAGATGCGGTCCTTATCAGCCAGCATCGTGTGTGTCCTTTGCCTTCGCCATTCTGAGCTGACGCAAGGTCAGCGCCTGAAAAATCAATCCCATACCCATTAGGACGACCCCAAGGCCCCGGTCACCGTTCGCCGCGATATACGCGCCCGCGCAAAAGCCGAGGAGCCCTGCAAAGCCAAGCGCAAGAGTACCGCCGTTCATTCGCCCTTCTCCACCTTGGCAAGGTAGCTGATACCCACGCCAAAGAAGGCCAGTCCAACGGGCGCAAACATCCAACCCAGCGTGATGCCGAAGGTGACACCCATGCTCACGCCCAGCATCATGAAGGTGATGCCAAGCGCCCGATAGTCGGTTGTGTCTTTGTCGTCTTTGTCGCTCACCACTCACCTCGATAATCGTGATTGGCGTCGACCATTTCCTTAAGGGTCGTAACCCCACCCTTGGGCTCGGATGTGTGGCGGCCCGGTTCCTGTGTGCCTGCCTTGGGGCTTTCACCCTTTGCCAGC
>JBCBYM010000204.1:0-4076 GCA_039815865.1 Pseudomonadota bacterium
TCTTCAGGGGTCAATCGAAGGTTGGTTGCCCAATTCAATCCAGCCGCAAGATTACCTTCTCCAACCGTAACCGAAGCGGAAAAGCCGGGCCGCGAGGCAGACCGGGTGACCGTCCCGCGCTCTATCGCGCTGCGCAGACGCGGAACTTGCGCGGCGTTCTGCGTTGCCTGCGGCCCCAGCTCGATATCGTAGGCCCGGTCAAACCGATCGAGTACAACGGTGGAAAGGCTCGCGCTCTTGAGGGCATCGCCCATAGCCGCCGAGCCAAGCGCAAAGTCGCTGGCAAGGCTGAGCGAGTTGTTTGTGCCAGCAAGCCGCGTGGTCCCCATGGGTTGAAACGCAGCGGCAATGTCGAGGATGCCCACGCCGTACACTTCATCGGTCCCGGGCGCGCCAGCGTCGCGCGCGCTTTCAAGGAGGATGTCGACGATCTCGGTCGCGGTAAGGTTGGGAAACGCCTCAGCGAGAAGAGCCACAGCGCCCGCCACTTGCGGGGTGGCAAAGCTTGTCCCGGAAAACAGCGTCACGAATTGCTGACCGCCCACCGTATCAACGAATATCTCGCCATCATCGTAGACGCAGCAAATTCGTTCGCCGCGCGCGGTCAGGTAGGTGCCCGAAAAGTCGCCGGCGAGGTTGCTGAAGTCTGAAATCTCGCCCTGATCATCAACGGACCCCACGATAATGACATTGCCGTTCCCTGCGTTGACAGCGTCCGCGGCAAAGGGATCGGGTTGATCGGGGGGAATGTTCGGATCCGAGCCATCACCGGCGTTGCCAGCCGCGATCACTACCACCACCCCGGCATCGGCTGCGCGCGAAAGCGCGCCCTGCAAGCCCGGCGCGGCGCCTCCACCGCCAAGGCTGAGATTGATGACGGTCGCGCCCGAAGCAATCGCAAGGTCGATGCCAGAGGCGATATCTGTGTCGGCGAACAGGCAGCCAAGCGATGCGTCCTGAGGTGTATCAGCGCCGCAAGTGCCCGGCAGATCCGCCCGGATCGCCAGGATGTCCGCTTCGAACGCGTTGCCGACAACGCCCGTATCGTCGCGCGCGGCTGCAGCGACAAGGGCAACATTGGTTCCGTGATCGTTTTCAGGATCGATACCGCGATTTCCGGCCACATCTGCGGAATTAGGGTGGATCCGGCCAGCGAATTCCGGGCTGTCGCTGTCGATGCCTGAATCGATAATCGCGATGATCTCTCCCGCGCCGGTTACGTCCTGCTCCCAGGCGACCTGCGCCCCGTGAAACTCCGGCCCATCCGAACGACGAAACTCGGCGGTATCAAAGTCGCTTGGCGGGGGCGGGGGTGGCGGAGGCGGCGGTGGTGGGGGAGGCGGCGGAGGAGGAGGCGGAGGCGGAGGCACGGGTGTGGAGTTGATCGGCGGGGCGCCGCCACCACCTCCACACGCGCTCAAGGCCACACAGGCGATGGCTGCAACGATGGGCTTCCAGTCCAGCGAAGGGCTGGCATCAAGAGCAGGGACGATCGTGATCGGAGCTGCACGGGGCGAAACACTGTCAAGCGGTGCGCAGCGGCGCACACCAAGGGGGCTCTTGGACATAAGTCTGATCCTCGCTTTCCCCCTAAGGCCAAATGTTTAGACCCGCTCAGACTTGAATGACAAGCGTTTCCAAATCGAAAACCTCATCCATTTTTGCAAGCGTTTCGGATATACCAACCCGCGCCCTACGCTGACCTTGCAGGAACCGGCCTTGCCCCCCCGCATTCACACCGCTAGCAGCGGCTCAACGCCTGCACGGGCCTCATGCACCGAGGCCTCTACCACTCATGCGCACGCGGGAGACACCATGACCGATACCCTGATCACGCAAATCGAGACCGCCTGGGATGCCCGCGCGGACATCACTCCTGGAAGCAACGTGCGCCACGCGGTGCAAGACGCTCTGGCGTTGCTCGACAGCGGTGAAGCGCGCGTGGCTGAACCCGACGGCATGGGTGGCTGGAAGGTGAACCAATGGCTCAAAAAGGCGGTCCTGCTGTCGTTCCGGTTGCAGGATAACCAGGTCATGGACGCAGCCTCAGGCGGGGAGCCCGCGTTTGACAAGGTGCCGATCAAGTTCGCTGGATGGGGCGACAACCGTTTCCGCGACGCCGGCTTTCGCGTGGTGCCTGGCGCTGTGGTTCGTCGCGGCAGCTTTATCGGCAAGGGCGCGGTGGTGATGCCCAGCTTCGTCAATATTGGCGCTTATGTGGGCGAGGGAACCATGGTCGACACCTGGGCCACGGTTGGTTCTTGCGCGCAGATCGGCGCAGGCGTGCACATTTCGGGCGGTGCAGGGATCGGCGGCGTGCTGGAGCCGCTTCAGGCTGAACCTGTGATCATCGGCGACGGCGCGTTTATAGGCGCGCGCAGCGAAGTGGCTGAAGGTGTGCGTGTTGGCGAAGGCGCGGTTTTGTCCATGGGTGTGTATCTGGGCGCATCGACCAAGATCATAGACCGCGCCACCGGTGAGATTCACATGGGCGAAGTGCCTCCTTACGCTGTCGTCGTGCCCGGATCGCTTCCGGGTAAGCCGCTGCCAGACGGCACGCCGGGCCCCTCGCTCTATTGCGCTGTGATCGTCAAGACCGTCGACGCGCAGACCCGCTCCAAGACCGGGATCAACGAGCTTTTGCGCGATTAAGGAACGTTTGGCGCTCGCCTTCCTTTCCGTGTATAGGGAACGCTGGACAGGGAGGCTTTATGACCGACGACGACAAGACCATCCGCATCGATGATGAAGATGCGCGCGGGGCGAGTACGCATGGCAAGCTGCGCTACATTCTTGCGATCAGCCTGTTCCTTGCGATCATCGCCATGAGCGCGGTCTGGATCGTTCCGGCGCTTTGGGGTTGACCTCAAGCAGACCGGTTTAGTCCGCCTTGGGAATACGCGTTTCAATCGGCGGCTGACCGCGCTGACTGGCGGCGAAGGCTTCAGCTTCGCGCAGCACGCGGATCGCGTTGCGACTGGCGATCAGCTCCAGTTCGGGTTGCGAATAGCCGCGGCGCGCCAGTTCTGCGAACAGCGCGGGGTAGCCGCTCACATCCTCAAACCCAACAGGCCCAGACGGCATTCCGTCAAAATCAGCGCCGATCCCGATCGCTTCAACCCCCGCCACAGCGCGGATATGGTCGATGTGATCAGCCATATCGGTTACCAGAGTTGAAGGTTCCGGATTGGCCGTATCCCAGTCCGCCATCGCCGCTTCAACAATATCGGGGCGTCCCTGATTGAGCGCTTTCAGCCGCGCGTCCTCGGCCTGCCTTTGAGAGTGCCATTGACGCCGCTCCTCGTTGAGAAATCCCGGCAGCGCGACGACCATCACGATCCCTCCATTTGCCGGCAGCAATTCGAGCACGCTGTCCGGTACGTTGCGCGCGTGGCCGGTGACCGCCTTGGCGCCCGAATGGCTGAAGATCACCGGGGCGCGCGCGACGCTGAGCGCATCGATCATGGTCTCCTCGCTGACATGGCTTAGATCAACCAGCATCCCCAGCCGGTTCATCTCGCGCACCACGTCCTTGCCGAAATCGGTCAGCCCGCCATGGACCGGTTCGTCCGTTGCGCTGTCGGCCCAGGGCGTATTTCGCGAATGGGTGAGCGTCATGTAGCGCGCGCCCAGCGTGTACATCTGGCGCAGAACGCCAAGATCAGACCCGATCGAGTGCCCGCCTTCCATACCCAGGAGCCCAGCGATCCGCCCCTCGGCCATTGCGATTTCGACCTCATCCGCGGTCTCGGCGTAAGCGAGGTCATCGGGAAAGCGATCAATGAGACGCTTGGTCACATCGATCTGCTCCATCGTCATCTGGACCGCTTTGGGCTCGGGCAAACTGGCAGGCACATAAACCGACCAGTATTGCGCCCCAACCCGGCCTTTGCGCAGGCGCTTCAAGTCGGTGTGCATTGCGCGTCCAAACGGATCAGACTTGGCGCTCACCAGCGTATCGTTGAAATCGAACCGGTTGATCTGGTTCTCAAGCCGTATGCGCAACTGCAAGGGCAAGTCGTTATGCCCGTCGAACACCGGTGCGGCGTCAAGCGCGGCAAGCGCGGCCTCCATCG
>JBCBYM010000205.1:0-4068 GCA_039815865.1 Pseudomonadota bacterium
AGGCTGCTCGGTGGGCTGCGTGAGATCGAGATCGCGCAGCAGATCAAGCGAGAGCTTCTGGAACGCGGCCTGATCATCGACGCTGTCAATCAAGGCAGAGAAATCGCCGCCAATCTTGTCCTCGATATCGGCGCGCACCAGCGATACGCCGCGCACGGCCTTTTCCGGGATCGCCTCACCCGTCAACGCTTCGCGCACCATCAAGGCAAGCGCGGTTTGCAGCGGGACTTCGGCGGCGTTGTACGCGCGCACAATTGAATCGCCCGAAGTGCGCATTTCGGTCGCCGCGTCGAGATTGTCCTTGATCCCGTCAAACCGGTTTGCGCCGATCGCTTCGTAGCGCACCTGCTCGATCGCGTCATAGCACGCGCGCGCCACCGGCTCGGGCGGAGCGGAGCCGGCGTGGAGGCCGGCGTTATGGTGGCGCAGTTTCAGCGCGAAACTGTCAGCAAAGCCGCGCGCTTCGGTGACCTGTTCGGACGGCAAATCGCGCCCAGGAAGCGGCACGCGAAAGCGGTTGCCCGCAGAGCCCGGCACGTCCGCGCTCCACGCCACTTCAACCTCAGCATCCTGAGAAATTGCGCGCGAAGCGCCGGTAAGCGCCTGTTTGAACAGATCGAGAGGGGATTCTTCAGCCATGTGAAAACGCGTGTCTTAAGGGATCAAAGGATGCTCTGCCCCGTCTTTTCCCAATCCGCAAGGAATGCCTCGATCCCCTTGTCGGTCAACACATGCTTGAACAGGCCGTGGATCACCTTGGGCGGCGCGGTCATGACGTCGGCGCCGATCTTTGCGCTTTCGAGCACATGCGTGACGTGACGCACGCTGGCGACGAGGATTTCGGTTTCAAAGCCGTAATTGTCATAGATCAGGCGGATGTCCTCGATCAGCTCCATCCCGTCAAAGCCGTTATCATCGTGGCGGCCCACGAAAGGCGAGATGAAACTCGCCCCCGCCTTGGCCGCCAGAAGCGCCTGATTGGCGGAAAAGCACAAGGTCACATTGACCATCGTGCCATCGCCCGTCAGCGCCTTGCAGGTCTTCAGGCCATCGACAGTGAGCGGCACCTTGATGCAGACATTGTCCGCGATGCGGCGCAGCACTTCGGCCTCTTTCATCATCGTTTCGTGATCGAGCGCGACCACTTCGGCGCTGACCGGGCCATCGACGATGCCGCAGATTTCTTTCGTCACTTCCATGAAGTCGCGCCCCGACTTGTGGATCAACGAGGGGTTGGTCGTCACGCCATCCAAAAGGCCGGTCGAGGCCAGGTCCTTGATGTCGTCAATCTCGGCGGTGTCGACGAAGAATTTCATGGTCGCTTTATCCCTCTGCCCTTGGGTTTTGATTCGCGTCGCACGTCGATGGCATAGCGCCTGCCAAGAGGCCAGCGCGGGTGTGGACACGCAAGGCCTATGTGGGCCATAGCTTCGCGCCATGGGGTGGAGCGGCACACCGTACGCATCGTTGATGCAGAAAGGTATTGTTTACCAGTATCTTGCTCGAATTTGATCCTCAAAAACGAGGAGAAGATCGATGGGCCGAAATGGCCATGTGTTACCGCAAAAATCAAGCCCGAATCATGCGCTTTGCGCAGTGCCACGTGAGCGCGAGGTTGAGGGTGAGCAGAGCATCCAGCACGTAAGACTGAACGGCAATATCGTCCGGCGCAGGCCTGGCAAACGGATGATCGAATACTGGGATCGCGAATTGCCAGGTTTTGGATTGCGGGTGCATCCGTCGGGACGTCGAACCTGGTTCGTGATGTTCCGCCAGCGCGGCAAGCAGCGCCGTGTCTCGCTTGGAACGACAAGGCAGATTGCCGCAAATCAAGCGCGGCGACTTGCGCGCGATAAGCTGGCGGAAGTGGCGCTCGATGGACTGCCTTCGCGCAAGACCACGAAATCTCGCGCGAAGGAAGCGCCGCTGATGCGTGAATATGCCGAGCGTTTCTGGGCTGACTATGCGCATCACTGGAAACCGAGCACGCGCCAGCGGAACCGGACCGGGATCGATCGGGACATCCTCCCAACCTTCGGTGATCGCCGTGTTGACGAAATCACCAAGGCCGATGTTACGTTCTGGCGTGATGGTTTCGCTGAGCGGACAGGTGCATTCAATCGCACCATCCCGATCCTCTCGGTAATGATGGGCTATGCCGAACAAATCGGATACCGCAGTCGTGGTTCGAACCCTTGCAGAGGGACGCCGCGCTACAAGCGCAAGCGGATGGAACGCTTCCTCTCTGCCCGCGAATACGGTCAGCTTGCGACCGCGTTGAACCTATTTGAAACCGAACGCTCGAATGTCGTCGCTGCGATACGTTTGCTGATCTACACGGGTGCACGCTGCGGAGAGATCGAGAACCTGCGCTGGGAATGGGTGCACGAGCCGCGTATCATGCTGCCTGACAGCAAAACCGGCGCGAAAATCATCTATCTCAATCGGCAAGCCGTCGAAGTGATTGCATCGATCCCGGGTCGCAAGCCGAAGGGGTTGGTTTTTCCGTCCGTTCGCGATCCAGAGAGGCCGTTCAAGCTCGGTACGCTTTGGCCAGATATCCGCAACCGTGCCGCGCTGCCTGACGTCCGCCTACATGACCTGCGACACAGCTTCGCTTCGACCGCCATCCGCGACAACATCTCGCTGATGGTGATCGGCAAGCTGCTCGGCCACGCATTGGCCGAGACGACTTCGCGCTACGCGCATTTGTCCGATGAGATCATTGCCGATGCTGCCGAGCGCGTCTCTGGATCGATCGCGAACCTGATCGGAGCAGGCCAATGAACGCGCTCACACTTCAGACCATCGTTACCGAAGAACTCGGCACGGCGCGTATCGGCGTGGTCGGCAAGACCAAAGGCGACAGCAAACTGCGCCGAATAGTCTGGTCGAGACGACTGCCGGGTTTCGGGACGCGCTACTACGCGAGTGGACGCACCATCTACATTGTCCAGGCGGCGATGCAGGGACGCACGCGAACCGTAACGATTGGCAACGCCAACATACTGAGTGAAGCGCAGGCGATGGATGTTGCGCGCCGCGTACTTTTGCGCGCGCAAGTCGGCCAGAACCCGGCGGAGAGGCGCAAGAAGCGCCGCAAGGTCCCGCTCTATGCGGACTTTCTCGACACCTACTGGCGTAAAGTCTCGCCAAGCTGGAAAACATCAACGCTGCACACGCATGGACTGTATCGGCAGAATTATCTCCAATCGGCGTTTGCAGGAATGTTCCTCGACGAGATCGAGCAGGCCAACGTGCAGGAGTGGTTCAACCGCGTGACAGAGATAGGCGGTCCTGGCGCGGCAAACCGGTCATGCGAGATTCTGCGCGCTTTGATGAACAAGGCCGAAGAGTGGGGCATCAAGCCAGAAGGCTCGAACCCTTGCACGTCGATCCGAATGAACAAGCGACGCAAGTGCGAACGGTTCCTCTCCGATCAGGAGTTTCGGCTCCTTGGAGCGGCGATAGACAAACACCGCAAATCGAGACCGGTTCATTGCGCGGCGTTGCAGATCTTGGTCCTGACCGGATGTCGACGATCGGAGATCACCGGTCTGACCTGGAGCGAGGTCAAAGGCCGCCGACTGCTCTTGACCGACAGCAAGACCGGCCCGCGGACCGTCTGGCTTGGTGAAGCTGCGTGGACCATCATCAAATGCCTTCCACGTCACAAGCGCCGCCCGGAAGTGTTCTACAATCCGAAAACCCGCAGGAGCGTTGATCTGACTTGCCTTTGGAAAGACGTCCGCGAAGAGGCGGGCCTGCAAGGGGTGCGGCTGCACGATCTTCGCCATAGCTTCGCCAGCCACGCCGCCGCCCGCTCGGAAACACTCCCGATGATCGGCAAGTTGTTGGGACACAGACATGTGACCACCACGGCTCGCTACGCCCACCTGGATGACGGGCCAGTAATCGAGGCCGGGCAGCGCACCGGCGACCTGATCGAAGAAATGATGGGTTCGATCCGTTCATTGAACCATAACACTATGTGTGATAGATCGGCGCTACTGTATGACTAGGGACCAGCGGTTTGCGTAAATACGTGTGCGCAGGTCCCTAGTCATA
>JBCBYM010000206.1:0-4048 GCA_039815865.1 Pseudomonadota bacterium
GGAGACGATCGCAAAGCCGCTTTCGGGACGATCACCAAGCTCGCGCAGGCGTTGCGCCCGATCTCCTGCGCCCAGCACCATAACCCGGCGACGAAAAGCGGATGAGCCAAGAAAGCTGTTCAGCAGCAACCGGTCCGCCACCAGAACCAGAACCGCAAAGCCCATCGCGTAAAGCAGGGTTGAGCGCCAGAAGGTCTGACCCGGCAGCACAAAGTCGACAAAAGCGAGCGCTATAATGCCAAGGCTGATCGCCACCAGCAGCCGCGCTCCGGCAAAACGCAGGGATCGCAGCGCGAGCGGGCCGTAAACCCCGACCGAGATCATCGCCAGCCACACCACCGCCGCAGATCCGATCAATGGGAGCCAACGCGTTTCGAGCGGCCCTGCATCCATACCGATCTGCGCCGCGCGCAATTGCCAGGCAAGCTCGCTCGCCACCACAAGCAGCGCAAGATCGAGCAGGCCTAGCAGCAACACGGCGTGCGGGATATAGTGCTTGAACAGGCGGATCATGGCGGTTGCGCGGCGCTCGCTTTTGCAAGAAGGGGTGTGCACCGCTCGACATACGCGTCACTGTTTAAGTGTCGGTAAACTTTACACGAGCCCTCAAGACCCCAAGCGCAGCGCGCCTGACGATGGTTAACACCGGCTTAGGGCCTACTCTTTGGCCTATATCGCAAACTTGGCCTCAGCGCTAAGGGGTCTGGTCGCTGGCGAGACGCGCGCTGGCGGGCATCAGACAATCGTTGCGGCCACAGCGCGGACACGGCGTGCCCAGCGGGGTCGCATCGCCCGGATCAAGCGACACGCCGCGCGCCTGAGCAAGCTCGCTCGCAAAGCGCGCTTCGATCCCCAAGACGATTGCCTTGCGCGCCGAACAAGCCACGCCATCAACCTCGACCGTGCGCGCGATGGTGAACCAGTGGCGCGGGGCGGCTTCGCCCTCGCCGAAGGTGACCGCCTGGGTCAGCATCGAGCCTCGGCTCTCAAACGCAGCGTAGGGCACCCAAGCGGGCCAGCGCGCGCTTTCGATCGGGTGGATGGCCCCGCTTGCCCCAGCGGTGAAGGCGACCATGCGCCCCGTGCGTCCAAAGCGCGCGCTGAAGAAGGGCAGGCCGCGCTCGCCCACGCGCTGCAAAGTGGTGAGGCGTTGTGCAACCTGATCAAAGCTGGAGGCAAAGCGGCGCTGGAGCACGGCGAGGTCGTAGCCCGTCTGCTCGCAGGCGCGCAGGAAACGGCGATACGGCATCTGGATCGCGCCCGCGCAATATTCCGTCACGTGTTCGCGGAAGAGGTCGCGCGCTTCGCTGCTCGATAGCCCTGTCCCTTCCACCTGCTGCGTGATCGCCTCGCGCAGTTCAAGACTGGCCACCTGGCGCGCGATCTGGAACCGGCGCGCGGCACCCGGAAGCATCTCGGAGAGCTGCAATTGGCGATTGTGCAGGTCGAGGCGGTGGATGATCCCCGGCATCACCTCGGCGGGAAGGATGCGCACTTGCAACTGGTGGCGATCGCGCAGGCGTTCGTTGAGCGCGGCGCTCACATCGCTGCGCGCCAGCCAGAGCTCGTCCGCCAAATCCTCGCAGGCGTGGTCAAGGTCGGCAAAGTGGTTTTGCCAGCGCTCCACCGCCCGGCGGCTTTCCTCGATTGGGTCTTCGCCCTGAGGCATGGGCGCGCCAGAATTGTCATAGAGCCGGGCAAAGGCCGCCGCAGCCTGCGGAGCGGTTGCAAGGAATTCCTGCGCTTCTTCCCGGTCAATGCCGAGATCGGCAAAGCGCTTGTCCGCCATGCGCCGCAGCAACCCATCGACCCCGCCAATCGCTTCGTCTTCGCGCAAGGAACTGGGATCAAAGTCAAATCTCTCAATCACCTGCACCAACACGCGGGCCGAGAGCGGGCGCTGGTTGCGCTCAATCAGGTTGAGATAGCTTGGCGAGATACCCAGCGACGCAGCCATGGCGGCCTGGGTCAGCCCCTCACGCTTGCGCAAGCGGCGCAGCGAGGGACCAGCAAGAAGAGCGGTTTCCGACATAGCGACACCTTGTAAATAACTTTACACACTTACACAACCCAACACCCAAATCTGCGCATATCGACACGATAGTATGCAATATTTCCTGTTATGATGCGCTGCAATATTGCATTGGGCGCGCATCACCTCCCCAAGAATTGCACAAAGGAGAGCCTCTCATGACCTACCAAGACACCATCAGCCAGATGCGCACCCTCGTTGAGGCGAACGGCGCCGGCTGGGCCGCCATCGACCCGGAAAGCGCCGCGCGCATGGTTCTCCAGAACCGTTTCAACACCGGGCTCGACATCGCCAAGTACACCGCCAAGATCATGCGCGCCGACATGGACGCCTACGACGCCGACCCTGCCCACTACACCCAGTCGTTGGGCTGCTGGCACGGCTTTATCGGTCAGCAGAAGATGATCTCCATCAAGAAGCACTTCGGCTCGACCAAGCAGCGCTACCTCTACCTTTCGGGCTGGATGGTCGCCGCTTTGCGCAGCGATTTTGGCCCGCTTCCCGATCAGTCGATGCACGAGAAGACCTCCGTCCCTGCGCTGATCGAAGAGCTCTACACCTTCCTCAAGCAAGCGGATGCGCGCGAGCTTGGCGGCCTGTTCCGCGACCTCGACGATGCCCGCGAAGCTGGCGATGAAGTCAAGGCGCGCGACCTGGTCAACCAGATCGACAATTACGAGACCCACGTCGTGCCGATCATCGCCGACATCGATGCAGGCTTTGGTAACGCAGAAGCCACCTATCTGCTCGCCAAGAAGATGATCGAAGCGGGCGCCTGCGCGCTGCAGATCGAGAACCAGGTCTCCGACGAGAAGCAGTGCGGCCACCAGGATGGCAAGGTCACCGTTCCGCACGAAGACTTCATCCAGAAGATCCGCGCCTGCCGCCACGCCTTCCTCGAACTAGGCGTGGACGATGGCATCATCGTGGCCCGCACCGATTCGCTGGGCGCTGGTCTTACCAAGCAGATCGCCTACTCGACCGAGCCCGGTGACCTTGGTGACCAGTACAACAGCTTCATCGACGCCGATCCCGTCGATCCGGCCGAGATCAAGAACGGCCAGGTCTATATCAGCCGTGATGGCCAGCTGCTTGAGCCCAAGCGCCTGCCCTCCAACCTCTACCAGTTCCGCGCCGGCACCGGCGTCGACCGCGTGGTTCTCGACTGCGTCACCTCACTCCAGAACGGCGCGGACCTGCTCTGGATCGAGACCGAGAAGCCCCATGTCGAGCAGATCGCCAGCATGGTCGACACAATCCGCGAGACGGTTCCCAACGCCAAGCTCGTCTACAACAACTCGCCCAGCTTCAACTGGACATTGAACTTCCGCCAGCAGGTGTTTGACGCCTGGGAAGAAGCGGGCAAGGACGTCTCGGCCTTCGACCGCGACCGCCTGATGAGCATCGACTATGACGGCACCGAGCTTGCCGCCGAAGCCGATGAGAAGATCCGCACCTTCCAGGCCGACGCAGCCAAGCGCGCTGGGATCTTCCACCACCTCATCACCCTGCCAACCTACCACACCGCCGCGCTGTCGACCGACAACCTCGCCAAGCGCTACTTCGGTGAGGAAGCGATGCTGGGCTATGTCCTCAACGTGCAGCGCGAAGAAATTCGCCAGGGCATCGCTTGCGTGAAGCACCAGAACATGGCCGGCTCCGACATTGGCGATGACCACAAGGAATACTTCGCCGGTGAAGCGGCCCTTAAGGCGGGCGGCAAGGACAACACCATGAACCAGTTCGCGGCGGCCTAATCGCTCGAGTTTCGTTACCCACACGGTTGCATTGGATGCAGCCGTGTGGGAACGGATTGCCATGGTAACCACTGTATAGTCACGTCAGCCCAATGGGACTTGTCCGATGTGACTTCCCACTCAGACGACCCACTGGGACTTTGCGGAGAGAGACAATGAGCGACACCGACACTCCGAACGCCGAACCCAAACGCGCCGAACCGGGCCGGGCCCGCGCGCTGCTTTCAACCGCGGACATGAAGCTTCTGCGCCGCGCGCT
>JBCBYM010000207.1:0-4019 GCA_039815865.1 Pseudomonadota bacterium
TTCAGTTTCATTCACATCTTCACCGTTTGGACACTCATCAATCTGCCGCTAGCCGTGTGGGCGGCACGTACGAAGAGGATACGAGCGCATCGCGGAATGATGACGGGCTTGTATATCGGACTGCTCGTCGCCGGCGGCTTCACCTTTATTCCTGGACGCTTGCTCGGGCACTTGGTCTTCGGCTGGTGAACGCTGGCCACTGGCGCGAGCTCCGCTTATGGTGGCAGGGTAGTGACCTGTTTGGGAGAGTATGACGATGTGTAATGAGGCTGAACTCAAGGAGTGGGCGCAAGGGGCCATCTCGCGCCGACGCTTTGGAGCGTTGACAGGCGTAGCAGCGGTTGCGGCCTGCGCCCCCGAGGTAGCCAATAGCGAGACTTCCAGCGCATCGGCGGATCTTGAACTGACTGAGACCGCGGTTTCCTTTGAAACGGCGGACGGCACGATGGACGCCTTCTTTGTGCACCCCAGCGAAGGCAAACACCCGGCGATCGTGTTTTGGCCTGACATTGGCTCAATCCGCGAAGCCAAGCGCAACATGGCGCGGCGGCTTGCGGGCGAGGGCTACGCGGTCTTTGTTTTGAACCCCTATTACCGGGATGTGGCCGGGCAGCAGTTCTCCGATTTTGCCGATTTCATCCAGAACGAAGGCTTCGCCAAGGTGCGACCCTGGCGGTCCAAGCTCGACGCGGATTCGATCGGTCGCGACGCTGCCAGCGCGGTGGCTTGGCTCGATGGTCAGGCCTCGGTGGACACAAACAAGGGTGTCGGAACTCAAGGCTATTGCATGGGCGGGCCCTTCACCGTGTGGAGCGCAGCCGCCGTACCAGATCGCATCAAAGCTGCGGCCAGCTTCCATGGCGGCGGCTTGGTGCGCGACGACTACGAAAAGAGCCCGCACAAGGTGTTGGACAAGGCCTCCGCTGCCTTTCTCATTGCGGTTGCCAAGAACGATCTCGAGCGCGACCCTGAACACCCCAGTGCCTTTGAAACCGCCGGCGTTGCCGCTGGACGCGATGTCACCATTCTTCTTTCGGAAGGCGACCATGGCTGGACTGTGCCCGACAGCCCTGTCTATGCCAAAGCGCCCGCCGAGGAAGCGTACACTGCACTGCTGGCGCTCTACGCTTCGGCTTTGGTCTGATCAGTTTTTCGGAGGCGTGGGTTGCTTGGCACCCACGCCCGTGGGGACAGGCGGCAGGCTGCGCGCTTCGCGTTCTTTGTTGCGCTGAGTGCTGAGGCCGAACCGGCCAAATCGGCGGAAGCGGGTCATCCACTTATCGAGGAAGAGCCCCAAAGGCTTGGGCTCAATGCCCAGATCCTTAAACGTGCGATGCTCGCCAGAAACGGTGCTGCCGGGTTTGAGCAGGGTCCACTGATCCTTGCTCATCGGGGTCATTGGCAGCGCTGCAAACAAGGCGGAGACACCATCGGGCATGGCAATGAACCGGCGCGTGCGACCTTGGGCGGCCGCGATCCGCTCGTTGATCTCCATCATGGTGAGCTGCTCTGGTCCACCAAGCTCATAGATATGCCCGCCGTGCATCGCTGGGTCCTCAAGCGCAACAGAGACGGCCTGCGCTACATCATCCGCGTGAACGAGTTGCAGCTTGGCCCCTGGACCAAACACGGGAAGCGCAGGAGCCATCTCGATCATCTGACCGAACATATTGAGGAAGTTGTCATCCTTCCCGAATACGATGGATGGGCGCAAAATCGTCGCTTCTGGGAAGGCCTCAAGCACCGACTGTTCACCCAGAGCCTTTCCCCGCGCATAGGCGGCTGTCGACGTCGCATCGGGCCCGATCGCGCTCACATGGACAAATGCCGCCGCACCGTTTGCCTTGGCGATGCGTGCCATGACGCCCGGGGCTTTGCCCATAAGCTCTTCAAGATCACCCTCAAACGCTCCGACAAGGTTGACCACATAATCCGCCCCATGAAGCGCAGCGGCCAAGCTGTCGTCGTTTCGAACATCGCAACGGGCGAACTGGAGCTGCCCGAGATTGGCCAACGGCTTAAGGGTATGGCTGCGCTCGGGATTGCGACTGGCGATACGCAATCGCGCGCCGCGGCTCAGCAGGCTCTGCGCAACGTAATTGCCAATATACCCGCTGCCTCCAAAGACAGTGACAAGGCGATCGGCAAGCGGCGAAGACGTAGTCATGATGGCGTGTCCCTTACGCGTCATGGGCCAAAAGATGCTGCAATGCCCATGCGACAATGGAGCGCGACGAGCAAGCGTTGCGAAAGCAAAGATCTTTGCGCGCTCTGCAATTGCCGCCTCTCTAGCCGTCGCATTGCCAAATACCCGCTAGAATCGTTGACAGCCCCCCTCCCTTCTCGCTAATGGCCCGCGCCTACCCGATGAGGTTTCCCCAAGAAACGCTCATCCGTGTGCCCAGATGGCGGAATTGGTAGACGCACCGTCTTCAGGTGGCGGCGCTCGCAAGGGCGTGGAGGTTCGAGTCCTCTTCTGGGCACCAATATTTCAAAGTAACTGGCTGATAGTACAAGATTAATTGGGAATTCCCAGAGCCCAGACCACCTTTTCGCGGAACCAGCTTTTCCGTCTATCATACCTAAAATTTGATAGGGTGGCTCCGGCTTTCGTTGGAACGGATTGCCTCAGAACCAGCTGCTTACCTACCCCAAAGGCCGTTGCTCTGCTGACGATTCATCGATCACGAGCTCTCCAAGTGACCGCTTTGCGCCCCAGTTTGAGAACCATCTCTCCCAGCAGCTTCTGGTGCGATTTCAGTTGGTAGATCGCATGCCGTGTCCCTATCGTCGCCGGCGCCCTCCACCAAAAGAGCGGCCACCGCGAGAGCCTGAAAAGCTTCCCGATCGACCCGACCGGAATGATTCGTAGCGTGAGCGCCCGCTGGTCCGCGCGCTCCAGTCGCGCTGGACCTGCTGGAACTCGGTGGCACCCACTTGTGGACCCTGAAAGCTGCTGCTGGATGACTGCACGCTTTCGCGCGCATTCTGCGTGCTCGACAGATCGAAGCCGCTCGTTTCAGCGCGTGAACGGGCGCTGTCAGCCGCTGCGGAGTTTGCAACCGTGTCCGAGGCGCTCGCCCACTCGCCGTCCTGACGCATCTCCCATGAGCCATCGTCGGTCTTGCGGAAGACATTGCCGTTAGCGCCCGCATAAAGATCGCCGTCGCTGGTTTGCGCAACGGTTGCGCGATTGTCCTGATTGCCGACTTGTGCGGCTTGGCCGCCGGTCGAGGTTTCAGCTGTGCGGCGAAAGCCGTCTTCGGTGCCATAGCGCTCGGTGCGGACCCATTCGTCGTCGCGCTGGACCACGGTCTCGCCCCAGGTTTCGTAACTGTTGCCGTCACCCCATTCGACCGCCTGATAGGTCCCGGCGCTGGTATCCGTGCGCGGATTGTAGGCATAGCCAGCGTAAGCGCCCGAATTGTAGTCATAGGCAAAGGCGCTGCGGCTGTAGGTTCCGGTGCTCGCGTTGTAATTCGCTGTGCCACCAACGCCGCCGTAAGGGCCATAGACATAGCTGCCATGCGAATAGGAGCCTGCAGACACCGAATAGACGCTCGCGTGGCCGTACGTGTAGGGGTATGCGGGGTAATAGTAATAGGGATAATATCCGTATCCATATCCATAATAGCTGTACGGATAGTAATAGCTGCCCCAGTAATACCCTGACCCGTAGACGATAACGCCGTTGCTTACGTAATTGTAGTGATAACCAGGGGTGTAGCCGAAATAGACCGTGTCAGGTTCCGATTCGTAGACCTTTACATAAGTCACGTGGTGCGATGGCGAGTCTGACGGAATATCGTAAATCGCCGCCGCGATCGTGTCAGTGACCACCCAGGGGCCACTGGGATCCTTTGCGCTGAACCAGACGGCTTCGTAGCACAAGTAATAGTCATCCCCGACGCGGAAGACGTCAAAGCTGGTATTGGTCGCCCGATAGACAGTAGTGCCTTCGACCGGCTCGAACTCTGCCTTGTCGTCAGCATCGCGCACTTCAGGCGCAGCCGGAGTTC
>JBCBYM010000208.1:0-4004 GCA_039815865.1 Pseudomonadota bacterium
CTCGCGCCGGGCACGGATGCGGTCTTTCAATGCCATATTCGCAAGGCTTGCCTGCGCGCCGGTGTCGATGATGACAGTGGCCCTTACGCCTTCGACAATCGCATCGGTGATCAGCAGCTGGCCCAGCTTTTGTTTGGCGCGCACGACAATTTCAAAGCCGCGGCGATAGTTCTTTTTCGAGCTCACATCCTCGACCGCGATCGTCTCTTCGCGGAAATCGAACAGCACGCGAAAGTCCTGCAAACTGTCGAGCCCGATAATACCGTCCGCGCCGACATGCGTGCGGTTAAGGACCGGGGCGACCAGATCAAACACTTCGTGACGTCCCACTTGCAGCTTTTCGACCTCGACAATGTTAACGCTGCGCTCGCTCGCCATGCCCACCAGTGTCGCGGTGCCCAGCGGATTGAGGCTGAGCGAGGTGTTGATCTCATGCGTGACGGCGGTCGCCTGGCTGCCGGTGTCGATCATGAAGTCAAACGGGCCAGCGCCGTCGATCATGACGGGGATGGTGAGGCGCTTGTTGCGCTCTTCCTCAAGCTCGAGAATGTCGGTGGCAGGGTTGGTTAGGCTGGGGGCAATGGCCTGCTCGGCCACTTTCTTGTCCGGCTCCACCGCGACGGCGGCAAGGTTGCCGCTCGCAAGGGCGGGCGCTGCTGCCATAGAAAGGCCCACTGACAGGCCCACTAACAGGCAGGGCGAGAGCATCCTTGATCCAAACATAAGTCCTGTCCCGTCCCGCATTTTAGCGCGTGGTTTCGTGTGTCGCCCCCGCTTGAGCCTGCCAGTCTATCAGAGAAGTGAACCAGCCCCAAATGCCGCTCCCGCAGCCACGGTGCGCACGCGGCAAACAGAATTGTTTAACGCAACGCCCCTATATTCGCGCGCGATGAAAGACACCGCTCTCAAGATTGCCGAGAAAATCGCCGCGGGCGTGGGCTATGACAAGACCCACGTGACCCGCACGGTCGCCTATCGCGCGGTTGACGAATTTCTCGACACGCTGCCGGTGAATGAGATGGACGCGCTTGAGATTGCGGCGGGGTGGAAGTGGCGCGAGCGGCCCTGGGCGAGCTTTACCGAGATGAACTGGCCCGATCACGATATTTGCGAAGACGCGCTCAACCAGCGCTTTGACATCGCGATTGCGGACAATGTGTGGGAGCACCTGCTCCACCCCTACCGCGCCGCGACCCACGTGCTGGAGATGCTCAAGCCCGGCGGGATATTCATCAACATCACGCCCTTCCTCATCAAGCATCACCCCATCCCCTATGATTGCACACGCTGGACGGAGCTGGGCATGCGGCATTTTCTGGGCGATGTCGGCTTTGACCCGGATACGGTGGAAACGGGAAGCTGGGGCAATCGCGCGGCGGTGAAGGCCAATTTCAGCCGCTGGGCGCGCACCGGCTGGCAGCGCACATTGCGTAATGAGCCGGACTTCCCCGTCACCGTCTGGGCGATTGCGCGAAAGCCACAGGCGCCAGCCCCATGAAGGCGCCGCGCGCCAGGATGCCAAGAGCGCGCATTGTGGTGATGGCGCATAACGAGGAACGCCGGATCGCCACCTGCCTCTCCAGCCTGCCATTGAGCGAGGCGGGGGTCGCGGCGCATGTTATCGTCAACGGCAGCAGCGATCGCACCGCGGAGATCGCGCGGCGCTTTGCCGGCGCTGACGTGCGCGAGTACGAACAGGGCGGCAAGGCGCGCAGCTGGAACCGCTTTGTCCTTGAAGAGGCTGATCCGGCCGACGCGTTCGTGTTCGTCGATGGCGACGCTGAGATCACGCCCGGCTCGGTCGGCGCGCTGCTGGCGACGCTTGATGCGCATCCTCACGCCAACGCGGCCTCGGGCATGCCCTGCAATGGGCGCGGGGTGGAGGCCTATCGGCAATATATCCGCGATGAGCACGGCGTCTTTGGCGATCTGTATGCTTTGCGCGGGTCCTTCGTCGAGCGGCTTCGGGCCAGCGCAATCCGCTTGCCCGAGGATCTGATCGGTGATGACAGTCTGATCGGCGCGATGGCGAAGACCGATCTTGGCCATGAAGATCACTGGGATGAGAGCCGCGTCATGCCGTGCGAGGAGGCCGGCTTTCTGTGTGAGCCAACGCAGCTTTCGCTCGCCTCGCTCGGCGCACAGTACAAGCGGATGATCAACTATTCGGTGCGCCACTACCAGAACCGCATCGTCAGCGAGATCATGCGTGGGCCCGGCCCTGTGGGTCTGCCGCGCCATTTGGCGAGCGAGTATGGCCGCTGGCTGCCGCGCTTTGCCAAGCGCCGTCATCCGCTGTTGTGGTGGGTGGATCGCGCGGCGCTCAGGCGGATGGCTGCGAAGGCTTAGGCCGGTTCCGGCGCTTTGGGCGCCTGAGCCCGAGGTCTGAGCATGCGCCAGGCGTCTTTTACAATATGCGGCCAGACCAGCCAGAAGGCGCCCGCGTAAACGCAAGCGCCGACAAACGCGTTCCAGGCAAGGTCCAGCGCTGGTGCCCCGATCACGGCAAAGCGCTGCACTCCCAGCACCGCCAGCGCCATCGCCGCGCAGGCGAGCGCCACGGGCGCCAACTCGCGCAGCAGGGTGAGCGGGCCAACGCCGATGCGCGGCAGGGTCGCGCTCAAGGTGATCGCGCACAGCAGCGGGGCGGCCACCCACCAGGCGTGGACCAGACCCATCGCCGCGCCGCCAGCGCTGCCACCGGTTCCCGATACGCCGATCAGAAACGCGGCTGGCATGATGATCGCTCCGCAAGCGCTGGTGAAGAGGAAGACGCGCGGGCGGCCCATCGCGTTGGTAACCGGCGAGCAGATCAGGTGCAGCGCCAAAGCGGGCATCACCAGCGCAAGCCCGCCGACAATCGGAATAGACCCGGCCCACTTTTCGCCAAACAAGGTCAGGACCGCGGCCTCGGCTGTGAGCGCGATGCCAACATAGATAGGCGCGGTCACCGTCATCACCATGCGCGCGGTCTTCACGAAGTAGGTGCCAAGCGGCTTGCCCTCGCGGTGAAGCTCGGAATAGGCGGCCAACGCCACCTCGTTGATCGGCGGCAGGAAGCGGCCTGTGACGATGAGAGTGAGGAAGAGCGCTTCGGAATAGAGCCCCAGATCATAGGTCGGCAGCAAGCGGCCGGCGATCACGATGTCGCTCTGGCTCTGGATGATCCAGAACAGCTGACAGATCGTCAGCGTTCCGCCGAATGTCACCAGGTCCCAGGCGCCGCGCGGATCGAAGATGGGCTTCACCAACAGGCGCGCTGCGATCGAAAGGCCAATGGCGCGCGTCGCGAACATCGCAATCGGCGCATAGACCAGTGCCCACACACCGAAGCCGCGCCAGGCCAGCACCAGCGCCACCACAGCGCCGACAATCGCGGTGACCATGGTGACTTGGGCTTGCTTGCGGAACTCCAGCCGCCGCGCGAGCAGTTCGGACGGCAGGGCGGAAAAGGGCACGGTGAGGAAGATCAGCGCCTGCACCCGCAGCATGTCGGCCACCAAAGGCTCGCCGAAATAAGCGGCGGCGTAGGGCGCAAACAGGAACTGGCACAGCCCCAACGTCCCGTTGAAGAGCAAGAGCAATCCGAAGATCTGGCCGATGCGTCGCTCATCCACATGGCTCGTCTGCACCAACGAAGTCGCAAAGCTCTGTCCGTTGAGGAAGGCGAGCGCGGTCAGCACGACCTGGCTCATGGCGAACAGGCCGTAGTCGGTTGGCTCAAGCAGACGCACCACAAGGATGGTCGAAGTCCAGGTGATGATCTGCATCGCCACCTGACTGCCCCAGCGCCAGGCAAGCGCGCTGCGCACGCGGGCGGCGAAACCGGTGTCGGTTGCGGCGGCGTTGAGGCCGGCGGCTTCTTGCGATCCTGCGGGTTCCGATCCCGAGGGCGCGCGCGAATCAACGCCCCCGGTTGTGATGGGGGAATCGGCGCTGGAAGTGGGGGCAGGGGGCTGCGCGCTCATAAGAACGCGGGGTTTAGGGGCAAATCGTGAAGAAAT
>JBCBYM010000209.1:0-3892 GCA_039815865.1 Pseudomonadota bacterium
TGCAAGGACATATGTCCTTGCAGTTGATCTAGATGAACTGAGTGTCGAATACCTCAATGATGTCCACTACGTATACAGGCAGCCTGAGGGACATTTTGAACATGCCCTGATCGGGACGAGCCGATTCAACTCGCTTCTGAGCATCGTCATTGATCGCGCTGAGAAGACTATACTCGGGCACTACTTGCTCGATCTCAACTTGGAGTTTGGCGAGGTCGGTGGACATTTGCGCGAAGTCTGATTGAGTAGAGCGGCAAAGAGAATCAGTTGAGAATGCGCGAAACCGCCTATGCCAAGATCAACCTTGCGCTGCACGTCCGCGAGCGGCGAAGCGATGGCTATCATGAGCTTGAGACATTGTTCGCTTTCATCGATGCGGGCGATACTCTGACGGCCAAAATCGCGGACCAAGACTCCTTGCAAACCTTTGGGCCGTTTGCGGGCAATATCGACAATCCGCTCGACAATCTCGTGGCCAGAGCGCTCGCCACCCTGCCGCGCCCACAGGGGCTGGCGGTGACTTTGGAGAAGAACCTGCCCGTCGCTGCTGGCCTTGGCGGTGGGTCGGCAGACGCTGGCGCAGTGTTTCGGATGGTCGAAAACCTCCACGGCCTACCAGAAGACTGGCGGGAGCGCGCGGCCAAGCTGGGCGCGGACGTCCCCTCCTGCGTGCGAAGCGAAATGGCGATCGGCACCGGCACTGGCACTGAGCTGACCGACCTTGAAAACGACCTGGCTGGAACGCCGGTCTTGCTGGTGAACCCAAGCGTCCCGCTCGCCACCGGGCCCGTCTTCAAAGCTTGGGACAAGCAAGATCGCGGCCCGCTTCCCACCGGATCAGCGCGCACGATCACGCTGGAAGGCCGCAACGATCTCGCCACGCCCGCTCTCGCGCAATGCCCTGAGATCGGTGACGTCCTGGCCGCGCTCAACGCCACCGAAGCGTGGCTCGCGCGCATGTCGGGCTCGGGCGCGACGTGCTTTGCGTTATTCGATACGCTGGACCAGCGCGACGCAGCGCAAGCGCAAATCGCCGCAAGTTACCCGCAATGGTGGATGCTCGGGGGTAAACTGCGCTAGGGTCCTTGGAGCATGAGCGACTTCGCCCCCTTCCGCCACACCGGACAATTCGACCCCAGCGATCCTCTCGCTCCGCGCATTGTGTGTGTGGCGGATCACGCATCGAACGTCGTGCCCGAAGAGACCCCGCTTGGTATCCCTGACCGCCTCCTCGACCTTCACATTGCACTCGATATCGGAGTTGCAGGGGTGGTTCAGCGCCTGGCGGACAACCATCACTTTCCGGCGCACCTAGCCACCCTTAGCCGACTCGTGATCGATCTCCACCGCGAAGAGGATCACCCCGTGCTTGTCCCGCAAACCAGCGACGGGCACCTAATACCGGGCAACATAGGCGCCGATGTCATGCGAAGGCTCGATCAGTACTACCTTCCCTATCACACCGCGCTCGAAGCGTGGTTGGACCGGATGGCACCTGATCTTATCCTCTCGATCCACAGCTTTACCCCGCAGCTTGAAACGAGCGCGGAGCCGCGTCCTTGGGAGGTTGCGCTGCTTTATAACGAGGATGATCGCGCCGCGCGCCACGCTATCCGCTTCTTCAGCGAGTTGGGCCTCAACGTGGGCGATAACGAGCCCTATTCGGGCCGCGAGTTAAACGCGACGATGAACCGCCACGCCGAAGCGCATGGGCGTGCCTATTGCGCCATTGAGATCCGCCAAGACCTGATTGGCACGCGTGCCGATCAGGCGCGCTGGGCCGGAGTGATAGCCGATGTCGCCGGAAGGGTTGCGCTGGCGCTTGGCTGAGGGCAGGGGGCTTCCAGCAGCTTTCAACGGGTAATTTTATGTCTTCGCGCTTCGACAAAACGAAACTTCCCTCGCGCCATGTGTCACTCGGGCCTGAACGCGCACCGCACCGCTCATACTATTACGCGATGGGGATGACCGAGGAAGAGATCGCGGCGCCGTTCGTAGCGGTGGCGAGCGCAGGCAATGACAGCGCGCCGTGCAACACCACGTTGAACGCGCAGGCCGATATCTGCCGCGAAGGCGTGATCGAAGGCGGCGGAACACCGCGCCGGTTCAACACGATCACCGTTACCGACGGGATCGCGATGGGCCACCAGGGTATGAAAAGCTCGCTGGTCAGCCGCGAAGTTATTGCGGATTCGGTTGAGGTGTCGGTGCGCGGGCACTGCTATGACGCGCTGATCGGATTTGCGGGCTGTGACAAGAGCCTGCCAGGCATGATGATGGCGATGCTCCGGCTCAACGTGCCCAGCATTTTTGTTTATGGTGGCTCGATCCTCCCCGGTACGCATCGCGGCGAGGACGTGACCGTGGTGGACGTGTTCGAAGCGGTGGGCCAGCACGCAGCGGGCAATTGCCCTTTGAAAGACCTGATCGCGCTAGAGAAAGTGGCGTGCCCCGGCCATGGCGCTTGCGGTGGCCAGTTCACAGCCAACACGATGGCCTGCGTGGGTGAAGCGATCGGATTGTCTCTGCCCAACAGCAACATGGCACCCGCTCCTTATAGATCGCGCGATGATATTGCGGTGGCCGCTGGCCGCCAGGTGATGAGCCTTCTGGAGGTGAATTTGCGCCCCCGCGACATTTGCACAAAGGCCGCGTTCGAGAACGCAGCGCGCGTGGTCGCGGCCACTGGCGGTTCGACCAACGCTGCGCTCCACCTTCCTGCGATGGCGAGCGAGGCGGGAATCGACTTTGATCTGTTCGATGTCGCCGAGATTTTTAGATCAACGCCCTATATCGCCGACCTGAAGCCCGGCGGAAAATACGTCGCCAAAGATATGCACGAAGCGGGCGGCATTTATATGGCGATGAAGACGCTGCTTGAGGGCGGCTTTCTGGATCCGAACCCCATCACCGTAACCGGCAAGTCCCTGGGCGAGAATATCGAAGAAATCACCTGGAACCCGGACCAGAAGGTCTTCTACGATGTCTCCGATCCGATCACGCCCACGGGCGGTGTTGTAGGGCTGAAGGGCAGTCTCGCCCCCGATGGGGCCATTGTAAAAGTCGCTGGTATGGAGCGGCTCCAATTTACGGGGCCTGCACGCGTCTTTGACCGAGAAGAGGACGCCTTCGCCGCCGTGGAAGCGCGCGACATCGCGGAAGGGAGCGTGATAGTCATCCGTTACGAAGGTCCCAAAGGCGGCCCAGGCATGCGCGAGATGCTCTCAACCACAGCTGCGCTCTATGGGCAGGGAATGGGTGAGAAAGTTGCGCTCATCACCGACGGGCGATTCTCTGGCGCCACACGCGGCTTTTGTATTGGCCATGTCGGCCCCGAAGCGGCGGATTGCGGCCCTATCGCACTCATCGAAGATGGCGATACGATTGCCATCGACGCCCAGGCGGGCACAATCGAACTTCAGGTCGACGAAGCCGCGCTGTCCGAACGCCGCAAAGCCTGGGAGCCGCGCACCAACGATTACCAATCGGGCACTTTGTGGCGCTACGCCCAGAATGTCGGCCCGGCGCGTACCGGCGCGCTCACGCATCCGGGTGCCAAGGCGGAAACGCACGTCTATGCGGATATCTAGTCTTTTTGCAGCGATTGCGGCGCTGGCGGCCTGCGCACCGGAAAGCGGCGCGCCAGACGGTGTTCGGATTGATTGCGCGGTGGGGCCCAGTTCGGCTTTCAGTGCCCAGTGCGTGCTTGAAGACAAAGGGGCAGGCGCGCTTATCATCCACCATCCCGATGATACGTTCCAAAGGGTGCGTTACGACGCCGCGTCGAACGCGATCATGTCTGCGGATGGGGCGCAGATTCTCGTCCTTGATCCTGATCCGATACCGCCTCACTCCGATCGAAAACTCCAGCGTTCCGGCGCTCGGATCAGGA
>JBCBYM010000020.1:0-27744 GCA_039815865.1 Pseudomonadota bacterium
CGCTGGATGACACGCGCCGCGCCTGCATTGCACTGGCGGAATTTGGTGAGACCTATCCCGCGCGATCATGCTTTCAGCCAGATAGAGCAAGCTGTCCGGCGCGCGCGCGGCGGTGCGATCTTCCTGGTAATTCTTGAGGAACCAGCGCGCGGCCTCTTCGGGTTTGTTATCGTCGAGATAGGCGCGGCCCAGAAGGTTGCGGCCGTAGGTTGCGCGGAAGTGATCGGGATAGGTTTCGACAAATTTCGAGAGCTGCTGGCGCGCTTCAGGATAGAAGCCGGCGTTCCACAGGCGAAAGCCGTAGGAATATTCGTCATCGGCCGCGTCGCCCGTTTGCGGCTTGGCGATTTCCTGCACCGCGGCGAGGCGTTCAGGCGTGGGGCTAGAGGGCGGGCCAGCGGGAGCGGTTGGCGTTGGCTCTTCGCTGGCTGGAGCGCTGATGGCCGCCCCCGTGGCCGCCCCCATAGCGGCCAGGTTCGAATTCATCGCGCCGCTCGCTTCTTCGGTCTGGGCGCCCGCTTCTTCAGCGGCGTCCGCAGCGCCTTCCACCGCGTCGGCAGCGCCCGTGAGGGCCGCGTCGCCTTCGCCCGCCACGCTGGTGTCGAGCGGCACAGCCGGCCCGCCCCGCGCTTCAAGAGTTTCCACCCGCGCGCCCAAGAGCGAGATGGAATTGGTGTTTTCTTCGCTAATCGCGGTCAGGCTCTGCAGCTGAAGCTCCATCGCATCAAGCCGGGCAAGGATGTCGGTCACCGCGGTGGTTGAGGGGCCGACGGGGCGCGGGGCGTCGCTATCGGTTGACTGGATCTGAGCCTCGAAAAACCGCTCATCCCCGCCGGGGAAGACTTTGCGCTGAAGCGCGCGGATTTCCGCTTCGATCTTGCGCAGGCGCGCCTCGGAGATTTCTTCCTGCGCGAACGCAGGGCTGGGCGTCAGCGCGAAGGAGGCTGTGAGCGTGGCGCCAAGCGCCGCCGCCGCCAGCGCGGGCGCGGCAAACAGCGAAGACGCTGCCGGGACAGGGGCAAGAATACGGGCAAGAGGTTTGGCCATGGTCGATCGCTTTCTCTTTCGGGCGGCTTTTCAGCGAAGCGCGCACGATACGCTGCCGCGCCTGAACCGCGCCGGAATCCATGACGAATCTGTGCCCAGTGCCGGTGCACAAGTCGACCCCGTACCTTCACGAAAATGGTGGGAAAGCGCGGGCGGTGCGACAAAGGGAGCCGCAAGGCTGGACGCTCAGGCCCAAAGGCACCTCCCGTATCAGGCCCAGTATCAGGCCCAGTATCAGGCCCTGTATCAGGCCCAGTGTCTGGCCGGATGGGGCTTTACGTGCGCGGGCGGGCCAGCAGCGCGGCGGCGGATATCGGCGTGTCGCCCATCGTCACCGGCTCTTCGGAAAGCTTGGGCACTTCGCGCCCGTCAATCGTGATCGCAAAGGCATCGGGCCGCCCGGTGTTGATGCGCGGCTCGCTTGCCGAGCGGGGCAGCTCAAAGCTGTCGCCGCTGGCCATCTGCGCTTCGAACAGGCGGTCCCCGCCTTCTTCGTAAAAGCGCACCCACACCCCGTCTTCAAGCGCGGTGAAAACCACCTGCCCATCGGCGCTGGGCGTGGCGGGTTCGGGCGCGGCTTCGGCGACCAGAGCGGGCTCTTCGCTCGTCTCCTCGGCGCTGCCTGCATCAAGGCCCGACAAGAGCGAGGCGGGCCCCTCGCCTGCGCCAAAATAGCGGCTGCCAAAGGCGACGATCCCGATCGCAAGGATCAGCGCCGCCAAACCGCCAAACCAGGCGAGGCCTTTCGATGGGAGCTTGGCCGGATCGCCCGGTTCCATCCCCTGCCCGACCGAGGAATAGCGCGGGCCGGCATCGCCCATTTCCTCGCGCACCAGATCGGCGATCCGCGTCTCGTCCAGCTCAACCGCACGCGCGTAACTGCGGGCAAAGCCGATCGCGTATGTGCGCGAGGGCAAGGCTTCAAAATCGCCCTCTTCCAGCGTTTCCAGGTGGCGGATGGGGATGCGCGTTTCGGCCGCGACATGCTCAAGCGACAGGCGGCGCTCTTCGCGCGCGGCGCGCAGGGTCGCGCCCGCGGAGGCGGGAAGGTCGATCTCGTCTGGTCCTTCCTCGACCGTGATGTCCTGTTCGGTTTCCATGACCCGGCCCGTAGCTATGCAAAGTTACGTGATTTTCTTGTTGGAAGCACCCAATCGGTCTCACGCAGCCAAGTCAAGCTTTCGGTTGTTTCGCGGATGTTTTTGCCGCCCAATTGCGCCAAACCGGAGACAATTGGGCCAATAGCGGGCCTTCACCCGGCCTTGGGCGCGGTTAATTCCCGTCGCTAGTCAACGTCGATCTCGCGTTCCTGCGCCCAAGCGGTGAGCGCGGTGCGCAGGTCCACCGCCGGATCGCTGAGCCAGCCCGTCATCGCCGCGCTCAATTCGCCAAGGTCAACGCGGCGCACCAGTTCCTTGATCGGGCCGACGGCGGCGGGCGTGATCGACAAGCGGCGAAAGCCAATGCCCAACAAGGCCAACGCCTCAAGTCGCCGCCCACCCATCTCTCCGCACACGCCGACATCCACCCCGCTCCCGACCGAGCCCTGCACCACACGCCGCAGGAAGCGGATGATCGAGGGGCTGAGCCAGTCATAGCGCTGCGCCAGCTTGGGGTTGGCGCGGTCGGCTGCGAAGAGGAATTGCGTGAGATCATTGGTGCCCACCGACAGAAAGCTCAATTTGGGCAGCATCAGATCCAGCACTTCGGCCAGCGCCGGCACTTCGAGCATGGCGCCGAAATGGATCGCTTCGGGGCTGAGCTTCTTCTTGGAGCGCAGGAAAGCGAGCTGTTCGTCAAACACCGCCTTGGCCGCGTCAAATTCCCAGGGCTCGCAAACCATCGGGAACATGACGTAAAGTGATCGACCTGCGGCCGCTTCGAGCAGGGCGCGCGCCTGCGCTTTCATCAGCCCGCCGCGTTCAAGCGCGAGGCGCAAGGCCCGCCAGCCCATGGCCGGGTTTTCGTCCGCTTCCGCCATGTCCGAGGCGAGGTAAGGCACGCTCTTGTCCCCGCCAATATCGACGGTGCGGAAGATAACCGGCTTGTCGCCCGCTGCGTCCAGAACGTCGCGGTAAAGCCGGGTCTGCCGCTCGCGCTGGGGCAAAGTGGCTGAGACGAGGAACTGGAACTCGGTCCGGAACAGCCCCACCCCGTCCGCGCCGGTCATGGCAAGCGCGCTCATATCATCGCGAAGCCCGGCGTTCATCATCACCTGGATGCGGGTGCCATCGCGGGTGAAGGGCTCGACATCGCGAAGCTCGGCATAGGCGGCCTGACGCTCCTTGGACTTGGCAAAGCGCGCGGCGAACGCATCGGCGACCTGCGCGCTGGGGCGAACGGTGGCGGTCCCGGCCGTGGCGTCGAGCAGGATTTCGTCCCCATCGCGCACGCAGGCCCGCAAGCCCCCCTTGTCGTGATTGGCGCGGCCCAGCACCGGCACACCCATGGCGCGCGCGACGATTACGACATGCGCGGTGAGCGAGCCTTCTTCGAGGATCACGCCTTTGAGCCGACGCTTGTCGTATTCAAGCAGTTCAGCCGGACCCAGATTGCGCGCGATGAGGATCGTGTCCTTGGGCAGGCTCTGCGCCGCCGCCGTCCCCAACTGGCCCGAGACAATGCGCAAAAGCCGGTTCGCCAGGTCCTCCAGATCGTGCATCCGGTCGGCCAGCAGCGCATCGTCAATCTCGCGCATGCGCATGCGGGTGTGCTGCTGGACGCGCTCAATCGCGGCCTCGGCGGTGAGGCCTGAATCAATCGCTTCGTTGATGCGCCGCGACCAGCCTTCGTCATAGGCGAACATCTTATAGGTCTCGAGCACCTCTTCATGCTCGCCGCCCTTGCTCGCTTTGCCGCCAAATTCCGCCTGATTGGCGAGGTCATCGATCTGCTCGCGCATCTTGTCGAAGGCGCGGTAGACCCGCTGACGCTCAGCCTCGATGTCATCGGCCATGACCTGCGTGATCTGGACGCGCGGCTGGTGGTAGACCGCCTGGCCCGCCCCCAGCCCCTTGACCAGGGTCAGCCCCGCGATCGATTGCGGCCCGGTCTGCTCCTCGGTGAGGCTGCGCGCCTCTTCCTCGTCCACCAGTTCAGCGTTGGTGATAAGCTCGGAGAGAACCATCGCGGTCGTCTGCAGCGCCTCGATCTCGATGTCTTCGTAGCGGCGCGGCTCGACATGCTGGACGCACAAGACGCCCACCGCGCGTTCGCGGTAGACAATCGGGACGCCGGCAAAAGAGTGGAACTTTTCCTCGCCCGTTTCCGCGCGGTATTGAAAATCGGGGTGCGCGCGCGCTTCGGCGAGGTTCAGCGTCTCGACGTTGTCAGCAATCACCCCGGTCAGACCTTCGCCAACAGCCATGCGGGTGACGTGGACCGCGCTCTTGTTGAGGCCGCGGGTGGCGAACAGCTCCAGCATGCCTTCGCGCAGCAGATAGATCGAGCAGACCTCGCTGGTCAGGCTTTCGCCGATAATCTCGACCACGCGATCCAGCTTGCCCTGCGCGTGGAGGCGCGAGGCCATCACCTCGTGCAGGCGAATGAGGATCTGACGGGCGGAGGCAGCGGCGGTCATGAGGCCTCAGGCCTACGCGCATCGCGGCCATAAATCAAAGTGAGGAGCGGATCGGCCGGGGCGTGGATGAGACCAAAATGGACCCAGCCATGCCGCCGCGCCGAACCTTTTTGGATCGCCCCCCCCCGGAACGTACCCGCGCGCCAGCTTAGTGGCGGGCGATCTCTTCCTTGAGAGCAAGTTTTCGTTTCTTGAGGTATTGGACAGTCGCCGCATCGGGCGAGGGCCGGGCCATTTCTTCGCGAAGCTTGGCTTCGAGGCCGGCGTGTTTGGACTGGAGGGCATGGACGTGAGACGCGGCGGCCATGGATATCGACGAACCGCCTTCGGATAGTGCCATATTCGTTCTCCTGCACAAGCGGGGGGCTGCCCCCGGGGAGCGACTCGGCACCAACGCGGCCGGGCCGCAAACACAATGAAACACACAAGAGCCTCGCTTGCAAAGCGCTACAATTCCTTAAAGGGACACCCGCGGTTTGGCGCGCGATGAATCGAGCCCGGGAATCGAGCCCGGGAATCGAGCCAGGGAATCGAGCCCGGGAATTGAGGCTGGCATCGCGCGCGAAATCGGTTAGGCATCGCGCCTCAAGCCCCTTGCACCAGCGCCGGTTTGGGCGCGCTTTGAACGACAGGCGGACATGAACGAAGCCGAGCTACAAAAACGTCTGGAACTGCTGCGCTCGGAGCATCGCGACCTTGATGCCGCCATCGCGGCCTTGAGCCTGGCGGGCCAGGAAAAGGGCTTTACCGATCAGCTTCAGATCGCGCGCCTCAAGAAACGCAAGCTGCGCCTCAAGGATCAGATCGCGATTATCGAGGACACGCTGGTGCCTGATATCATCGCGTAACAGGCGGCGTGCGGGCCAGATCGGCGCACCAACCGCACCGATCTGTCCCGGAATAGCACGGCAGCGCAAATTCAGCGGGATAGTAACCATGCTTGGCTGGCGCTGGCGACTCGTACAGCCTAGCGCCATCTCTCACATCGTAGACAGGGCATAGACGTCGTGGACTGGGCACACTTTGACGCCCGGCGAGCGCGAATCGCGAATCGCGACAGGACTTGTTAAACACCGCCCACCGTTGGAACCATGAACCGCACCACGTCCCTCTCTCAGCCCATCATTGAGGCGCTCTACGCCGAGGCGCTTGTCCTCGCGGACGAAGTGCGCGCGGTGTTTGCGCAAGGGACAATGGAGCCCGAACCGGGCCTGACGCGCGCCGAAGACGCAATGACGCGCCTTGCGCTCTCGACCGAGGGGCTCAAGACCACAACCCGCGTGATGCATGTGCTGGCCTGGCTGCTCAATCAGCGCGCGTTCTTTTCCGGCGAGCTCAGCGCCAAGCAGGTGCGCGTGCACGGCGCGCTGCCCGCCGATCGCGCAGCGGATCACGAGCAGCTTGCCCGGCTGGAGCCCGAAACGCGCGACCTGATCGCGGAGACCGAGCGCCTGCACCGCCGCATCGCCCGGCTCGATACGGCATGGCGGCAGAACTTCGACATGGGCGCATCGCCCGCGCGCGCCTTTCAGGAACGCATCGGTCGCGAGCTCGGCGGGGCCAAAGGCCCGTAGAACCTCGGGTTCGTAGAGCCAAAGGCCCGAGTTTTGGGGCGCGTTACGCGGCGCCAAGCGCCTTCTTCCACCGCGCCAGTCGTTCCGCCCTCGTCGCGTCATCCATATCGGGTTCAAACCTTTTGAGCTGGCCGCGCATCCTCGCCGCCGCGCTTCCCAGATCATCGTAGAGCCCGGCGCCCGCCGCCGCCAGCATCGCCGCGCCCAGCGCGGTGGTCTCGACAAAGGCGGGCCGCTCAACCGGCACACCCAGCATGTTGGCAAGGTCCTGCGCCATCCAGTCGTTCGCGGCCATGCCGCCATCGATGCGCAAGGTTTCCCAGCGTGTGCCGTCGGCGGCAAAGGCTTGCGCCAAGTCATGCGTCTGGTGCGCCATCGCTTCCAAAGCGGCCCGCGCGAGCTGCGCCTTGCCGCTCGCGAACGACAACCCGCTGATGACACCGCGCGCTTGGGCGTTCCAGTGCGGCGCGCCAAGGCCAGTGAGCGCAGGCACAATCGTCACCCCGCCGCTCGACGGGATCGAGCGCGCCAGTTCCTCGGTCTGGCTTGCCACATCGACGATACCCAGCGAATCGCGCAGCCATTGGACAAGGCTGCCGGCCACGAACACCGAGCCTTCGATGGCGTAGGTCCGCTCGCCCGCGATCTGCGTCAGCACGGTGCCCAAAAGGCGGTGCCGAGAGCGTGGCGGGGTGGGGCCCTGATTGGTGAGCACGAAAGCGCCGGTGCCATAAGTCGCCTTGGTCTCACCGGGATCAAGGCAGGCCTGGCCAATCGTCGCCGCCTGCTGATCGCCCGCAAGGCCGGTGATCGGGATCGCGCGCCCGAACACTGCCTTATCGGTCTCAGCCAGCGCGCCCGACATGTCAGTCACTCTCGGCAAAGCGGCGATGGGCACGCCGAAAATCGCGCACAATTCCGCGCTGAACTGCGAATCTTCCAGCCCCATCAGCAGTGTGCGGCTGGCGTTGCTCGCATCGGTGATGTGGGCGCTTGCGTCTTTTGGACCGCCCGTCAGCTTGTAGACCAGCCAGCTTTCCACCGTGCCAAAGGCCAGCGTGCCCGCTTCGCTTGCGGCTTTCACTTCGGGGACGTTGTCAATCATCCAGCGCATCTTGGTGCCCGAGAAATAGGGATCGAGCAGCAGCCCGGTCGCGTTCTGGACCTGGGTTTCGAACCCACCATCGCGAAGCTGCGCGCAAAAGGGTTCGGTGCGGCGATCCTGCCAGACAATCGCGCGGGTCAGCGGTTCGCCGGTCGCGCGGTCCCAGGCGACCACGGTTTCGCGCTGATTGGTGATGCCGATCGCGGCAATCGCAGCCGCGCCGCCCGCTTTGGGGATCACGTCAAGCGCGCATCGCAGCGTCTTGTCCCAGATCTCACCTGCGTCGTGCTCAACCCATCCGGCTTGCGGATAATGCTGGGTCAGCTCTTCCTGCGCGCTGGCCACAAGCACGCCATCGCTCGCAAACAGCATGGCTCTGGTCGAGGTGGTGCCTTCGTCGAGGACGAGGATGTAATCCGACATTTGTCTCTCCCGTTTGGAGCGACGTGTTAATCGCTCGCGCTGCAAGGGCAAGAGATGAACCCGATACCCCAGCGCTTGAGACGCGCCCAATAAAGGCCCATAGGGCCCTCATGGCAGGACTTCCCCCCAAACCCTGGCCCACCGGGGCCTCCGAACCGCTTGAGCCGCTGGTGGCGCGGGTGCTGGCGCCCAACCCCTCGCCCTACACCTACACCGGCACGCAGACCTATGTGGTTGGCACAGCCGACGGGCCCGATTGCGCGGTAATTGACCCCGGCCCCAACGATCCTGCCCATATCGCAGCGATCATCGCTGCCGTGGGCGAGCGCGCAGTGACCGCGATCATGTGCACCCACACCCACCGCGACCACTCGCCCGCCGCTGCGCCTTTGGCTGAGGCCACGGGTGCACCGATCATCGGTTGCGCGCCGCTGGTGCTCAAGAGCGATCACCCGCGCGCCGATGAAGCGTTTGACGAGACCTATGCGCCGGATCGCGTGCTGGAAGACGGCGAACAGATGCGCGGCACGGGCTGGACGCTGACCGCTGTGGCGACGCCGGGGCACACCTCCAATCACCTGTGCTTCGCTTTGGAGGAGAGCGGCGCGCTGTTCACTGGCGATCATGTCATGGGTTGGTCGACCAGCGTCGTCATCCCGCCCGATGGCGATATGGGCGATTATTTGGCGAGCCTTGAGAAGCTGATGGCGCGTGAGGATGTGGTCTACCACGCCGCCCACGGCGCTGCGATCACCAAGCCCCGGCAGCTGGTGCGCGGCATGATCGGCCATCGCCGCCAGCGCGAAAACCAGATCCGCCGTCTCTTGGGCGAGGAAGCGCGGCCCGTCGCCGATTTCATCCCGCAAATGTACAAGGGGCTGGATGAACGGCTCATCCCGGCGGCCGAGCTCAGCGTCACCGCGCATCTCATCGATCTGGAAAGGCGAGGCCTTGTCGCGCAAGATGGGGACGTTTGGAGCGCGCTCTAGGCGCCTGATGTTGGCCAGGCAGGCGAAAACCGCTCGAAATCAGGGCAACAATCACTATATTCAGCGTAACATAGTTAGGTGTTGAGAGGCAGGGATCATCATGAGCGTAGCCACCAAAGTGCCCAGCGGCGAGGATCTGCTCGCCGAGATCGATCGTCTGCGTAAGGAACGCAACGCGGTGATCCTCGCGCATTATTACCAGACGCCCGATATCCAGGACATCGCCGATTTCGTGGGCGACAGCCTTGAACTCAGCCGCAAGGCGGCGGAGACGGACGCGGATGTGATCGCTTTTTGCGGGGTCAAGTTCATGGCCGACACCGCCAAGATCCTCAGCCCTGAAAAGACCGTGATCCTACCCGACATGGACGCCGGCTGCAGCCTCGAAGACAGTTGCCCGCCCGAAAAGTTCAAGGCCTTCCGCGAAGCGCATCCCGATCACATCGCGCTCACCTACATCAATTGCTCGACCGAGGTGAAAGCGCTCTCCGACGTCATCGTCACCTCGTCCAGCGCGGAAACGATCCTTCAGCAGATCCCGCCCGAGCAAAAGATCATCTTCGGGCCGGACCGTCACCTTGGCGGCTGGCTCTCCCGCAAGTTTGATCGCGAAATGCTGCTGTGGCCGGGCGTATGCATCGTCCACGAAGCCTTCAGCGAGACCGAGCTTTTGAAGCTGAAAGAACAGCACCCCGGTGCCCCCGTGGCCGCGCACCCGGAATGCCCGCCCGCGATCATCGATCACGCCGATCACGTGGGCTCCACCAGCTCGATCCTGACCTTTGCCAAGGAATTCGAAGGCGACACGCTGATCGTCGCGACCGAGCCGCACATCATGCACCAGATGGAAAAGGCGCTGCCCGATAAGACTTTCATCGGAGCGCCCGGTGCGGACGGGAACTGCAATTGCAACATCTGCCCCTACATGGCCTTGAACACGATGGAGAAGCTCTACGTCGCGCTTCGCGATCTGACCCCGCGCATCGAGATCGAGGAGGACATCCGCCTCAAAGCCAAGCGCAGCCTCGACCGCATGCTGGAAATGGCCGGCGGGACTGTTGGCCTGGGCGATCTGGGCGCGGTGCCCTTTAGCGGGGATTGATCGGCATGCGCCTCCTGCCCCTTGCGGCCATTGCTCTTGCAACGGGCGGGCTTGGTCTGACGGCTGTGGCCCGCGCGCAGGAGACCTCCAATTTCCACAGCGTCGGCTTTGATATCGACACGCGCGACAACGACGCGTTCACGAGCGCGATCATCGAACTGGCAGCGGATTGCGAGCTTATCGCGCTCGATGAAGACGATGGCGTTTGCCGGCAGCAAAAGGCCAATGGCGGGCAGATCTGGATCGGCCTTCGCGCCAAGGGTGATGCGCTGGAATTCATCACCGCCAACCCCGCCTTTGTCGGCAAGAGCGTGTTTCCCGTCCTTGTCGAGGGGGTGCAATCGGACCCCGACTGGGAGCCTTATGAATACCGGCTTGCGGTGCGGTTCTCGGAATACAACATCCCGGTTCTCATCGAACTGGCCGACCCGCGCGAGGCGGCGCGCTTCGCCGATCTGGACGCGCCGCAGGATCTAGAGCTCGATCTCACCGCCTTCACCTTCAATCCTGAGATCTTCGAGAACGAAGAGGCATTCCTTGCAGCGCAGGAAAAGCTGGGTGAAGACATCACGTACGCGGCGGACTTCTTCATCCCCTCGGGCCTGTTCGGTGATGAGACCAGCGCGCGCGCAACCTTTGGTGGCGAAATTCTCGAAGCCGAGAAGGTCACCACACCAGATGGCGCAGGCCACTGGCGCACGCTTGTAAAGGTGCAAGGCGGAGGGACGGTGAACGTGGTGTTCGATGACATCTGGCCCGAGCTCGAGCCAGCCGAAGGCAAACTGATCAGCGGGGCTTTCTGGTTGAGCGCGCAGGTGCCGGAGGCGGAATAGAGGTCTAACCCCGCTTCGCCGCCACTCGCGCCACCACCAGCGCACCGCCCAGTAGAACCATCCCTACCACGTCCCAGACGTTGAGCGTCTCGCCGAACATCGCGTATCCCATCGCCGCGGCAATCGCGGGCTGGGTCAGCAGCGCAAGGCCAATGATCAACGGCGGGAAGTGGCCCAGCGAATAGACCATCAACCCCTGACCCACCAATTGGTTGACGACGAACAGCGCCACAATCGGCCACCAGACTTGCGGCCAGATCGCCTCGCCCAGCCCCCAGGCCAGCGCCAGCAAAAAGGGCGCGCCCGCAAGGCCGGACCAGAACAGCAGGCTCCAACTGCCAATCGCGCGCCGCGCGTCCTGCAGGATCAAGAGATAGCCCGCGTAGAACATGCCCGCCATCAGGCTGAACAGATCGCCGGCCAGTGTCGTGGTTGAAATCTCCAGACTGCGCCCCAAAAGGAGACCCGCGCCCGTCAGCGCCATCGCCATCGCGCTCCATTCGCGAAAGCGTGGGAGCAGCCCTGCGACCACAAAGCCCCAGACCATCAGCACCAGACTGCCCGAATTGGCGAACAGCACCGCATTGCCCAGCCGCGTCATGCCAATGCCGATATGCCAGGCGGCGATGTCGGCGGCAAAGCACAGCCCGGCAACCGCCACCAAGGCTACGGTCTTGCGCGGCACGGCCAGTGGGCGCTCTCCCCGATAGCTTGCCAGCATGAGCAGGAAGGGCAGCGCCAGAAACAGCCGCCAGAACCCGGCTGCAACGGGCCCGGTGTCAACCAGCCGCACAAACACCACGCCCAATGCCAAGGCCGCATTGCCCGCGAGCAAGGCCGCCAGCAAAAGCCCAGCGCGCAACGCCGATGTGCGCTCACCAAGATTTGCTTGAGGCCCTGCATCCTTTTCCATGCTTGCGCCCTACGCTTCGACGCGCCAAGTGCAATCCCAAGTCGAAACGAGGAGGAGGACACCCAATGCATCACGAAGCTCTGTTCCAGCCGCTCACAATGGGTGCGCTCGAAGCGAAGAACCGCATTTTCATGGCCCCGCTGACCCGTGGCCGCGCGGCTGATCCGGTGTTCACGCCCAATGAGATGATGAAGACCTATTACGAGCAGCGCGCCGGTGCAGGCCTGATCCTCACTGAGGCAACCGGTATCAGCCGCGAGGGGCTGGGCTGGCCCAGCGCGCCGGGTATCTGGTCGGACGAACAGGTCGAAGCGTGGAAGCCAATTACCGAAGCGGTCCACGCCAAAGGGGGCCTTATTGCGATGCAGCTGTGGCATATGGGCCGGCTGGTGCACCCCTTCTTCCTGGACGGCGAACCGGCCTTCTCCGCCAGCGCCACCACCGCTCCGGGCCACGCGCACACGCCCGAAGGGCGCAAGGATTACGAACAAGCGCGCGAGATGACGCTTGAGGACATCGAGCGCACGATCGGCGATTATCGCAAGGCCGCTGAGAACGCGAAGGCGGCCGGGTTTGACGCGGTCCAGCTGCACGGCGCGAACGGCTATCTGATCGATCAATTCCTGCGCGAAACCACCAATCTGCGCACCGACGAGTATGGCGGCCCGGTGGAGAACCGCGTGCGGTTCATGCGCGAGGTTCTTGAAGCGCTGATCGATGTCTGGGGCGCGGACCGTGTCGGCATCCGCCTCTCGCCCAATGGCGAGACGCAAGGCGCCGATGACAGCAATCCGGCAAGCATCTTTGGCGAGGCGACCCGCGTGATTGAGGAACTGGGCCTGGCTTTCCTCGAACTGCGCGAGCCCGGCCCTGATGGCACGTTTGGCAGCACCGAGGTGCCCAAGCAAAGCCCCTTGATCCGCGGGATCTATTCCGGCCCGCTGATCCTCAATTCCGATTATGGCCCTGAGAATGCGGACGCCGATGTCACCAGCGGCAAATGCGATGCGGTGAGCTTTGGCCGGCCCTATATCTCCAACCCGGATCTGGAAAAGCGCATCGCGGCGGGCGCGCATCTCAACGAAAACGTCAACGTGCCGGTCAGCTGGTACTTCCCGACGCCGGAAGGGTATATCGATTACCCGACGCTGGAAGAGGAGCAGGCGAGCGCGGCCTGACCCTCCGGGCCTGTCCCCAGGGCACTGCCAAAAGCGCCTCTATTCGCCGGGCGTCGCCGGAGGAACCGGAGGGCTCGGCGCAGGCGCTTCACCGGCGCTTTCGCTTTGGGTGACGGTGGTGGTTTGAACCGTGGTCTCGCCCCCGTCGGCGCTTTGGGTGACGGTGGTGGTCGTGGTCTGACGGCGCAAGGAGGGAGATTGGGATTTGAGCGATTCCAGCGGGATCATCGCGTCGCTGACCGATCCTCCCAGAACCTCGCCCTTAACCTCGCCGCCCTGTTCGGGCGCAGCGATGGTCTCGGGCGTTTCGGCCTCTGGCGAGCACGCCGCCACCAAGCCAGCCAAAGCGCCGATCAACGCCGATCCGATTATCCGCTGCATTTGCCCTGTCCCTTATGGCTGCGCCCCGTCTTATCCAGCGCGTCGAAAAAGTCGGCTGCGCGGGCGATAAAGGCCTCATCCCATTGCGCGGCTGATACGTGTCGGCCGAGCCGCGCCAGGCTGGTGACACCAAATTCCTCGATCCCGCACGGCACGATGCCGCTGAAATGCGATAGGTCCGGGTCCAAGTTGACCGATACGCCGTGCATCGAGACCCAGCGCCGCACGCGCACGCCGATCGCACCGATCTTCGCCTCACGCCCGTCAATGTCTTCGCACCAGATGCCCACGCGGCCATTCACCGCCCAGGCCTCTACCCCGAAATCGGCGAGCGTGGCGATCACCCAGCCCTCAATCGAATGGACAAAGCAGCGCACATCCTTGCCGCGCTCAGCGAGGTTGAGCATCAGGTACCCAACGCGCTGCCCCGGCCCGTGATAGGTGTAGCGCCCGCCGCGTCCGGCCTCGACCACGTCGAAGCGCGGATCAACCAGTTCAGCCGGGTCCGCGCTGGTGCCCGCGGTGTAGACGGGCGGGTGTTCAAGCAGCCAGATTTGCTCAGGCGCCGTGCCGGCGTGGATCGCGGCGTTGCGTTCCTCCATCGCCGCCAGCGCCTGGGTGTAGGGCACGGCTGCGTCCTCGCACCGCCATTCGATCGCCGGATCGAGCCCGGTTTTGGGAGCGGTGTTGGGCCCAGCATCAGGCGCGGAATTCAAAGCATGGCTTGCCATGGTTCTTGGGTGGGGGCATTGATCGGCGAGATCAAGAGGCTAGAGGCGCGAAAGCGGCGTTCGCGCGCCCAAAGCGCAGCTTTGAACAGGGGCAAGAGATGGACTTCGACATGAACGCGGCGTGGGAACGCACGGTTGAGCTTATCAAGGACAACCTGCAATTGCTCGCGATTGTCTCGGCGGTGTTCCTGCTGTTGCCCTCGGTCACGATCTATTTGTTCATGCCCAACATGATCGAACTGAGCGATCCGGGCGCGGACCCGGACGTGGTGATGGCGCAGCTCCAGGAGAACCTTGTACCGCTGATCACCGCAGGTCTGCTGGGCATGATCGTCCAGTTTGCCGGCTATGGAGCGATGATCGCGCTGATGGGCACGAAGCGCCCCACCGTGGGCGAAGCGATTGCGACGGGGTTCAAGATCACGCCCAGCGCAATTGGCCTGTTCGTCGTGTTCCTGCTGTCTTATTTTCTGGGCGCGATGGTGGCGGTCATTCCGCTCGCGCTTATTGCGGGGTTGTTGGGAGCGCCCGCGCTTGCCGGGCTAGCGGTAATCCCGGTCCTGCTGATCTCGGTCTATGTGGCAGCGCGCATGTCGATGAGCCTGCCCGCTTTGGTGCTTGAAGGCACGCTCAACCCCGTCTCGGCTACGTTGCGCTCGTACAAGCTCACGCACAAGAAACAGTGGTCGATCCTCATCTTCTGGGTGGTTTTGTTCGCGCTCTACATGGTGATTGCGCTGCTGTTTTCGGGCGGCGTGGGCGCCATTGCCGCGCTGGCGGGCGGCGGGACGGTGACCGCGCTGATCCTGGGCATCACCAACGGGGTGCTGGGCATGGTGAGCGGGATGATCATGTGCGGCCTTGCCGTCGCGATCTTCCAGCAATTGAGCGGCCCGGACCCGGACGAGGTCAGCTCGGTCTTCGACTAAAGCCGGATTACCGCGGCCCAAGCGCGCAAGAGCGCAATTGCCAAACCCCGATTGCCAGATCGCGATTGCCAAGTTGCGATTGCCAGTCTGGGCACGCTGGCCTAGCGCTCACTCGCATGGCCGAGGCGGACCCTTCTACCCCCACAGCGCAAACAGACGCGCCGCCGATCCCAACCTCGCGCATGGCGCTCTTGTTCACCGTCATGCTGGTGACCGCCGCTGGCAACACCGCGATGCAATCGGTGATGCCCTCAATCGGCACCGCTTTGGGGGTGCAGGATTTCTGGATCAGCCTGGCCTACAGCTGGTCGGCGCTGCTCTGGGTTATATGCGCGCCGATCTGGGCGCGGCGGTCGGACCGGCGCGGGCGCAAGTCGATGATGGCGCTGGGTCTGACCGGTTTCATCCTTTCGATGGGGCTGTGCGGATTGGCGCTGTGGGCCGGGCTGTCCGGCTATCTCGGCGCGCTCGCAACGCTCATCACCTTTGCCGCCGCGCGCAGCCTTTACGGCCTGTTCGGCAGCGCCGCGCCTCCCGCTGTGCAGGCCTATGTCGCCGCGCGCACCCCGCGTTCCGAGCGCACAAACGCGCTTTCCCTTATCGCGTCCAGCTTTGGGCTTGGGACGGTGATTGGACCGGTTCTGGCGCCGCTGCTCGTGTTTCCCTTTCTCGGCATTGGCCTAACCGGTCCGTTCATCAGCTTTGGGCTGATAGGCGTTGTGGCGCTTGTCCTTTTGCGGCTGCGGCTGCCCGATGATGAGCCACGCTTTGCCGCTCGCGGGCAGACGGTGGCCTATTCAGGCACTTCGGACGCGCCCGCTGAAACGGATGACGACCTTGGTCCGCACGCTGACGAGCCGAGCGGTGAGGAAAGCCGGGGCGAGACGCAAAGCGCCGACGACGCAGCGCGACTTCGCTGGTTTGAGCCGCGCCTGCGCCCCTGGGTGCTGGCGGGTCTGGTGGGCGGGCACGCTCAGGCGATGATCATGGGGATTGCCGGCTTCCTGGTGCTCGACCGGCTCGGTCTGCGCGGCCAACCCGAGGAAGGCGCGGCGCTGGTCAGCCTCGTGCTCGTCTTTGGCGCTTTGGCCACCTTGCTTGCGCAATGGGGCCTGATCCCGCGCTTTCGCATCGGCCCGCGCGCCGCGACGCTTTCGGGAATGAGCGTGGCCGCCTTTGGCACCGCGGTGCTGGGCTTTGCGGGCGATGTCTTCGCGCTCTCGCTCGGCTTTGCGATCGCGTCGCTGGGCTTTGGCCTGTTCCGACCGGGCACGACGGCGGGCACCTCGCTCGCGGTGACGCGCGCAGAGCAGGGGCAGGCCTCTGGCATCGTTGCGAGCGTGGCGGGAGCCAGCTTTATCTACGCGCCGGCGGTCGGCGTGTGGCTCTACAACACCAACGCGCCGGTGGCCTTTGGGCTGATCATAACCTTGTGCCTTGCGGTCACCGGTATCGGATGGCGCGGCCTTGCGCGCGACGCATCGCTGACCGTTGACCGCGAGACCTTCGAATAGTCAACATGCGCGGCGCGCCGGGCTTAGAGCAGCTTCAGCACCTCATCCTGAGGTCGGCACAGGGCAACGCCCTTCTCAGTCTCAACCAGCGGGCGATTGATCAGGATCGGATCCGCCACCATCGCATCGAGCACTGTGTCCGCGTCCGCGTTCGGCAGGCCGCGCTCTTCCGCATCCGTCCCGCGCAGGCGCAGGCCCTCTTGCGGCGTGATCCCGGCATCGGCGTAGAGCTGCACCAGCTTGTCACGCGTGGGCGGGTCTTTGAGGTACTCAACCACGCTCACGTCGACCTTTGAAAGGTTCTCAAGGATCGCCAGTGTCTTGCGCGAAGTGCCGCATTTGGGGTTGTGCCAGATCGTTGCCTTCATGATTGCGCGTCTCCCGTCTCGCTCATCGAATCTTGCCGAATACGTGGCGCGATCCCTAACCGGCGCGCGACAAATTTGCCACAGGGCATCGCTAATCGCGAAAGATTCTCATTAGTGCTTGTTATTGCGAATTGGTTGCAATAGCAGCTCTCGCGGGGTCACGGAGCGAAAGGTCGCTCCACTCGGACGAAAGGGCATACTTGATGAACCACACCCGCTTGCGCGCAGCGCTTCTTGTTTCCGCCGCGCTGGTGGCTTCGCCAGCCCTCGCCGATGACGCCGCGCCTCAGCAGTACGATGCGGATGGCAACATCATTGTCTCTGGCGATGTGCTGTATTCCAACCAGATCGCCGCGCTCAAGACGCCGACCGAGATTATCGATGTGCCCCAGAGCCTGACGATCACGACGCAGGAAGAGATCGAGCTGCGCGGCTGGACCAGCGTCGGCCAGATCGTCGACTACACGCCGGGCGTGAACGCCTCGCAGGGCGAAGGCCATCGTGACGCGATCGTCTTTCGCGGCGTGCGCTCAACCGCGGACTTCTTCATCGACGGCGTGCGCGACGATGTGCAGTATTACCGCAGCCTCTACAATCTGGAGCAGGTCGAAATCCTGCGCGGCCCCAACGCGCTGCTGTTTGGCCGCGGCGGCACAGGCGGCATCCTCAACCGCGTGACCAAGAAGGGCACGATCGGCGAGATCTTTGGCGGGGGCCAGCTGGCCGTGGACACTTTCGGTGAGACCAGCGTCATGGGCGATCTCAACTTCGCCGCTGGAGAGAACGTCGCGATCCGCATCAACGCCGCCTATGAAGGCCTGCAAAACCACCGCGATTTCTACGAGGGCGACCGGGTTGGCTTTAACCCGACAGTGCGCTTTGCGCTAAGCGATGCAACCGTGCTCGACCTGTCCTACGAATACGCCGATCACGAGCGGTTCGTCGATCGCGGCATTCCCACCGGCGCCGATGGCCGCCCGGTCGAAGCGCTCGCCGACATCACTTTTGGCGATGCGCTGGAGAACTTCACTCAGCTTGAGGCGCATCTTTTCCGCGCCAATGTGAGCCACCAATTCTCGGACACCATCAAGGGCAATTTCGCCGCGTTTTATGGCGACTATGACAAGGCCTATTCAAACTTCTTCGCCACCGATTACGACGAGCTCACCAACATCGTTGAGCTGGATGGCTATATCGACGAAACACAGCGCCAGAACCTGATCCTGTCGGGCAATCTGATCGGCGAATTTGAAACGGGAAGCGTCGATCACACGCTGATCGTGGGCGGGGAATACATCAACACCTCGTCCGACCAGTTCCGGTTGAATTCGTTCTTCAACACCAGCCAAGATGATCGCGAGACCTTCCTGGCCGTGCAGCCGATTGCCCTGCGCGGCAATCGCGGCACCAACGCCGCCGGAGAGGCCACGGTCAACACGTTCAGCGACCTCAACGATGACACGCGAGTCACGATCGATGTGTTCTCAGCCTTCATCCAGGACGAGATCGAACTGACCGACTGGCTCAACCTTGTCGTGGGCGGGCGCTTTGATAGCTTCGACATCGAGGTCAACAACGTGCCCCTCGCCGAGATCCGCACCCGCAAGGACGAGGAATTCTCGCCTCGCGGTGGGCTGATCTTCAAGCCGGCGGAAAACATCTCGATCTACGCCAGCTATTCGGAGAGCTTCCTGCCGCGCTCGGGCGAGCAGTTTGCCAATATCAACGGCAATAACGACGCGCTGGCTCCCAACACCTTCACCAACCTCGAAGCGGGCATCAAGGTCGATATCGAACCGCGCCTCAGCCTCACCATGGCGGTGTTCGAGATTGAGCAGAGCTCACCCCAGCCCAACGATGATGACCCGGCCACGCTCGACGTGATCGATTCCACCATTCAGGGCTTTGAAGTGCAGCTCGATGGCTATCTCACCAGCTTCTGGACCATTCAGGCGGGCTATTCCTATCTCGAAGGCGAACAGGTTGACGCGTTTGGCAACGGCACTGGCCTCACCTTGCGCGAATTGCCCGAACATATGTTCAGCCTGTGGAACAGCTTTCAAGTGTCCGAACGCGTGGGCCTTGGCGCCGGGTTCACGCATCAGGGGCAAAGCTTCATCAACAACGGCAACACGGCGGTGCTGCCCGCCTATACCCGCTTTGACGCGGCCGCCTGGTGGGAGGTTTCGGACAATTTCCGTCTCCAACTCAACATAGAAAACCTGACCGATGAACTCTACTTCCCCAACAGCCACGCCACGCATCAGGCAACCGTGGGCCAACCGCTCAACGCGCGTCTGGCGCTGACGGGTCGGTTCTGATCCGGATCAGGGCGTGCCCTGAGAGGGCGTGTTGGGAACTGGCGTGTTGGGAACTGGCTGGGCCTCTTCCGGCGCGCGCAGAGCAGGGACAGCGGCGGCGGCGTCCGCGGCGCTGATATCGGGCGCGGGCGCAGCGCTGATGCTCTCGCGCCGCTGCGCCACGCGGCCCGCACGCTGGATCGCGGCCACCAGCCGGGGATAGACCCCGCAGCGGCACAGATTGGGCACCGCTTGTTCGATTTCTTCGCGGCTGGGTGCGGTGTTGCGCTGGATCAGAGCCGCGGCCGCGATCACCATGCCCGGCGTGCAAAAGCCGCACTGGATCGCCTGCTCAGCCACCATCGCCTGTTGCACCGGGTGCGAGCGGTCGCCCGAAAGCCCTTCGATCGTGGTGATGATGCGCCCTTCGGCCTCGGCCAGATTGATCCGGCACGAACGCAGCGCCACGCCATCGACCAGCACCATGCACGCGCCCGCCGAGCAATTGACCGCCCCGCAGCTCTTCGTACCGGTGAGGTTTGCCGCCTCACGCAGCGCAAAGAGCAACGGGGTGCGCGGGTCGAGATCGAACTCGACCGGGCTGTCATTGATGGTCATGCGCGACATGCCAAAGTCTCCTTGGGCGCCGCTCTAATAGAAGACCGTCAGGTCCGCCAGCTGTCGTCGATCTTGGAGACGCGGCGTTTCCACGCTTCAAAATCGAACACGCCCGCGCCGCCCTGGCCCTGCATGACGGCAAGATCGCGCTGGTGCACGTCGATCACCTCTTGCGGCACCACCGTCGGGTTGCCCATGCTAAGAGTGGCGACCTGGATTTCGCAGGCGCGCTGCAAAGACCACATCTTGACGAACATGCCGGGGATCGTCTTGTCCATCACAACCGGCCCATGATTGCGCAGCATGAGGATCGATTTGCCGTTCAGGTTCTTGACCAGACGCTCACCCTCTTCCTCGCGCACCGTAACGCCTTCAAAGTCGTGATAGCCCATCTGGTCCTGGAAATTGCAGCCGTAGAAACTGGTCGGCGTCAGGCCGTCCTTGTGGCTGCACACGGCCATCGTTGCCGTGGTGTGGACGTGGCAGATCGCCGCCGCGCGCTCACCCAGAGTTTTATGAAAATAGGCGTGCTGGGTGAAGCCGGCTTTGTTGACCATGTACTGCGAGGGGCCGACATTGTTGCCTTCAACGTCAATTTTGACGAGGTTCGATGCGGTCACTTCGTCATAGAGGAGGCCAAACGGGTTGATGAGGAAGGTGTCCTCTTCGCCCGGCACCTTGACCGAGATGTGGTTGTAGATCGATTCCGACCAGCCCATGTGATCAAAGATGCGATAGCACGCCGCAAGGTCGAGGCGCGCCTGCCATTCTTCCGGGCTGCACTCGATAGTGGGCTTCAATTGGGTGGCCATGGGAATGATCCTCTCTGTGTTCAGCTTATCCAAGCGATTGTGTACAAGGTGTAACGCAAAGCGGGCATGAAGGCGAGCCACTATCGCCGCGCGGAACCGGGCTGCACCCTGCCCCGTTGATCGCGGACAAACCCACGCTGTCTGGTAACGAAGGTTATTTGTTTTGCGCCTTTGCCTCTGCCCCGGTAGGCGCGCGGCTTCATGACTGCGAAACGCTCTTCCGGCGCGTCCAAGGCCCGCTCCACCACGCCGCCCCCGCCGGCTACATCGGCTCCGATGCCTCAGATGGCGCGGCTTACAACGGGGCCGATCACCGGGCACCTTGTGGGGCAGACCCTCCCCGGCATTGTCGGAGTGGCCGCGATCATGTCGATCGGTCTGGTGGATTCCTACTTTATCGGACAGCTCGGGGAAGAGCCGCTGGCGGCGGTTGCGTTCATCTTTCCGATCACCATTGCCCTCAATTCGCTGGGCGTGGGCGTTATGGTTGGCATCAATTCCATGGTCAGCCGGGCGCTTGGCGAAGGCGACGCTGAGCGGGCCGCGCGGCGGGCCAATTTCGGCTTCATCTTCGCAATCGCCACCGGGCTTGCCATTGGTCTTGGGCTGTTTTTCCTGAGCGATCCGCTCTTCCGCCTCATGAACGCGCCGCCTCCATTGCTTGCTCTGATAAAGCTTTACATGGGCCCCTTCGCGCTTGGGTTCCCGATCCAGATCGCGATCATGGGCCTCTCCGGCGTGCTGCGCGCGCAAGGCGAGGCGCGCAAGTCCAGCTCTATCAATGTCTCGTTTGCCGTCGTGAACTGGATCCTCGATCCTATCCTTATCACCGGCGCGTTCGGGTTCAGCGGATTTGGCATAGTGGGCGCGGCCTATGCGACCATCATCGGCTGGAGCTTTGGCCTCATCATTGCGCTTGTCATGGTCCAAAGCGCCCGTCTTCCGATCGATCTGAGCCTTGTGCGGCGCCGGCATATGCTGGATCCGGCGGTCGCTATCCTGCGGGTGGGCGGGCCAGCGGCGTTCTCCAACGCGATCAACCCCATTGGCCTTGCCATCCTCACCGCGCTGATCGCCAATCAGGGCCAGGACGCACTCGCCGCCTTTGGCGCGGCGGGGCGACTGCAGAGCTTTGCGACCGTGCCGCTGCTCGCGCTGTCGGGCTCTATCGGAGCGATTGTGGGCCAGAACTGGGGCGCGAGCGAATTCGACCGCGCGCGTGAGGCGGCGATCTGGGCGGGTGGCTTTTGCGTGGTCTGGGGGCTTGGCACAGCGGCGCTGCTGTTTGCCTCGGGTGAGTGGTTCGGACAGCTGTTCTCCGACAACCCGGCCGTCGTGCGCGAATTCGCGCTTTACATCAGCATTGCGGCCTGGGGATATGCGGGCTTTGGCTTGCTGATTGTCGCGAACGGCATCCTCAACGCGGTTGACCGAGCCTCCTTTGCGCTCGCCCAGTCGATCCTGCGCGTGTTCCTCGTGATGCTGCCCTTTGCGCTGCTGCTTGACCAGGTTCTGGGATCCGCCGCTATCTATAGCGCCGAGCTTGCCGCCAACATCTTTGGCGGCCTCACCGGTGTGGCGCTGGCCTGGTGGGTGCTGGGTCGAGGGGTCAAACACAGCGCCGCCTGACCCTGGCGCCGCTCCCGCCCGAGGGGCGCGCGGTAGGCGTTCATTAACCATCACGCGCCATAGAAGCGGTCCGATACAAAAACTGTCGTGTTCCAGAACTGGGGACCTTTGCGCGCACCATGGACGACCTGCTGGCCGATTTCGTCGCTGAGACACGCGAGATGCTCGAGGCGAGCGAAGGCGAGATCATCGCCTGGGAAGCCAATCCGGCCGATGGGTCGCGCATTGATGCGATCTTCCGCTTCGTCCACACCGTGAAGGGCAATTGCGGCTTTTTCGATTTTCCACGCCTGGCCGGGCTCAGCCACGCCGCCGAAGACGCGCTTGCCGATGTGCGCTCGGGCCGCCGCGAGACCGACGGCGCGCTGGTCTCCGCCGCGCTGGCGGTGATTGACCGGATCGTTGAACTGGTCGATGCGATTGAGGCGGATGGCCAATGCCCGCAAGGCGATGACAGCGATCTCATAGCCGGCTTGATGGAAGGGGCTGAGGCGCCGGACTTGACCGTTGAGGACCCCCAGACGCCCGCCCCCACCGGACCCGAAAGCGCTTCAGGCGATGCCAATGTCGCCGCCGCGCATGCGGCAATCGCCGCTCAGCGCACGATCCGCTTGCCGGTTGACCTGCTTGACCGGGTGATGAGCGGCGTGTCCGACATGGTGCTGGCGCGCAACGATCTGGCGCACCGCCTGCGCCAGGCGGGCAACCAGCCGACCATTGACGGCCCGTTCGAGCGGCTCACCAGCATTCTGTCCGATGTGCGCGACGCGATCACCCGCATGCGCATGCAGCGGATCGAGACGCTGTTTGGCGCGCTGCCGCGTCTGGTGCGCGATCTGTCGGCGGAGCTGGGCAAACAGGTTCTGATCGATCTGGAAGGCGGCGATGTTGAGCTGGACCGCGAGATGATCGAGATGATCCGCGATCCGGTGACGCACATCATCCGCAACGCGATCGATCACGGGGTTGAAGCGCCGCACGAACGCCTGGCGCAAGGCAAGCGCGAAACCGCCCTTTTGTCCATCGCCGCGCGCCAGTCGGGCAACACGATTTCGATTGTGGTCAGCGATGATGGGCGCGGGATCGATGAGGAACGCATCGCCGCCAAGGCGCTCGCCACCGGCCTGATCACGCCCGCGGAACGCGCCGCGATGGACCGCGAAAAGATCCTCCAGCTGATTTTTGAACCCGGCTTCTCCACCGCAGAGACCGTGTCTAATGTCTCTGGCCGCGGCGTGGGGCTCGACGTGGTGCGCCAGAACCTTGAGAGAGTGGGCGGCAGCATCAAGGTCTCCAGCACAACCGGGGTCGGCACGCTCTTCACGCTGCAAATCCCGCTCACGCTCAGCATCATTGCGGGGCTGACCGTGGAGATGAGCGACCAGCGCTTTGCCATCCCGCAAAGCTATGTCGAAGAGATCATCCACGCCTCGGCTAAGACGCTCGACTTCACGCAGATGGGCGAAGCCGCACTCGTCACCTTCCGCGGCCAGCGCGTGCCGTGCCTGTGCCTTGGCGATGTGCTGGGCCTGCCTGTGGGTCAGGGCGATGAGGCGAACCGATCGATGGTGATGCTGCGCCTGGCCAGCGGCGACATGTTCGCGCTCGCGGTCGACAATATTCACAGCCATGGCGATATCGTGGTCAAGCCGCTGGCCCCGGCGGTTATGAAGAGCGGGCTCTACGCCGGTTCCACGCTGCTGGATGACGGTCAGCCGGTGCTGCTGCTCGATGTCACCAATATCGCTTCGCTGCATCACCTGGTGTCAGACGCGCGCACCCGCGTGCTTGCCGATGCGCTGGAGAGCGAGCGAGCCGTGGACACCGCCGTCCAGCGCGCCATGCTGTTTACCGACTTCGATGGACGCCGCCGCGCGGTGCGCCTTGAGCTGGTCCAGCGCATCGAGACCGCGCCCGCCCACGCCATTGATCGCACCTCCGCCTCACCGCGCGCGGTGATCGACGGTCTGATCCTGCCGCTGATCGGTCTTCCCGAAGGCCCGCTTCCCGCTGAGAAGATTCGCTTGCTACGCCTGTCGGACGGCGCGTGCGAATTGCTGCTTGCGGTGCGCGAAATTGATGACGCGGTGGCGCTTGGCGGAGAGCTCAAGCCGGTCACCGATGATCCCATGATCGAAGCGGTGACGTTGGTCGGCGGGCAGACCGTATCGCTGATCGACGGGCACGAAGTCTTTGCCCGCCACGCCGAAGCGCCCACCGCTCTCTTGCGTCCGCAATGCCGCCTTCCCGATGGCGAATGGGCCCGCACGATCCTGGCGCCGCTGGTCACCTCGGCCGGGTACGAGGTCGCTGAGCCCGGCTCACCCGACGAAGAAGGCACGCTTTCGATCTGGTTCGAAGACGAGTTTGAAACCGCCTCGGCGCTCGACTGGACGATCACCCAGCCTCTTATTCGCCTGCGCGATCATCCCCACGGGGCAACCAACGCCGCGACGATCTATCGCTACGACCGGGAAGGGCTGTTGGCGGCCCTGCGCGAGGCGCGAGGCGCCACGCATAGAGGCGGGCAAAGCTCATCAGGCAAAGGCGATGCAAGCCAAGGAGAGGCCGCGTGAACGATCTGCTTGTCATGGCCCAGATTGCCGGCCGCCGCTGCGCGTTGCACGCCAGCGACGTGAAATCGGTGATCGAACTGGGCGTTATCACTCCGGTGCCGCGCAGCCCCGGCTTCATCGCCGGCATCACCGCTTTGCGCAGCCAGGCGCTGACCGTGATCGACTGCCGACGCGCGCTGGGCTTTGAAGAGACCTCCTGGGCCACCGACCACCGCGCCGCTGTGGTGGCCGTGGGCGGGCATTCCTACGCGCTGATGGTGGATGCCATCGAAGACATCGCCACGGGCCAATCCGCTCCGGACAACGTGCCCGGCGGCTTCGGCCCGGAATGGACCCGGATCGCAACCGGCATGGTCGAGACCGCAATCGGCCCCGCTCTGCTGATCGATTTGGCCGCGCTGATCGCCGGGCCGGACGCGCTCTCGGGCGCCGGCAGCGGGGGAAGCGGGTCCTCAGCCAGCGCGAGTCCTGCGTCTATCGGAGCGGCGGCTTAATCCAATAGTTACCGCCTCCCTCTACGATTTGGTCGCCACAAGAAGGGTGATCCATGAAGACCTGTCTTATCGTCGACGATTCGCGCGTGATCCGTAAAGTGTCGAGGCACATCCTCGAAACGCTTGGCTTTACCGTCGACGAAGCGGAAAATGGCCAGGAAGGCCTCGACGCCTGCGACAAGGCGATGCCCGATGTTGTCCTGCTTGACTGGAATATGCCGGTCATGACGGGGATCGAATTCATCATCCAGCTGCGCAAGCGCCCCGGCGGCGACAAGCCCAAGGTCGTGTTCTGCACCACCGAAAACGACGTTGCGCATATCCGCGAGGCGATCTCGGCGGGCGCGGACGAATACGTGATGAAGCCGTTCGATCACGAAACGCTTCAGATCAAGCTGCAACTGGTGGGCTTCTCGTGAACGCGCCCGCTCCCGTTCCTGGCGGCCGTTTGCGCCGAGCCGAGCCGTCTCAGACGGACAGAGCCCGCGCCGTGGCGGCGCCCAAGGCAGCTGCCCCTGCGATCCGCGTGCTGATAGTCGATGATTCCCTAACCGTGCGCACCATCTTCAAGCGCATGGTCGAAAGCGACGGCGCGATGCGTGTCGTTGAAACCGCAAGCAGCGCGGAACGCGCCATCGCTCAGCTGGAAAAGACGCCGGTTGATGTCATCCTGCTCGACCTGGAAATGCCGGGCATGGGCGGGCTCGAAGCGTTGCCCACAATTCTTGATCGCGCGCGGGGCGGACAGGTTCTGGTGGTCTCCTCGCTCACCCAGGACGGCGCCGAGCACACCATTTCCGCGCTCTCGATGGGCGCCGCGGACACAATGCTGAAGCCGCGTCCGGGTGGGTTCAACGAGGATTACCGCAGCCAGCTTCTGGGTAAGATCCGCGCGCTTGGCGAAAGCCAGCCGGGCGGCGAGCCAGCGGAAGAGCCCGCGTCTTGCGACGGGGGCGATCGGAGCTCACAGCCGGTTGAGGCCAAGGCCGTCGCCGCGCAGGCTGCGGCGCCCGCAAAGGCCGATCCGCCGACCGCAATCGCGCTGCGCCCGGCCCCTACAAGATCGCCCGAAGCGATCGCTATCGGCGCGTCGACCGGCGGCATTCACGCGCTCAACATCCTGCTGCGTTGCCTGACGCCGGACTTTGATGTGCCGATCCTGATTACGCAGCACCTGCCGGCCTCGTTCATCCCGGTGTTCGCCCGCCAGGTCGAAATGGCCTGCGCCCGCCCCGCTGTCATCGCCACCGAAGGCACTGAGATCCGCCGCGGCCAGGTCGCGATTGCCACGGGCCATGGTCACATGCTGGTGCGCCGCGTGGGCGAACGGCTGATCGCCAAGACGTCCAACGAACCGGCCCGCAGCGGCTGTTTGCCTTCGGTCGATCCGATGTTTGAAAGCCTGGCCACCGCCTGCGAGGGCCGCGCGCTTGGCGTGGTGCTGTCGGGCATGGGCCGCGATGGCCTTCACGGCGCGCGCGCTCTGGTGGATGCGGGCGGCGCGATCTTCGCTCAGAACGCGGAAACCTGCGCGGTCTGGGGCATGCCGGGCGCGGTCACGAAAGCGGGCCTTTCCAGCCTCGTTGCCTCGCCCGCGGAGCTGGGTGCGCGGGTCCTTGATCTTGGTCAGAGCGTGGCGACGCCTGAGCGCGGTTGACACGGATAACCCGCTATGGACGCGCATCACGCCTCCCTCCAGATTATCGCAGACCTTCTTGCCGAACACACCGGCCAGCACCTCACGGAGAGCCGCCGCTGGCGCGTGAGTTCAGCGCTGGCGGGCGTGTTCCGCGAACACGGGATCAGCAACGCAGATCAGCTGGTGTGCCTTCTGGAAGGCCAGCGCACCATGGCCGCGCGGCGCAAGCTGATCCGGCAGATCGTCGAAGCGCTGCTCAACAACGAAACCTACTTCTTCCGCGACAAGCCCACCTTCGATCAGCTTCCCGACGTTATCCTGCCCAACATCGCCCGCAAGCGCGCGGACACGCGGCGGATCTCGATCTGGTGCGCGGGCTGTTCGACGGGGCAGGAAGTGCACAGCCTGGCCATGGTGTTCGCCGACAATCCGGAGCGCTGGCACGGCTGGACGATCGATCTGCTGGGCACCGACGTGTCCGAGCGGGCCGTCGATGCCGCGCGCGGCGGGCTCTACAGCCAGTTCGAGGTTCAGCGCGGATTGGGCGTGATCGAGATGCTGCGCCATTTCGACGAGACCAACGAGGGCTGGCAGGTCAGGGACGCGACCCGTCAGATCACCCGCTTTCAGACGCACAACGTGCTGGATGAACCGCCTGCGCGCGCGCGCTTTGATCTGGTCTTGTGCCGCAATGTCCTCCTCTATTTCGACCAGCACACACGTGAGCGCGCGTTTGCCCGCCTGGCAAGCGCGATGAACACCGATGGGTTCCTGATGCTGGGCTCGGGCGAGACGGTGGTGGGTCAGACCAGCGCCTTTGTGCCGGTGCCCGACCGCGCCAGCCTCTACGAACTGCGCCAGTGCGGTGCCGCGCGCAGCGCCAGCGAAGCGGAGCTTGCCGATGCCCGCAGCGCTGCCGAGGAACGGGCCGCCCTTCTGGCCGCCGCCCGCGATGCGCTGTCTGCCGAAGAGGCCGCGACGCTGGAGGCGCAGCGCCAGACCGAACTCC
>JBCBYM010000210.1:0-3883 GCA_039815865.1 Pseudomonadota bacterium
AAATGCAAAGACCTTTGCCTCAGGCGGCCTAGCTTTGATAACGCCCTTGGTTCGTGACCGCCTCTACCCTAGCGAAATACACGCCAGGCGCTCCACCTCAACCGGGCCGAAAGACAGGCGCGCGGTTAGAGCAGTCCAGCGGCTTCGGCGGCGCGTTTGGCTTTGCGCAGTTCATCAGCCTTGACCCGTTCTTCAGCCCCTCTGCGCGCCTGTTCAGCCAGCGCTCGCCATGTCTTTTCAGAGCGCAATTCGCGCATCCGCACATTGTCCAGTTCGGCCTCGCCGGCGGCTTTCGCAGCGGCTTCGGCGCGCTCAATGTAGAATTCGAAAGACTGGGCCATGCAAACGGGTCCTTAGCGCTTGGATCGAGGCGAAAAACAGCGTGCGAGGTAGGGGGGCGCTGAAGGCGATGCCTCCCACGCGCCCCCTTCCCGCGATCAGTCAGCAGCCGAAATGTTGACGGCGCTTTCCTTGCCGTTGCGGCCCATTTCGACGTCGTAGTTCAGACGCTGGTCCTTATCGAGCGTCTGCATGCCAGCGGCCTGCACGGCGCTGATGTGGACGAAGCTGTCGTTCGAACCATCGTCGGGCTGGATGAAGCCATAGCCCTTGTCGGTGTTGAAGAATTTTACGGTGCCAGTTTTGCTGGACATATTATCGTTCCTTTCAAGAACGTGAGTTGCCGCGCCCGCGACATGCGGAGCGGTCGTGCGTCATTCGTTCAGATGAAAGGAAGTCGTCGTCCGGTTAACGCCGGGGCCGGGCTGCCCGTTGGAAGGGGAGCCAAATGGCAAGCGGCGGATCGCAAAGTTCAAGTTCCGTCGCAAATTCCGACGTCAGCGCGAATGGCGTAGCATACAATTACCGCGAAGGGAAATTATTGTTCACGCAGCTTAGGTTAGGGACATCACCCCTGCCGGTTACAGGTGATACACTCCAACTCAACCGCCACGCCCAGTGCGAGGCCAAGCAACCCGGCCTATCCCGGCCCGCAGCGCCTAGCCCTTGCCCGCACCGAAGCCGCCGGGTCCTCGCTCGCTTGGCGCAGCGCCTTTCTGAACTCCTCGCGATACTCCGCATGCGCCTGCGCGACATGGGCGAGGGCGTCGAGCGACCACGCTCTTAAGAACGGCCGCTTGTGCATCAGCAGTGGGCCTATCCAGTCTGTGCATGCGGTGGCTTGGGTGGCGGTGAGTGAGAGGTGGCGGATGGATTGACTGAGGTGCAGCTGCGTTGACCAATGCGCCGCGCGCGGCAAAGCGGTGATCAGCGCTTGGGTTTGCGGGGCTGACAGCGTGCCGCCGCGCTCAAGAAAGGACTTGAGCAGCCAAGTCGCGCCGCTGCCGACATAGTCCGCCTCATCACCGATCAGGGCCAAACCTGCATCCACAAAACCCGGCTCGGCGGCAAAGGCCGCTTCGGCCTCGCCCAGCACGCTCATTGCGCGCCCGTCAAAGGCAAGCAAGCGTTGGCGCAAGGTTTGGGCAAGCGTGGTCAGAGCAACTCACCCCTGCGGATTATAGGCCATACATTCGATCTCGATCGCGGCGCCGATAGGGAGGCTTTTCACAGCCACAGTTGAGCGCGCGGGGTAGCGGCCGGGCTTAAAGAAGGTGCGGTAGACCGCATTGAACTTTGCGAAATTCTCCATGTCGGCAAGGAACACCGTGCATTTGAACAGCGCATCATGAGTGAGATCGTATTTGGCAAGCGTTTCGCCAATGCGCTCCATCGCGCGGGCGGTCTGGGCTTCGATCCCGCCGGACACCAGCCCGCTGCCATCGGCGGCCGTGCCGATCTTGCCCGCGAGATAGAGCACATCGCCCACCTGGACCGCTTCGGAATAGGGTGTCGTGCTGCCTTCAAGGGGCCGGAATTGCGGCCCCTCTTGCGCAGCGCCCGGCGAGGCGATGAACAACGCGATCAGCGCAGCCATCGGCACACAGGCGCGCATCACTTCACCTCGTCTTCGGGCAGATAGAGCTTCTCGCCCTTTTCTTTATAAACACGGCTCATCTCTTCCATGCCCGCTTCGGCATCGTCGACCGGCGCTGTCGCCGCCAGAAAACTATCCGGGTCCGAGTTCTGCTTGGCCGCAAATTCGCGCACCTCTTGGCTGATCTTCATCGAGCAGAACTTGGGCCCGCACATTGAGCAGAAATGCGCTGTCTTCGCGCCTTCCGCAGGCAGCGTCTGGTCGTGATATTGCTCGGCGGTGTCCGGGTCGAGGCTGAGGTTGAACTGGTCGCGCCAGCGGAATTCGAAGCGGGCCTTGGACAAAGCGTCATCGCGCACCTGGGCGGCGGGGTGGCCCTTGGCGAGGTCGGCTGCGTGGGCCGCTAGCTTGTAGGTGACCACGCCCACTTTCACATCGTCGCGGTCGGGCAGGCCGAGGTGCTCCTTGGGCGTGACGTAGCAGAGCATGGCGGTGCCGTACCAGCCGATCTGCGCCGCGCCGATGCCGCTGGTGATGTGGTCATAGCCCGGCGCGATATCGGTGACGAGCGGCCCAAGCGTGTAGAAAGGCGCTTCGCCGCACGCCTCCAGCTGCTTTTCCATGTTCTCCTTGATCTTGTGCATCGGCACGTGGCCGGGCCCTTCGATCATCACCTGCACGTCCTGCGCCCAGGCGCGCTTGGTCAGCTCGCCCAGCGTGTAGAGCTCGGCAAACTGCGCTTCGTCGTTGGCGTCCGCGATGGAGCCGGGGCGCAGGCCATCGCCCAGCGAATAGGCGATGTCGTAGGCGGCGCAGATCTCGCTGATCTCGTCGAAATGTTCGTAGAGGAAGCTCTCCTTGTGGTGCGCGAGGCACCATTTCGCCATGATCGAGCCGCCGCGCGACACGATGCCGGTCACGCGTTTGGCCGCCATCGGGACGAAGGGCAGGCGCACGCCGGCGTGGATGGTGAAATAGTCAACGCCCTGCTCGGCCTGCTCGATCAGCGTGTCGCGAAAGATTTCCCAGGTGAGGTCTTCGGCGACCCCGCCAACCTTCTCCAAAGCCTGATAGATCGGCACAGTCCCCACGGGCACGGCGGAATTGCGGATGATCCATTCGCGCGTATCGTGGATGTTGCGGCCCGTGGAGAGGTCCATGATCGTATCCGCGCCCCAGCGCGTGGCCCACACCATCTTGTCGACCTCTTGCGCCACATCCGAGGCGACCGCCGAATTGCCGATATTGGCGTTGATCTTGACGAGGAAATTGCGCCCGATCGCCATCGGCTCTGTCTCGGGGTGGTTGATGTTGTTGGGGATGATCGCGCGGCCCCGAGCGACTTCGGAGCGGACGAATTCGGGCGTGATCACGTCGGGGATTTCCGCGCCCCAATCCTGCCCGTCACGCACAAGGTCGGCGGCGATTTCGCGGCCCAGATTTTCACGCTCGGCGACATATTCCATCTCGGGCGTGATGATGCCCTTGCGCGCGTAGTGCATTTGGGTGACATTCTTGCCCGCTTTTGCGCGCAAGGGCCGCTTCACGACATTGGGAAATTGCGCGACGCCGCCTGAACGATCGGGCCCGAGCTGGCCGTTATCTTCGGGCTTTACCTCGCGCGCTTGGTAATCCTCCACATCGCCGCGCGCCTTGATCCATTCGCTGCGATGCGGGGCAAGTCCTGCGTTGATGTCGATGCTGACCGAAGGATCGGTGTAGGGGCCGGAGGTGTCATAGACCCGCACCGGAGCCTCTCCGCCCTCCAGGTCAATCTCGCGCATCGCGACCTGCACGCCCGAGCCGGTGCGCGCGCCGACATGGATCTTGCGGCTGCCGCGAATGGGCCCGGTGGTGACGCCAATTTCTACTGGTGAGTTAATGTCGGCCATGCGAAGTCTCTCCAAAATGGCGGAGCGCGGACTTCTGGCGCAGTGTGATTGACAG
>JBCBYM010000211.1:0-3818 GCA_039815865.1 Pseudomonadota bacterium
CAAAGCCTCGGACCAGCCTTCGTCCTTTCCGAGATCAAGAAAGGCGAACTCTATGCCGGCATCGGGAAAAAGCTGCTCGATCTCTGCCTTTCGGGTCTCTGAGCGCACGGATGCCCGCACCTCGTATCCTTTTTCCAGCAACTCCCGCAGGATATGCTTGGCGATAAAGCCGGACGCGCCGGTAACGAAGACTTTGGTCATTGTGTGAGTCCTATTGCGTTGCAGAGCATTTCGAAGGCGAGGTCTTCGTCTGCTCCGGTCAGGTTGTGGTCTATGACGAGGTCGATCTGGGCAAAGATCACGGCGCCTATGAAGGCGACGCTCGGCCCGCGGATGCTGCCATCTTCTAGCGCGGCCATCAGAGACTGAGCATGCGGGGCGTAGAGCGCATCAATCTCGGCCTGAACCGCAGGGCTGGCCAAGCCCGCCTCGCGGAGGAGATGCATCACCCTGTGATCGTTGGGCTTTGCCCGCGCCCATTCAAGGTATCCATCCCAAGCCGTGCGCATTTGGCGACGGTCGAGCTTTTGCTCCTTCGAGACAGGGAAGGCAGCAAGCATCGCCAGCTTTGTGCTTCGGTAGATGGCGTCGATCAGCTCCTGTTTTGTCTGGAACGCGTTGAAGAGCGTGCCGTTTGACACGCCCGCCACCTTGGCGATGTGGGCTGTGGAGACGCTGACACCCTCGTTCAAAAAGAGTGGGATCGCAGCCGCAATGATGTGTTTTTGCCGCTCGTTCATGCGTCTTCATATAATTAGAGTGACTAGTCAGTCAAGGCCCAGGTGGAGTGAAAAGTAAGGGCGCAAAGTTGGCCCAGATAGTCCGTAGTTTTAGAGTTTTGGGTCAGCGCGGACATCGAGCCATCCGGTCGATGTCCGCTGATTGTCTTGCTTAAAGCTCACCAAGACCACGCCGCGTGGTTAGGCGGGCGCCATCTGGTATGTGGCGGGAACCCAGCGGAAGCCGTCACCGCGCGCCTCGACATAGCCCACGGCGGGGAAAGGCAGGTGGTAGCCAGTCATGGGAATGCGGTCGGCGGCCAACATCCCAAGGACACGGCGGCGCGTTGCGGCCGCGGCTTCCTTGTCCATATCAAAGCGTACTTCCCAATCGGGGTTTGCCAGGGACCACACGTGGTGATTTGCCATGTCGGCGGTAATCAACAACTGCTGCCCGCCAGACTCGATCATGTAGGCCATGTGGCCCGGCGTATGGCCCGAGGCATCCATCGCCGTGATCCCGGAACGGACCGAGTAGCCAGCATCGATGAAGGTGAACTTCTCCGCGAACGGCGTCACTTTCGCGGCAACCGTACCGCGACCGCGCTCGCTCGCGCTGTCGCTTGTCCAGTGATTGTACTCCGCGGCGCCTGCGATGTAGGCGGCGTTTTCGTAGACCTCACCGGCGTCGTTCGTCATGCCGCCCACGTGATCGCCGTGCATGTGCGTGATCACCACATGGGTGATGTCAGCCGGTGTGAGGCCGATCTCTGCCAAAGCGTTCGGCACGCCCTCATTGGGAAGCCCGGTGTCAAAAAGGATCGTATCCGACCCTGTCTGGACGACGACAGGCTGGAAATAACCCTGATAGCTCTCAGAAGAGATGAAGTTTTCGGCCGAGACTGCGGCGAACTCTTCGGGGCTCACATTCATCCCGAACGCGCCCTGCGGCTTATCGCGCTGGCCGGTGCCTGCAAGGAGCGTCGTCACCTGAAAATCGCCAACGGCGAACGAACGGGCGTTTTGCATCGGGGCAGACGTGGCGTGTCCGCCTGCGCTGGCCGCCGTGACGAGAGGCAAGAGTGGGGCCGCAGCCGCGGAAGCCAGAAGTGAGCGCCGGGAGATTGCCATGAGAGCCATCCTTCATTGTGTGATACAGTGCCGCGGAAGATGGCGCGCCAGATGCGCCTGACCAGAAAATATCGATATTTTGAGAGCCATGTCCGGTAACAAGACAGTCATCACCGAAACCGACCCCGCCACATTCATCGAAGCGGTCGACCACCCCACGCGCCGCGCCGATGCCAAGGCCCTCGACGCCATGTTCCGCCGCATCACTGGCTGGACACCAAAAATGTGGGGGACGAGCATGGTGGGCTATGGCAGCTACCACTACCGCTACGAAACGGGCCGAGAGGGCGACATGCTTGCCACGGGCTTTTCCCCCCGGAAGTCGAACCTGTCGCTCTACATCATGCCGGGCTATGCGGATTTTTACGGTGTCTTGGATAGGCTGGGCAAGCACAAGCACGGCAAATCCTGCCTCTATGTGAACAAGCTCGCCGACATCGACATGGATGTCCTAGAAGAGCTGGTGCGCGCAGGGCTTAAAGATCTCGCCACCAAGTACCCCGTCACGCCAAGCTGATGCTGGACTTGGCGACGCCAAAGTGAGACAGGGCGGGCTCCAAGGAGGCTGCCATGACCACCACCCGCTTTGCACCGTCGCCCACCGGGTATTTGCATATCGGCAATCTGCGCCCGGCTCTTATGAATTACCTGATCGCGCGGCGCGCGGGCGGCACGTTCATCCTGCGCATCGATGACACAGACGCCGAACGGTCCAAGCAGGAATACATAGACGCCATTCAGCGCGATCTTGAGTGGCTCGGCCTCGAATGGGACCGGATTGAGTACCAGTCAAAGCGGCTCGACCGGTACGCCGAGGCGGCGGACACTTGGCGCGGCATGGCGCGGCTTTACGAGGCGTTCGAGACGCCCACCGAGCTTGACCTCAAGCGAAAGAAGCAGCTCAACATGGGCAAGCCTCCGGTCTATGACCGCTCGGCGCTGAACCTGTCTGAAGTTGAGAAGGACGCACTGCGCGCTGAGCGTGCTGGTCATTGGCGCTTCAAGCTCGATTGGGAGCGGATCGAGTGGGCCGATGGAATCCTCGGCGAATTGTCCATCGATGCCGCATCGGTGTCAGATCCCGTCCTGATCCGGGGTGACGGGCAGGTGCTTTACACGCTGGCATCCGTGGTGGACGACACCGAAATGGGTATCACCCATGTCGTGCGGGGCTCTGATCACGTCACCAACACCGCCACCCAGATCCAGATGATCCGCGCTCTGGGGTTTGAGCCACCCGCCTTTGCGCATCACTCGCTGCTCACCGGGCCCGAAGGTGAGGCGCTGTCCAAGCGTCTCGGCACGCTCTCGCTGCAGGACTTGCGCGAAGCAGGAGTTCAGCCCTTTGCCCTGTTGTCGCTCATGGCGCGGCTTGGCTCATCGGACCCCGTGGAGCTGCGCACGTCGCTCGATGAATTGGCTGACGGCTTTGACCTCGCCAAGTTTGGCAGCGCGCCCACGAAGTTCGACAAGGACGATCTTTTCCCGCTCACAGCGCGGTTCTTGCATGAGCAGCCTTTTGAGGCGGTGTCGGGCGAGATCGCGGCCGCTGGTGTCCCCGACGACATTGCCGCGCCGTTCTGGGCCGCAATTCGCGAAAACATCACGACGCTTCACGATCTCCAGGGCTGGTGGGAGATGTTGCGCGACGGTGCCGAGCCCCTGATCGACGAAGAAGACCGCGCTTTCGTGGCCGAAGCCATGGCGCTTTTGCCTGACGCGCGCGGCCCTGAAACCTGGGGCGCTTGGACGTCAGAGGTGAAGGACGTGACCGGCCGCAAGGGTAGGGGCCTCTTCCAACCGCTCAGGAAAGCATTGACAGGCCAGACCCATGGCCCTGACATGGCAGCATTCCTGCCGCTGATGCAGGTGATCCGCGCGAAAGGGTAGGAGATGGCCGAAGGGGCAAAATTCCTCGAAGGCAGCCTCTTCAAGCACATCTCGGTGATGTCGTTCACAGCCTCGATC
>JBCBYM010000212.1:0-3807 GCA_039815865.1 Pseudomonadota bacterium
GTGAGCACCGCATCCCGCGCCAGTCCACCGTGTTGGTGTTCAAGGGCATGGAAGAAAAAGCGCGCTCGATCGCCCAGAACCACGTTGCGCAGCGCGGTGCGGTCGGTCTGCGCGATCGAGCGCGCTTTTTCTTCCATGCCCTTGAACACCAACACGGTGGACTGGCGCGGGATGCGGTGCTCACGCAGGAAGGCTTTCTCGTCATCAAAATTGACCTTCACAAATAAGACATCGCTCGATTGCTTCTGCGTGCGAAGCTCCTCCAGGATGGGTCCTTGCGCGCGGCAGGTGGGGCACCAGTCGGCGTAGACGTCCACGACGATCGTCTTGCCTTTCTTCTGAGCCATCATGAACTCCGGCGCGTCGTATCGGGTCCACCCGGCGGTGTCGGCCGCGGCGGAAAGCTGCATAGCGCCGATGAACAGCGCGCCCACAGCGGCGATAAGGGCAAAGAGGCGAAACATGGGATAGGAAGCTCCAAAAAGAGGGGCGCCCATCACAAGGGACGGGCGTGTCTACCCGCAGCTTCGTTCCCACAAGGCGTTTGGTTACACCTTGGCCAAATCAAGCCCTGAAGTCACCGCGTCCCCACCGCTTCTGATGGCGGCCATGTAGGAGACACTGGTTACACAGTCCAAAAGTCCAAAACGCACCTCGGCCGTACGCATCCGAGGGGCTTTGAAAAAAATCACGCCAGACCTCCCTACCGTGCCGCCGCCCGCAGGCTTCCTGAGGTCCGACCAGTCGTTGCGACGGTCTCCATTGGCGGGGGTAGCACGGGTAAGGGGCTGTAGGAAAATCAGGGGTCTTCGGGTGTGTCGGAGGTGTCGGGCGATGCGTCTTGCTTAGCGGCCAGGCGGCGGGCTTCGTGGAGGTACTTCTCGTCACTCGGAAACAGTGTTCCCGCCGCTTGCATTTCCTCGAGCTCGGCCAGCACGCGCGACCATGGATAGTTGGGGTGGTCAAGATCAGCCAAGCGCCAGTAGCTAATCCAAAGATCTCGCTGCCACTTGGTGTTAGAGCTGTCTAACTCTGCTAGGCGCAAGTCTATCTCAAGTTTTGCAAAAAAGTGACTTCTTGCTTCCTCAATGGAGCCTTCAGCCTTTGCGATGTCACCAAGCCTCTCAAGACTGATCGACATGTCGTTCTGCCAAAGCGTGTTGCTGGGCTTTGTATTGGCAAGGCGCTCAACCAACGCAAGGCTCTCTTCCGCATGTTCGCGCGCGGTCTCGAGATCACCTGCCTTGAATTCGACGTCGGCCAGACAGTTGTAAGCCACGGAAAGATCGCGCTGCCACTGCGCTTTGTCGGTTTCTGATTTGGCGAGGTTCTCGCGGATAGCTAGGCTAGCTTCGAACCGTCGCCTTGCTGCGGCGAAATCGCCGACCGCAATCTCGACCGCTCCGATTTTATTGTAGGAGATCGAGAGATCGCGTTGCAATTCGGCATTGCCCGGTTCCGCCTCAGTAAGGGTTTCAGCAATCGCTAAGCCCGACGCGAAGACGTCGCGCGCGGCTGCAACATCACCCACTGCCAGTTCGACAGTGCCTAGCCTGTTGTAGCTAACCAAAAGTGCGCGCTGCCACTCGGCCTCGCCAGGATCAGCCTTGGCCATGGTTTCGGCGATGGCGCGGCTATCCTCGAACCTTGCGCGTGCAGCAAGGTGATAGCCCGCCGACAATTCGACGTCGCCGAGCTTGGTATGACCGGTTGCGAGGTTTTGCTGCCATTTGGGGCTGTCAGTTGTTTTTGCCTCCTTTTCTGCAATATTGAAAGCCCTTTCATAAGGTGCCCTTGCCTCTGCTAAGCGACCCGCATTCTTGTGATGATCCCCGGCCTCGATTAGCGACCAAAACTCGCTGTCGTCGATTTCCTCGCTTGTCGGTGGATCAATTGGCTCATCCGTGGTTGTAACTGGTTCCGGCACCCTCTGGTCAGGCTTCCTTACAAACGGCTTCGTCGCGCGCTTGATGATGGTCCGGAAGCCCTTGCTTACCCTCGTAACAAGCGGCTTCATCTTGTCCGCGGCGGTTGTAACCCGGTCTGAGATCAGGCCCGGCATGCCGTGAATTGTGGCGAGGAAGTCACCCGTCAGCTCAACAACGCCCTCAATCGAGCGGGCGAGCGCGCTGAAGTCGATAAGCTCACTTGCCGTCGCCTCCACGCGCGCCATGGCGACGTCGATTGAGAGGTTCTGGACGTAGAAGTTGACGAGCCCTTCTTGCTGCGGAGACTTTTCGTTGTCCGAACGCGAGGCTTCGCTCACCTCTTCAAGGCCCTTCTCAACTTTGCGCAAGCGCTCATCCAAACTGCCGAGCATGAGTTCAAAACCGGCGCGTTCGATGACCTGGCTATCGGGCAACACCTCTTCGAGCTGGCTGGCTTCAAAGCCGTACGACTTGGCGACCACCAGCAATTCGTCAATTTCCGCGAGCAGGCCGCCGCGCGCATTGCGGAGCAGCTTAAGGCGTTCATTGGGGCCAAGCTCATCCTCACGCGGGATGGTGAAGCGGGCAAACTGGCTGCGGATGCCGGAGAAATCGTCCGCGACGCTGCGCGAGAGCTTGTCCTTGTGTCGCTCAATCACGTCGTGGCTGATGATGAGCGTGGCTTGAAAACGCTCAGGCCATTCCGGATCGTTCATCTCCCTGAGCGCGGATTTGAAATCGGCAAGGCTGTCAGCGATCGCCGGGATCATCTGTTCGAGCTCTTTGACAGCGGCGGCGGTTGGCGGGCTGGGGGGAGGGGTTGGGTTCGTCATGTGCGCTCCCAATCCATGCCGTTTGGCTCGCAGTCGAAGTGCGCTTGGATTGCCTGCTGGACCTGAGCGCGGGCGGCGTCGAGGCCGTTATCCTGAGGCTTCCAATCGCGAATGGGCAAGATGCGGTGGGTGGGATCGGTTGGCGTTGCCTGCAAGGGACCAAGGAACGCTTCCCAGCAACAGCGGCTGACAATGATCGGGATGACGAGATCGCCCTGCTTGTACTTGGCTTGGATCGCAGGCAGTTCATGATTGAAGATGTAGTCGGACTGAAAAAACGAGGGGCTGACCAGCAAGAGATGGACACTGGCGTCTTCTATGGCCTTCTCGATTTTGCCGGACCAGTAATCGCCCGGTCGGATGCGGAGATCGGCCCAAAGGCTCAAATCAAACGCCCTCTCAAGTGCCGCAAAGTGCTTGCGGACGGCCTTTAGGGCCGCGTAATCGTCGTGCGCGTATGAAATGAAGCCTTTCACCGATAAGCGATCCCGTTCCCCTTCTAACTTTTATATCGGCATTATGGGCCTGGTTTTCAAGGAAACGCTTGTTCTCAGACTAACAAGCTCAACCCCCCTTGCTGCGCCGCATCCGTTTGCGCTCATGCGGGTCGAGCGCTGACTTGCGCAGGCGGATCGTTTGGGGGGTCACTTCGACCATTTCATCGTCGTCGATATAGGCGATGGACTGCTCCAGCGTCATGCGGCGCGGGGGGGTGAGACGGATGGAATCGTCCTTGCCCGAAGAGCGGATATTGGTGAGCTGTTTGGCCTTCATCGGGTTGACCTCAAGATCATCGGGCTTGGCGTTCTCGCCGATGATCATGCCTTCATACAGCTTCATCTGCGGGCCCACGAACAATTCGCCGCGTTCCTCCAGCATGTTGAGCGCGTAGGCGTTGGATTCGCCATCGCCATTGGAGATGAGGACGCCGTTATTGCGGCCTTCGATCGGGCCCTTATAGGCGTCGTACTTTTCGAACAGGCGGTTCATGATGCCGGTGCCGCGCGTGTCGGAGAGGAACTCGCCGTGATAGCCGATAAGGCCGC
>JBCBYM010000213.1:0-3759 GCA_039815865.1 Pseudomonadota bacterium
AAAACTTGAACCTGCTGCTGGGTTCGGAAAACCGCGAGGAATTCACCCGCATCCTCTACAACACCGACCGGCTGACCGCCGGGCTGGCCGATGCCGCGCCGGAGCTGACGAAGAACCTGGTCGAGTTTCGCACCACGCTCACGGAATTCAACGAAACGCTTGAAGGCGCGCAGCAGCTGATGGCCACGACAGACACTTTGGTGAACGGCGAAGGCGAAAAGCTGGCGCAGGACCTCAGGACGACGCTCCAATCGGCGACCAAGGCGGCCGATACGCTGGCGGCAACGCTTGAGGACACGCGGCCTGCGGCGCTCCAACTGCGCGAGCAGACGCTGCCATCGGCTGAGGCGACTTTGCAGGATCTGCGCGCCACCAGCCGCGCGCTGCGCTCGATCACGGAAAAGCTCGAAAGCGAAGGCGTGGGTTCGATTCTGGGCGGGCGAGGCCTGCCGGACTACGAAGACTGAGAGGGATGGTTTTGAAAGCGAGAAAAGCGATATTTGCCGGTCTTGCAAGCGCGGCTGCCCTTGGGCTTACGGGCTGCGTGAGCCTGGGCGCCGAAGTGCCCGAAAGCCTGCTGACCCTCACCCCGACCTCGACCGCGCCTGTCGGCGCGAGCGCTGAGGCGGGCGGTGAGCGGATGGCACAGGCGATCGCGGTGCTCACGCCCGAGGTTCCCGCCAAGCTCGACGTGCTGCGTGTGCCGGTCAACGTCTCGGACACCGAAGTTGCCTATCTGCAAGAGGCGTTCTGGGTCGAAAAGCCCGCGCGCCTGTTCCGCCGGGTGCTGGGCGAAAGCCTACGCGCGCAGGGGGGGATAACGCTGGGCGAGACCGCGCCGTTGGTGCTCGATAGCGATGATACGCCGCTCAGAGCGGGCACCTTCCTGCGCGGCACTTTGAGCGAGCTTAGCTATGACGCTCAAACGGGCGCTGTGGTGGTGCGCTATGACGCGATCCGTTCGGACGCCAAGGGCAATGCGACCACGCGCCGCTTTGAAGCGCGCGAAAGCGGGGTTGAGGCGGACGCCTCGGCGATCGGCCCCGCGCTCAACCGCGCGGCGAACACGGTCGCGGATGAAGTGGCGCAGTGGATGCTCCCTTAGCCTTGGTGGCTCAGGGAGCCTCGCGCGCCAGGTGGACAAACTCGCACGCGCGCAGGAAATCGGCCTGTCGGCGCGCGCGGCGGTCCTCGGCTTCGAGATCGCGGCCCCATTGATCGGCCTGCCATTCCTCTTCGAGACTGGCCGCCTGCCACAGCGCAAGGGGGTCCGCCTCCGCTTCCACCGCGCTCAGCGCCACGGTGAGCGAAGCGGCCAGCGTCGTCATCGCCTCAAGCCCTGCAAGCGTGAAGGCGTCAAGCGCGCTTAGCCGCGCTTCCAGCTTCGCCAGCGCGGCTTTGTCCTGCAATGTGTGGATGATGCCCGACACCCGTTTAAGCGCGATCCCTTCGCGCGCTTCGAAGGCGGCGACGATCGGCTCCCACAGCTCTTGCTGGCGCGCGTAGAGCGGCTCGTCCGGGTCCGCGCGGTAGAGCAGCGTGTCAGTATCGGCATAGGCGACCAGCTTGGCAGCGATATCGGCGCGCGCGGGCGTGACGACGTCGATCGCGTAATCGGCCATATCGCGCATGGGGAAGGCGGCGGGGTCGATCTCTTCGCCCTCAATGTCCCATTCCTCGGCCAGCGCGGCGGCAAGGGCGGGGGTGGGGACGATCTGACTGGCACTGCCCACCGTCTTGATCCCGCGCGCATCGAGCGTGACCTGCCAGCCGCCGTCGCTCGCCTGCGTGCCGACCCGGTCGTAGAAGCGCTTCATGGAGAGTTCTCTCCCCCGCGCCCAGCCCCCGCATTCTCAGCCCCCGCTTCCTCCGCATCGCGCGCTTTCCAGCGTTTCACCATCAAGGGCGGCGCAAAGAAGAAGGCCAGGATGCCCACCACCGCCAGCGCCACGCTCACCGCATAAGGAAGCGGGATCACATCGCGCGTGCCCGCAATGCCCGCAATCGCCGCCGCGATCCCGCCTATGCGCGCCATGTTGAGGAAAGTGTAGCGCGCCCGCGCCCGCTCTTCGGCGGCGTCCATAACCGGCTTTTCGGGGGGCGGCACGCTCATGCCCAGTTCCGCAGCATCTGGCCAAGCTGGCCTGCATCCTCAGCCACCCCCAGTGCGCCCGCGTTGATGAGGTCCTGCGGCGGATGGTAGCCCCAGGCAACGCCAATGCCCGCCACTCCGGCGGCGCGGCCCATATCGATATCGAAGGTCGTATCGCCGATCATCACCGCCTCATCGGGCTGCGCGGCGGCTTCGAACAGGGCCGCTTCCAGCATGGCGGGGTGCGGTTTGGAGGGGTGGCGGTCCGCGGTCTGGAGCGAGACGAACAGGTCGGTGAGGCCATGCGCTGCAAGGCAGGCTTCAAGGCCCCGATCCGATTTGCCGGTCGCCACCGCCAGCGCCCAGCCCTCTGCATGAAGCGCGCGCAGGAGATCGGCGATGCCGTCATAAAGCGGTTCGTCGAGCAAGCCTTCCTCGCGCCGGGCGCGAAAGCTCGATTTGTAGAACTCCACCACGTCGCGCTGCGCGTCGTCGCCCAGATCAGGCGCCAGATCGCGCACAGCGACATTGAGGCTCAGCCCGACGCGGCGGCGCACGTCATTGTCGCCCGGCGGTGTCAGACCAGCGCGCTCAAACGCGCGGCGCATCGACCAGCACACATCCGCCTGCCCATCGACCAGCGTCCCGTCGCAATCGAACACCGCCAGCCGCGTTGTCCCGCGCGCCATTACCGGCGGCCCCTTGGTTTGCCGGAGGTGGGTCTGCTGGGCGCGGGCTTGCTGGCGCCGGGTTTACCGCGTGTGGGCTTGGTTTTTGGGAACTGGGCGTCAGCCTTCTTCTTTGCGCTGGTGGCTGATGTCGCGCGCGAGCGGCGTTCGCCTCGGCGGCTCTTGCGGTATTGCTTGGCGTGCTGGCGAGCGGCCTGTTTCTTTTCTGCCGGCGTGCGCTCGGGCGCTTCGGAGCGCATGGGAGAGGCATCGGACTGGCTCTCTTCAAACCCCAGCGCCTCCATGCTTGCAGCGAAATGCAGCGGCAGATCCGCGGTTACGTCCAGCTTGCCTCCCGCCGTGCCTTTGGCGGCCGTGTTGGCGGGTTCGGAGATGATCAGCCGGCGCGCGTGCAAGTGCATCTTGCGGCTGATGGCGCCGGTTAGAAACGCGTCGCGCCCGCCATATTTGCCATCGCCCACAATCGGGTGGCCGATCGCCGCCATGTGGACGCGCAGCTGGTGCGTGCGGCCCGTCAGCGGCTCAAGCTCAACCCAGGCGGCCTTGTCCGAGGCGCGGTCGATCACGCGGTAGCGCGTCTTGGCCGCTTGCCCGTTCTCCTCATCGACATGCATCTTTTCGCCGCCTGTACCCGGCTGCTTGGCGAGGGGAGCATCGATTGTGCCTTCGCTCACTTCGGGCCGGCCCACGACCAGCGCCCAATACACCTTGCGCGCGCTGCGTCCGGAAAAGCGCTTGGAATAGGCGGCGGCCGAGCCCGGTGTGCGCGCGATCAGCAGCACGCCTGATGTGTCCTTGTCGAGCCGATGGACAAGGCGCGGGCGGGGTGTGTCCTCGCCGTCAACGAAAGCGTCAAGCAACCCATCGACATGGCGATTGGTTTTTGAGCCGCCTTGGGTGGCGAGGCCAGGCGGCTTGTTGAGGACGATGGCGCTGGGCGTCTCGCGGATCACCATGGCGTGCGCTTCAGCGATGTCG
>JBCBYM010000214.1:0-3757 GCA_039815865.1 Pseudomonadota bacterium
GACTATCGCGACCTGGCCGAGCGCTGCCGCGCAGGCGAAAGCCCGTTTGACCGGATCGTCTCGGTTGGCATGTTCGAGCATGTCGGCCAGCCGCAATTCCAGACCTTTTTCGAGGCCTGCGCCACGATGCTGGCTGAAGACGGCGTCATGCTCCTCCACACGATCGGGCGCATGGCCCAGCCGGGCACGACCGACGCGTTTACGCGCAAATACATCTTTCCCGGCGGCTATATCCCTGCGCTTTCCGAGACCGTCACCGCGAGCGAGAAAGCGCGCCTGATCGCCACCGACGTTGAGACCCTTCGCCTCCACTACGCGCGCACCATCCGCCAGTGGTACGCCAATTGCGCGGCGAACAAGGACGCCATCGTCGCGATGTACGACGAGCGTTTCTTCCGGATGTGGACCTTCTACCTCTCGGGCGCGGCGACCGTATTCGAGAGCGGCAGCATGTGCAATTACCAGATCCAATACGCGCGCAGCCGCCATGTTCTGCCGCTGACACGTGGCTACATCGAAGCGGAGGAAGCGCGGCTGCTTGACAAGCGATAGGCGGCTGATAGCGCGCGGGGACTTTTCCAGGAGTGTCCCTGACCCATGTCTGATCCAATGCCCGATACCGCACCAAACGCCGTCAAGAAAGTCGTCCTCGCCTATTCGGGAGGGCTCGACACCTCCGTCATCGCCAAGTGGCTGAGCGTGGAGCGCGGGCTTGAGGTGGTCACCTTCACCGCCGACCTTGGCCAGGGCGAAGAGATCGAACCGGCGCGCGACAAGGCCCGCGCCATGGGCATTCCGGACGAGCATATCTTCATCGAGGACCTGCGTGAGGAATTCGTGCGCGACTTTGTCTTCCCGATGATGCGGGCCAACGCGCGCTATGAGGGCGATTACCTGCTGGGCACCTCGATCGCGCGCCCGCTGATTTCCAAGCGTCTGGTGGAAATCGCGCACGAAACCGGCGCGGACGCGATCGCTCACGGCGCCACCGGCAAGGGCAACGATCAGGTTCGCTTTGAGCTTTCCGCTTACGCGCTTGACCCCGATATCACCGTCATCGCTCCGTGGCGCGAATGGGATCTGACCAGCCGCACCGCGCTGATCGCCTGGGCCGAAGCGCACCAGATCAAGGTCCCGGTCGACAAGCGCGGCGACGCGCCGTTTTCGACCGATGCGAACCTTCTGCACACCTCCTCGGAAGGCAAGGTGCTGGAGGATCCGTGGGAAGAGACGCCGCCTTACGTTTATTCGCGCACCGACCATCCGGAAGACGCGCCCGATACGCCCGAATACATCGAGATCGGCTTTGAGCGCGGCGACGGTGTTTCCCTCAACGGCGAGGCGATGAGCCCGGCTACGCTGCTCGCTGCGCTCAACGATCTGGGCCGCACACACGGCATCGGGCGGCTCGATCTGGTGGAGAACCGTTTTGTCGGCATGAAGTCGCGCGGGATGTACGAGACGCCGGGCGGCGAGATCTACGCGGTGGCGCATCGCGGGATTGAGCAGATCACGCTCGATCGCGGCGCTGCGCATCTCAAGGACGAGCTGATGCCCAAATACGCTGAGCTCATTTACAACGGCTTCTGGTTCGCGCCCGAGCGCGAGATGCTGCAGGCTGCGATTGATCTGTCTCAGGAGAAGGTGACGGGCACGGTGCGTCTGAAGCTTTACAAGGGGCTTGCCAGCGTCGTGGGCCGCAAATCGCCCCACTCGCTCTATTCCGAAGCGCATGTGACCTTCGAAGATGATGCGGGCGCCTATGATCAGCAGGACGCGGCCGGCTTCATCAAGCTGAACGCGCTGCGGCTGCGCCTGCTGGCTCAGCGGGATCGGACGCGTACCTGAGTCGGGCAGCCCTGTATCGCGGGCCTGAGTCGCGCAATTTTCACAAAGCGCGTGTTGCCACACACAACCCTCTTTGACGCGTGAGCGGGGGCTCGGTTCCCACCTGGCGCGCGCCAATGCGACGAATCGTTGAGTTGTCCACCGCTGTCCACAGATGATCCGGGGAAAAGTGGAAAAGTCGCTCTTGTCACCCTTGCCGATCTGCGGATTCGGGCGCAGTTTCAAGAGGTCTTCGGGACACAAAGCGCTGAGGCGAAGGGCTGCAAGGCTCTGAAACAACAGAGTTTTATGAACCAAAGATCGCGTTGGTAGCTGTCCACGCGCTTGTCGAGAGACGTCATGCCGAAGGTTGAGGCGCAGGTCTAGGCCCGTGTCGAAGCTGGGGGCAAGGCGGATCGTTTGAGAGAAGAGCGAAGTCATCAACGTGCAAGACTGCGAGCTTGGATCGCGATTGAGGGAGCAAGAGGGTCAAACCGAAAGCGACCGTTTGAGATCGAGAACCGGATAAGCGCGCAGTCTCGGCTTCGCTGGAAAGCGAGCGGAGCGCCCGAGCAAAGCCCCGGCTGAGTGGAGGCGTGAACCTTGCGAGAAGGCGGCGGCCGGATGCCGGCGCGAGCGCCGGTGACGAAGCCAGACGCGGAATTTGCCTTCGGGCATGCCGAAAGGACGGGCCCTCGGGCGCGGAATGGAGGACCGACCGCGAACGGCATAGACATCGGACGCCAAGCGCGTCTTGAAGAGGGTGAAAGACCGGCTTGCCGGAGGGACATCAAGGACAAGACGCCCACGCGTCGGTGAGAGTGGGGTCGGCAGCAATGCCGGCCCCATTTGCTTTGTGCCCTTGAGCGTCTTTACACCCACCATTCCCTCCACCATTCACCGCGCTCCTGCGCCGCCGCGCCTTGCCCTCAAGGGCCCTCGCTTGGCCTGCGCATCTCTTCGCGTGTAGACCCTTGTTCCATGACGGGATGGGAGACCAGGTCATGTCGGTGACGCGCCGACATTGTGCACCCTTGCAGCGCCGCGCGACCCTCGCGCCTGCGGCGGCGCTGCTTGCGCTGACGCTGCCGTCCGGTTCCGCCGTCGCTGCGCCACAGGGTGCCTCGCGCGCAGACGATGAAGCGGTCCCCGCCCCCCTGCCCTTTCCCGATCCCGAACACGGCCTATCGCCTTCCCCCTTTGCCTCCGCCTTCGCCGACCTTGAGCCGCCCTCGCCCGTCACCGGCCCGGCACCCGGCGCTGTGGACCTTGCGCGGATCGAGCCGCCGCGCGGCCCCCTCATCGTGCGCAGCCTCGGCACCCGCATCGCCTCCTATTACGGCAAGCGCTTTCACGGCCGCCTCACCGCCAATGGCGAGCGTTTCGACATGAACGCGATGACCGCCGCGCACAAAACGCTGCCCTTTGGCACCCGCGTCCGCGTCACCAACCGGGCCAATGGCCGCTCTGTCACCGTCCGGATCAACGATCGCGGGCCCTTCATCCGTGGCCGCGAGATTGATCTGTCCCGCGGCGCGGCGGAGAAGATTGGCATGATCCGAGCGGGCCACGCGCGCGTCCAGCTCGATATCGTCTCCCCTTAGGCGCGCGCTGGCCTGGTGTAGGAGACACAGGTTACACAGTCTTAATCCGAAAACGGATCGCCCCCGCACGTGTCCCCTGCAAGGCCCCCATCAGGCTCCCCAGACGCGTCCTGTGTCTCGACCTCGGCCCCCTCCACCGGCACCGGCACGCTCACCCACTCAATCTCAGGCAGGGCTTCGAGCGCTTCGAGCTGCTCTTCGAACGTCTCCACACTCTCACGCACGTGGTTTTGCTGCGTCAGCCGATCAAGCCGCGTCATATGCGCCAAGAGCAGCCGCGCATCAAAGCGCCGCTTCACCGCGACCTCTTCGCCGTGATAGAACAC
>JBCBYM010000215.1:0-3745 GCA_039815865.1 Pseudomonadota bacterium
CCGAGGCGAAAGCGGTGGGCTATGACACCAAGATCATGCGCCAGATTGTACGCCTTCGCAAAATGAAGCCCGACGATCGCAGCGAGCAGGAAGTGATCCTGGAGACCTACAAGGCCGCGCTGGGGATGGGGTGAGCGATTTCCCCTGAACGGCCTGGCGCGCTTCGCCAGGCGTTGAGTTGACGGCCCTTGTGTATTATGTGGGCAACACACCCAATCAAGGAGGATAGATCATGCCCGGACCCTGGAAAGACGCGCGCGGCGTCATTGTCACCACCACCCCCACGATCGAAGGCCATCCTATTCAGGAATACAATGGCATCGTCGTTGGCGAGGTGATTGTGGGCGCGAACATGTTTCGCGACTTTCTGGCCGGTATTCGCGATATGGTGGGCGGGCGCTCGGGATCGTATGAACGCATCCTTCAGCGCGCGCGAGACGAAGCGATTGAGGAATTGCAGGCCGAAGCCGCGCAGCGCGGTTGCAACGCGGTCGTCGGCATTGACCTTGATTACGAGGTGATCGGCGACACCGGATCGATGCTGATGGTCTCGGCCAGCGGCACGGCGGTCAAGATCTAAACCGCTCCCTCTACGCTCTTGCTCAACAGGGCGAGGCCAAACAGCAGCGCGTTGTGGCTGGCGTGCAGTGCGAAGGCCGCGCCAAGGCCGTAATGGACGCGCAGGTATCCCAGCATCGTGCCTAGAGCGAATTGCGGCAGCACCAACGGCAGGAGGATGCCGAGCATCGCCCATGAGGCATCGGTGTAATTGGCAAGGTGCACCAGCGCAAAGCCCAGCGTGCTGAGCCAGAAGAACACCGGGAACCCGGCGATGAACAGGCGCGGCGCGGGGTGGCTTAAAAGCGTGTAGGCGGCGAGCGGCGCGGCCACCATCGCGACAAGCGGGCCGATGGCAAGCAAGAGCGGAATGGTGCGCTCCGGATCGATCTGGCTAACCCCATAGGGTACCACGCCAAAGCCAACGACGCACACCGCAATCGCCGCCATCACCGCTGGCCGACCGGTGAGCCAGCTGCGAAAGATCAACTCTTCGAGAACGGGCGCGATCACCACCACCAGGACAATTGCGCCGAGGCTGAGCCCAAGCGCGTTGTTGACATTGTCCGGCGGCTCAAAGCCCAAGGCACTTGCGAGGCCAAACAGCGTCAACAGCGCCACCATGACAACCATATCGAGCGCCAGCATCCGCCCAACCGCGCGCGCTTTGCCAGGCTCGCGGCCTCGGACATCGGGCATATGCGGGCGCCTTAGAAACCCGCCAAACCGGCCCCACTCACCAAGCAGCGTCGCCGGGGGGCGCATCGCGTCAAGCTCGCCAAAGGCGCGCTCAATCTCGGTTGGGGTGAGAGGGCTTGTCGTCATATCCTTGAAGCGGCTAATGCGCCTGTATCGATCAGGGGCCATTCCCCTCACAGCCCACCGACAGAAGAGTTTCCATGGCAGGCCATTCCAAATTCAAGAACATCATGCACCGCAAGGGCGCGCAGGACAAGAAACGCTCGAACCTGTTTTCCAAGCTCAGCCGCGAGATCACTGTGGCCGCCAAGATGGGCACGCCCGATCCGGATATGAACCCGCGCCTGCGCCTCGCGGTCAACACCGCCAAAGCGCAGTCCATGCCCAAGGACAATATCCAGCGCGCGATCGACAAGGCGAGCTCTGGCGATGATGAGAACTACGAAGAGGTGCGCTATGAAGGCTATGGCCCGGGCGGCAGCGCGATCATCGTCGAAGCTTTGACCGACAACCGCAATCGCACCGCCACCGCCGTGCGCACCGCGTTCAGCAAGAACGGTGGCAATCTGGGCACGGAAGGTTCGGTCGCGCATGGGTTTGAGCGTTTGGGCTATATCGAATACGGCCCCGAGGCGGGTGATGAGGAAAAGGTCCTTGAAGCCGCGCTCGAAGCCGGCGCGGAAGACATAGAATCCAGCGAAGACGGCCACGAAATCTGGACCGCGTCTGAAGACCTGCACGAGGTTTCCAAAGCGCTGGAGACGGCGCTGGGCGAGGCCAAGGAAGTCAAGCTCGCCTGGAAACCCAACCTCACCGTCGACATGGATGAAAAGGGCGCGGGCACGCTTTTGAAGTTGATCGACACGCTTGAGGAAGACGACGATGTGCAGACCGTGTGGGGCAATTACGCGATCCCCGACGCGGTTGCGGAAAGCCTGTAAAGGGCACACGATCTGACTTGGTCGGCCTGGGCTCTAGCTTTGACCTTGGGGTTTGCCTTCCTGCTGGCCATTGCCTGGCGGCTGGGGCTGATGGTCGGGCTGTAAGGCGGCCATCAGCATGATCATTCTAGGCCTTGACCCATCGCTCAGCTGCACTGGCTGGGGCGTGGTGCGCAGCGAAGGCTCGCGCCTCTCGCACATCGCCAACGGGCAGATCCCAACCGATGCGAAAGCGCCCATGGCTGAGCGGCTTGCGCATTTGCAGGCGGGTCTTCAGGCGGTGCTTGATGCTCACTCGCCGGACCGTGCGGCGTGCGAAGAGGTGTTTGTGAACAAGAACCCGCAATCCACGCTGAAGCTCGCGCAGGCGCGCGGCGTGGCGCTGGCGGTGTGCGGGGCGGCCGGGCTGACGGTGAGCGAGCACGCGGCGCGGCGCGTCAAGCAAGCGGTGGTGGGAACAGGCGGCGCAGACAAGAGCCAGGTCGCGGCCATGATCAAAGTGCTTTTGCCGGGCGCGGCGCTGGCCGGATCGGACGCGGCTGACGCCCTAGCGGTGGCGATCGCCGACGCGCATCTGGCGCGTTAGCGGCCGGCTTTCAAAGGCTTGCTGGGTCAGTTTGCGCCGGGGGACTGGTTATCATCATCGTCGGCATCGGCGACGATCATGATAATGCCCGAAGTCCAAAGGCCTACCAGCAGGCCCGCCAGAAAGCTTCCTGAACTGGCGATGTTTTCGCCTTTCGCCGCGCGCCCTTCGCCCGGTTGGGATTGGGCGGTCTGAATCTGGGCGGGGGTGTAGCGGGTCTGGCTGTCGCTCGCGCGGGTCTTGGCCTGCGCCGCCGCCGGGGCGAGGGCAAGGCCGATAGCCGCAAAGGTGGCGGCGAAGGTAAGCGTGGCTTTTGACATAGGGACTCCGTTCTCACGTAGGGTTACGCAGGACTGTTGTAAAAAAGGTTAATCGCCTTCTTCGCGCCGCGCCGCTGTCCTACAGGCGCCTTGCGCGCTAGGACCTCCCGGGCATGGTGATGAAGCGAGTCGCCCTTGCCAGATGCCCCTCGTTTTTGGGCAGAACGCAAAGGGATTGCGGTTTTGGACTGTGTAACCTGTGTCTCCTACACGAAGGAAGGAACAGAGCCGATCATGAGCCTTGACGTCTATGGCATCCCCAATTGCGACACGGTCAAGAAGGCGCGCAAATGGCTTGAAGCGAACGGTCTCGACTACGCTTTCCACGACTACAAGAAGGTCGGCGCACACGCTGCTAAGCTAGAGGCGTGGATCGCGGATAAGGGGCTGGGCGTGGTGCTCAACAAACGGGGCACGACGTTCCGCAAGCTTTCCGATGAGGAAAAGGCGGCGTGCGAGGACAGTCACAAGGCTGTCGCACTGCTCGTCCAGCACCCCAGCCTGATCAAACGCCCCGTTGTCGAATATGCCAACGCTTCTGGGGGCGGCATCCTCATAGGTTTCAAGGAAGACGAATGGTCCGCAGCTCTCTTGTAAGTCTGGCGCTTGGCGCGCTTGCTCTCATGACGCCTCTGGCCGCG
>JBCBYM010000216.1:0-3722 GCA_039815865.1 Pseudomonadota bacterium
GATGAGGCAAATCGCGAGGAGGTCCTGCGCGGCACCGACATCCGCAACGCGGGCGTCGCCCTAGCCGCGCTGGCGACTGCAGCGTGCGGCGGTGGAGGCTCTGGATCAACTACAAGCGCCTCCGGGGGCAATGGTGGGACCGGAACCAACCCGACACCGCAGCCGACCGTTAAGAAACCTGCCAACGACGCCGAGGCGAGCCGGTTCCTTCTGCAGGTCGGGCTTGGCTCGGGCACGCAGGCGATCAGTCAGCTGAGCGATCAGGGGTATGAGCCTTGGCTTGATGCGCAGATGGCGCCGGCCAATGATCAAACCGCGCGCGAATTCCTTGCCAGCCGCGGCTTCGACCAGGTTGATGATAATCGCTATTACAACAACGGCAGAACAGGCGACTACATGATCTGGTCGCAATTGATGACCGGCGGAAACAGCGTGCGAAAACGCTTTGCCCTGGCGCTGTCGGAATTCTTCGTCGTCTCGTTGAACAGCATCAACCTGACGTGGCGCAGTCCTGCAATCGGCGCCTATTGGGACATACTCAACGAACACGCCTTTGGGGATTTTCGCGAATTGCTTGAAGCGATTACGCTTAACCCGGCCATGGGTGTATTTCTCAACACGCGCGGCAATCGTCGCGCCGATGGCCGGGGACGTGTGCCGGATGAGAATTATGGCCGCGAGGTCATGCAATTGTTCACAATCGGTCTGTTTGAACTCAACGGCGACGGCACGCCGACGCTGTCGGGTGGCGAGCCGATTGAAACCTACACCAACGAGGACGTAAACGGGATCGCCAAGGTGTTCACCGGGTATAATTATGACTATGTCGGGATCGGTTTCACGCCAGAAACCAACGGCGGCGGCCAAATCCCTGACGCTGATTACGTGTATCAACCAATGACGGCTGATCCATCGCGTTGGCGAAACCCGCGCAATGACGGCTTTCACTCCGCCGAAGAAAAGAGCTTTCTAGGGTTGACGATTCCGGCCGGGACGGGACCCGAGGAAAGTCTGAGACTGGCCCTCGATCACCTTTTTGCGCACCCCAATGTCGGACCGTTCTTTGCCAAGCAGATGATCCAGCGACTGGTCACCAGCAATCCCAGCCCAGCCTATGTCGAGCGTGTGGCCAGCGTTTTTGACAACAATGGTAGCGGCGTTCGCGGCGACTTGCGCGCCGTGTTTAAAGCGATCGTGTTGGATGACGAGGCGCTTGATCCTGCCAATGTGACGAACCCGGGCTTTGGCAAGCTGCGCGAACCGATGCTGCGATTCGCCCAATTGGGACGAACGTTCGGCATGCGCTCGATCAGCGAGGATTGGATCTTGCGCGATATGTCAGATCAAAGCAGCCGCCTGGGCCAGTCACCGCTGCGCCCCCCATCGGTCTTCAATTTCTTTCGACCAACCTATTTCCCAACCAATTCGCAAACCGCAGACAACAATTTGCTCGCGCCCGAATTCCAGCTGGTGAACGAGACAACTGTCGCAGGCTATATCAACTTCATGGAGCTCGCTGTGGAAACACGCGGCTTCCTGTTTACCGATGTTGAGCTCGATTATTCGGCGGAAGTCGCCATCGCGGATGACAGCGAAGCCTTGGTCAACCGGCTCGATCTGCTGCTGAGCGCCAACCAGCTCTCCGCTGAGATTCGCGGGCTCGTTCAGGCCGGGATCGATTCGATCGCGATCGACGCCGACAGCGAAGAGGAAGATCGACTGCGGCGTGTCCATGCTGGCGTGCTGCTTGTGATGGCTTCCACCGATTACCTGATCCAGAAATAGGGAAGAGCGCATTTCATGTTTATCAGCCGCGAAGCCGAACTCTCCCGCCGCGCCTTTCTAAAGCGGTCGAGCCAGCTTGCGGCCATGGGCGCCGCTTCGTCTTACGCGATGGGGCTAGCCGGTATCAGCGAGGCGGCCGCGTTCAGCGATGTGCAGGACTACAAGGCGCTGGTGTGCGTGTTCCTTTATGGCGGCAATGACCATGGCAACACGTTGATCCCCTTTGATCCTGACAACTACGCACGCTACGCGGCTATTCGCGGGGGTCAGGGCGATGAGGGCGGAGGGATCGCCCTGGCGCGTTCCGCGCTGGCAAACACCGTGCTGGCTACGCCTGACGATCAGGAACTGGCGTTTAACCAGACCTACGCGCTCGCACCCACTATGCCCGCGCTCAAATCGCGCTTTGATCAAGGCGTGATGGCGCCGCTGCTTAATGTCGGCCCGCTCGAAGCGCCAATGACGCGCGTGCAGTATGACAATCGCAGCGTACCGCGCCCAGCCAAGCTGTTTTCGCACAACGACCAACAATCCACCTGGCAAAGCTCGCAACCCGAAGGCGCGCCTACGGGCTGGGGCGGGCGGATGAGCGATTTGGCGCAAAGCGCCAACACTAACGCGATGTTCACGGCCATAAACGCCACAGGCAATGCGGTTTTTCTGAGCGGCGACGAAGCGGTGCCGTACAAAGTGTCTGGCAACGGTGCGACACTGTTTCGCCCTTTGCGCAACAATCGCCTTTACCGATCAAGCGCGGCGGCCGAGGCGCTCGATACCATCCTGCGCACCGGGACAGGCAACATCCTTGCCGCCGATCACGCCTCGATTAACGATCGCTCGATCACGTTTGGCGGGTTTGTGAACGATGCGCTGGCGAACACCACGGTGAACACCGATTTCGGATCGGACAATGGTCTGGCAGGCCAATTGCGGACGGTCGCTTCGATGATTGCGGCGCGCGGTGATTTGGGGGTTAAACGCCAGGTCTTCATGGTTTCGATGGGCGGGTTCGATAATCACGACGGGCTGATCGGCCAGCATGAAGGCCTTTTGGCGCAGGTCGATTTCGCAATGGACACGTTTTATCGCTCGCTGCTTGAGCTGGGCGTGGCCAATCAGGTGACGACGTTTACCGCTTCCGATTTTGGCCGAACGCTCGCTTCGAACGGCGACGGATCGGATCACGGGTGGGGCGCTTTTCACTTCATTCTTGGTGGAGCGGTTAATGGTGGCCGGTTCTATGGGCGCGCACCCGAAGTTTCGGTGGAAGGCAACGATCAGGTGGGTCGGGGCAGGCTTCTGCCAAGCGTCTCGGTTGACGAGTACTCATCCACGCTTGCGCGGTGGTTCGGTGTCGCGCCCTCAGAACTGTCGAGCATTGCTCCAAACGTGGGTCGATTCGCGACCCCCGACCTGGGCTTCATGGCGCCCCCCGGCTAGCGTCCGCTTTCACCCCCAATAGCAGCCTCTCTTCGCCCCAAAGAGGGGCGCTGAAAGCGGTCTGACCGCCTCACTAAACTCGCAGCCAAAAGCCGCCATTCGGCTCACGACCCAGTTTCAGCCGCTAGTCTGCGCCAGAGACTGAGGCGCAGGCGGATGCGTAAAGAGGAGAAAATGGCTCGGAAGGTTTCGCTTATGCCTATTGCGATGCCGACCAGACGCTCGCTTTCAGGTTGCCAATCGAGACTGGCAAGAACCGAGTATGCCTGTCCTCGCGGTGACAGCTGTAAGGTAGTTTACCATGGCCTTCTGGGTCGCAATGAACTTTTGCTTATCCCGGCGCTTTCAAGTTTCAAAGATTGAGACATTAGGAGAATCGATTGAGGTGTACGCATTGATACTGTGCGTTTGTTGATGCTACCAACTTGGACTAAAGAGGCTGGAGAGTCGATCTCCACGATAATTGGGGGAATTTACAAATGGTTGAGCTGGGGTCG
>JBCBYM010000217.1:0-3663 GCA_039815865.1 Pseudomonadota bacterium
CGCCTGAATTTCGCTCGCTTCAACCGTGGCAGCGCGCTCGTAAATCTCGGTGCGTTGGGCTGTGCGTTCGCCCTGGCCCTGCTGGAGCGTCTGAGCGCGCTCGCCGGTTGGCGACACACGCTTGGTGCGCTGGGTGCGGCGCTCACCGGGCTTGGGTTGGGCGAAAGAACGAGCGTCTTGGAGAAGGCTCGGGCCAGTGTGTGTGACCGGTGCAGCGGCCACGTTGCTGGCTGACATTATGCCAGCGCTTGCGGCAAGCAGGATCATGGGTTTGATCGATGGGTGTGGTTTGAACATGATTTGGTTTGCCCTTTTTGAGTTCCCTGAAGCGAAGCAGTCGTGCGCTGCTTCCTGAGCCTTCATCTGGAGGGCAGGCGTTGCATGGAAATTTCAACTGGCCGTGAGTGTGTTACGCGATATTTCGGAATCACCGAGCCGTAACACTTTGCAATATGTTGCCGTCTTTGCGTTCGCCTTCTTCTGTTCCAATACGATAAGCGAAGCTGGAGCGGAGGAAGACGGAGCTTTACAAGGAGCGCCCATGACCAATTCGAAAGGCCGCGTGCTGGTCGTCGATGACGACGCAGAGCTGCGAACGCTGTTACAGCGCTATCTCAGCGGCAATGGCTATGACGTGCGCACGGCCCCCGATGCGAGCGGGATCGATCGCATGCTGAACCGAGAGCGTTACGATCTGATGGTGCTTGATCTGATGATGCCCGGTGAAGATGGGCTCTCCGCCTGCCGACGCCTGCGCGCGGATGGTGAGGACATCCCGATCATCATCCTAACCGCAAAAGGTGATCCGATTGACCGGATCATCGGGATAGAGATGGGCGCGGACGATTACCTCGCCAAGCCGTTTGAACCGCGTGAACTGGTGGCTCGGATCGGCGCGATCCTCAAGCGAGCCTCAGGCACCGGTCCACGCAACTCGACCGATGCGCCGATCCGCTTTGGTCCCTATGTGCTCAGCGTCGATGCTATGTCTCTCACTCGAGATGGTCAGTCGATCGGTTTATCTTCGCGCGAGTTTGCTCTTTTGAGCGTCCTTGCGTCGCATTGGGGACGCCCGGTGTCGCGCGCGCGGATCATCGATCACGCCTTTGGCCGCGACGCCGAGGTGACCGATCGCGCGGTGGACGTGCAGGTCACTCGGCTCAGAAAATCGATGGGTGAGGACACAGCCAAGCCAGCCTGGGTGAAGACCGTGTGGGGCGTTGGCTACATGCTTGCCAAGCAGGACGAGACTTGATGCGCTTGTGGCCGCGAACCCTCTTTGGCCGAAACGCGCTCTTGCTGGCCTCGGCCATTGCGCTGGCCTCGACAATTTCCGGCGCCTTGCTCATGGCTTTTCTCTTCAACGCTCAAGTTACACGAGTTGTGGACCTGGCAGCGGAATGGATAAACACCATGGCCAGCACCTCCGAAAAGCTGGACCCGGTCGATCGTGCGCAATTGATCACGGGAGTGGCCGCCAACCAAAATCTGGAGATCCGTTCGGGGGCTAATCGGCCTGATGTGCAAGAGGGCCGAGCCAACGGGATTCAGTTGATGTATGTGTCGCGCTTTGAGCGGCAGCTGAAGTATCAGGATGAACTTGAGTGGTTCGTAGATACCGATCGCGTTTTGTGGCTTCGTTTGCGATTTAGCGAGGATTATTACTGGGTCGGGGCGGTCCTCGATACCGCGCTCACGCCGCTCGACTGGTTCGTGCTCAGCCTGCTGATTACGATTGTTCTGATTACTGTCTTCTCGCTGTTGGGCAGCCGAGCTATCGCCAGGCCGCTGGCGGAGTTGCGCGAGGCGACCGACCAACTCGATCTCGAAAGTGACGTGAAGCTTTCGCGTATCGAGGGGCCGGTTGAAGTGGCCGCGCTGGCCGTCAGTTTTCGCCGCATGGCCAATCGCCTCAAGCGCGCTGAAAGCGTTCGCTCTGAAACTCTGGCCGCTTTGTCGCATGACTTGCGCACGCCTCTGGCTCGCCTGCGGTTGGCGGTGGAGATGCTGGATGGCGATAACGAGCTCAAGGAAAGCGCCAACCGCCAGGTGCAAGACATCGACGCGCTGATCGGCCAATTTATGGACTACGCGCGGGGCACAGCTGGCGAAGAGCCAACCTCTTTCGATCTTGCCTTTGCGGTGGCGGACATCGCTGCGCAGTACCAGATCAGCTATGACGGGCCAGTTGAGCTTGCGTTTGTCGGCCATAACAACGCGCTGCGGCGCGCCGTGATAAACCTTCTGGAGAACGCAGAGAAATACGGGGAAGCTCCGATCTCCCTTGCGCTCTTGCAGGAGGGAGCCGACACCGTCATCAGCGTGCGCGATGGCGGGCATGGGTTTGATCCCCAAACCGCAAAGGACATGGTTCAATCCTTCAAACGCGGCCATGCACACACTGGCGTATCAGGATCAGGGCTTGGCCTTGCCATTGTTGATCAGGCCGCGCGCGCGCACGAAGGGGCGATTACGTTCCGACAGGAGAGTCCAAGTGGCTTTGTTGCCCGGCTGAGTGTCCGCTCGCAGGACGACCACGAAGGTCAGGGCTTGGCGGGGTGAACGCTCTGCCGGCTTTGCGGCTTTGAAAGACCCTCGGCTGCGCCTTTCATGACAAGACCTTCGCAATAGCGCTGGTGATTGTCAGCGATCCTTCATGAAACTGTCGCCCACTAGTCAATTGCGCGCCCTAGAGCCCGGCCATGGGTCGGGACGATGCCCGCCACGAGTTCAACTGGGGGTTTATCATGCGCTTTCGTTTTCTCACTGGCGGAGCTGTTGCCGCGCTGTCCGTATGCTTTGCTGCGCCCGCCTGGGCCGGAGAGGTACGCGGCACGGTTTCGGATGCGAGCGAGGTTGACGCCCTGCGCGCAGCCGAAATTCGCATTGTTGAGCTTGGCCGCCGTGCCACGACCGAGCGTGACGGCACCTTCGTCTTCAACGATGTGCCCGAAGGCAGCTACACGATTGTCGCCAGTTATATCGGCGCACCCACGGTCCAGTACACGATCTCCGTTCCAGCAGACGGCGTTGTCACGCGCAATTTCATCCTCGGCCAGTCCGGCTCCTCGATCCTGGTTATCGGTCAGAGCGCGAGCCAGGCCTCTGCGCTTTCGCGCAAGCGTGCGTCGGATGTCGTGTCCGATGTTCTGACGCGCGATGCCATCGGGCAGTTCCCGGACCAGAACGTGGCGGAAAGCCTTCGCCGCCTGCCGGGCATCAATGTCCTCAACGATCAGGGCGAAGGTCGCTTTGTGGCGGTGCGCGGGCTTGATCCGAACCTCAACGCCACCTCGATCAACGGTGTGCGAATCCCGGCGCCCGAAGGCGATATCCGCGGCGTGGCGCTCGACGTGGTCTCCAGCGAGATCATTGAGAGCATCGAGGTCAAGAAATCGCTCACGCCGGATATGGACGCTGACACGATCGGCGCCTCGATCCAGATCCAGACGACCAGCGCCTTTGACCGCAAGAAGGACCTGTTCGTTGCCAAGCTGGGCGGCAGCTATAACGAGCTTCGCGACACGTTCACCGCCGATCTCGGCTTTGACTTCGCCACGAAGCTGACCGACAATTTTGGGGTGTCAGGCGGCATCTCCTACTACAATCGCGAATTCCAGACCGACAATATCGAAGCCGATGACTGGCAGGATGAGGACGGCC
>JBCBYM010000218.1:0-3645 GCA_039815865.1 Pseudomonadota bacterium
CTTTCCCGTCGATTTTCTGGACCTTCACCTTCATGGCTTAGCCCTCCCCATTGTCTTCGCTGGCGGGAAAGCCTCGGGCGATATCGAGCTGAATGACGATGTGTTCGGCGTTGAACCGCGTGCAGACATCCTGCACCGCATCGTAACCTGGCAGCTTGAAAAGCGCCGCGCGACCGCCCGCCCAACGCGTGAGCGTTCGGATGTGGCTCGCACCGGCAAGAAGTTCGGCGCGCAGAAGGGTTCGGGCGGCGCACGTCACGGTGACCGCGGGGCTCCGATCTTTATCGGCGGTGGTAAGGCTCACGGGGCGCGCAAGCGCGACTTTAACCCGTCGCTCAACAAGAAGGTCCGCGCTCTTGGCCTCAAGATGGCGCTCTCGACCAAGGCCGCTAACGGTTTGGTTGTGGTCGACAGCCTTGAGCTGGGCGAAGCCAAGACGAAGGCTCTGAAGGGCCACTTCGACAAGGCGGGCTTTAACGGCAAGGTCCTCGTGATCGATGGGGAAGCCATCAACGATGATTTCGCCAAGGCCGCTGGCAACCTGGTGGGCGTCAATGTGATGCCGGCTGCGGGCGCCAACGTTTACGACATTCTCAACCACGACACGCTGGTCCTCACCAAGGACGCGGTCGCCAAGCTGGAGGCGCGCTTCAATGGCTAAGAAGGACAGCATCGACGCGCGGCACTATGACGTGATCCTCGCGCCGCACATCACCGAGAAGTCAACGCTGGCCTCGGAGAACAACGCGGTTGTGTTCAAGGTCGCGAATGACGCGACCAAGCCGCAGATCAAGGAAGCGGTCGAAGCGATCTACGACAAGAAGGTCGCAAGCGTGAACACCATCGTCACCAAGGGAAAGACGAAGCGCTGGCGGGGCAAGCCCTACAAGCGTTCGGATTTCAAGAAGGCTGTCGTCACTCTCGCGGATGGCGAGATGATCGACATCACCACCGGTATCTGAGGCGGATCTAGATCATGGCACTCAAGAACTACAAACCGACAAGCCCGGCGCGCCGTGGCCTGATCCTGGTCGACAAGTCGGGCCTCCATAAAGGCGGTCCGGTCAAGTCGCTCACGCAAGGCAAGCGCAAGACCGGTGGCCGCAACAACAAGGGTCACGTGACCTCGCGCGGTATCGCTGGCGGTCACAAGCAGAAGTATCGCTTCATCGACTTCAAGCGTCGCAAGTGGGATGTCCCCGCGAGCGTCGAGCGGATCGAATACGACCCCAACCGCACCGCTTTCATCGCGCTTCTGAAGTACGAAGATGGCGAGCTCGCTTACATCATCTGCCCGCAGCGCCTCGCTGTTGGTGACACGGTGGTGGCCGGTGAGAAGACCGACACCAAGCCGGGCAACGCGATGCTGATGGGTCAGATGCCGGTTGGCACGATCTGTCACAATGTCGAGATGAAGCCGGGCAAGGGCGGTCAGATCGCTCGCAGCGCTGGCGCTTATGTCCAGATCGTCGGTCGTGACCGCGGCATGGTCATCGTGCGTCTGAACTCGGGCGAGCAGCGTTACCTGCGGGCCGATTGCATGGGAACGGTTGGCGCGGTCTCGAACCCCGACAACCAGAACCAGAATTTCGGCAAGGCCGGTCGCACCCGCTGGAAGGGCCGTCGCCCGCTGACGCGCGGTGTCGCGAAGAACCCGGTCGATCACCCGCACGGTGGTGGTGAAGGTCGCACCTCGGGTGGTCGTCACCCGGTGACGCCGTGGGGCAAGCCGACCAAGGGCGCCCGCACCCGCAAGAACAAGCAGACGGACAAAATGATCATCCGTTCGCGCCACGCGAAGAAGAAGAGGTAAGCAGACATGGCACGTTCCGTCTGGAAAGGTCCGTTTGTCGAACTCAGCCTTCTGAAGAAGGCCGAGGACGCACAGGAAGCGAGCAGCAGCAAGCCGATCAAGACCTGGTCGCGTCGCTCGACCATCCTGCCGCAATTCGTTGGGCTCACGTTCAACGTCTACAACGGTCACAAATTCATCCCCGTCTCGGTTTCGGAAGAAATGGTCGGTCACAAGCTCGGTGAGTTTGCGCCCACGCGTTACTTCCCTGGCCACGCGGCGGACAAGAAGGGCAAGCGATAATGGGCAAGGCAAAAGCACCCCGCCGCGTTGCTGACAACGAGGCTTTGGCCGTGGGCACGCAGATCCGTGGCTCGGCTCAGAAGCTGAACCTGGTGGCGCAGCTGATCCGCGGCAAGAAGGCCGAGGACGCGCTCAACATCCTGGAATTCTCCAAGCGGGGAATGGCCAAGGATGCCAAGAAGGTTCTGGCATCAGCCATCGCCAACGCGGAAAACAACCACGATCTCGACGTCGACGCGCTGGTCGTCGCCGAAGCGAGCGTGGGCAAGTCGATCACGATGAAGCGCTTTCACACGCGCGGTCGCGGAAAGTCGACCCGCATCCTGAAGCCGTTCAGCAAGCTGCGCATTGTCGTTCGCGAGCAGGAAGAGGAAGAGGCGTAAGATGGGCCAGAAGAGCAATCCGATCGGTCTGCGCCTGCAGATCAACCGCACTTGGGACAGCCGCTGGTACGCGGAAGGCCGCGACTATGCCGGCCAGCTCAAGGAAGACATCGAGATCCGCAAGTACATCACCAAGAACCTGCCGCAGGCGGCGATTTCGAAGGTGGTGATTGAGCGTCCGGCCAAGCTGTGCCGGGTGTCGATCTATGCGGCTCGTCCCGGTGTCATCATCGGCAAGAAGGGCGCGGACATTGAAAAGCTGCGCGCCAAGCTTTCGGCGATGACCGACAGCGAAGTGAAGCTCAACATCGTTGAGATCCGCAAGCCGGAAATCGACGCCAAGCTGGTGGCGCAAGGCATTGCGGATCAGCTGATCCGCCGCGTTGCCTTCCGCCGCGCCATGAAACGCGCGATGCAGTCGGCGATGCGTCTGGGCGCTGAAGGCATCAAGATCGTCTGCGGTGGCCGTCTGGGCGGCGCGGAAATCGCCCGCGTTGAGCAATATCGCGAAGGCCGTGTGCCGCTGCACACGCTGCGCGCCAACATTGATTACGCTGAAGCTGAAGCGCTCACCGCTTACGGCATCATCGGCATCAAGGTGTGGGTCTTCAAGGGCGAGATCCTGGGTCACGATCCGACCGCGCAGGACCGTCTGATGATGGAATCGCAAACTTCGGGAGTGCGTCCGGCTCGCTGAGTTGGACCGCATCAATAGGTAAGAGACAATGCTTCAACCGAAGAAAACCAAATATCGCAAGGCCTTCAAGGGCAAGATCAAAGGCGATGCCAAGGGCGGCACCACGCTGAACTTTGGCTCCTATGGCCTCAAGGCGATGGAACCTGAGCGTATCACCGCGCGCCAGATCGAAGCGGCTCGCCGTGCGATCACCCGCGCTATGAAGCGTCAGGGTCGCCTGTGGATCCGCGTCTTCCCTGACGTGCCGGTGTCGAAAAAGCCAGCCGAAGTGCGTCAGGGTAAGGGCAAGGGCTCGGTGGAATACTGGGCCGCGCGCGTGAAGCCGGGCCGTATCCTGTTTGAACTCGACGGTGTTGACGGCCAGGTCGCCGCGCTCGCGTTTGAACGCGCCGCGATGAAACTGCCGATCAAGACCAAGGTCGTCGCGCGCATGGGCGACACCTCGCATCTGGGAGGCGAAAAGTAATGGC
>JBCBYM010000219.1:0-3524 GCA_039815865.1 Pseudomonadota bacterium
AACTCGGCGGCGCTGGCGAAGACGGCTTTGAAGGCCGCGTCGTCATGGGCACCGTGACCGCGATCGAAGCCGGTCACGCCGTCATTGATGTCGGCCTCAAAAGCGAAGGCCGCGTCAACCTCAAGGAATTTGCGCGCGGCGAAGACGATCACGGCCTGGCCGTGGGCTCTGAAGTCGAAGTCTATGTCGACCGCGTCGAAAACGCCGATGGCGAAGCGATGCTCAGCCGCGACCGCGCCCGTCGCGAAGCCGCCTGGGACAAGCTCGAAAACGAATTTGGCGAAGGCAAGCGCGTCGAAGGCCGCATCTTTGGCCGCGTCAAGGGTGGCTTCACCGTTGACCTCGACGGCGCTGTCGCCTTCCTTCCCGGAAGCCAGGTCGACATCCGCCCGGTGCGCGACGTCACTCCGCTCATGGAAGTGCCGCAGCCCTTCCAGATCCTCAAGATGGACCGTCGCCGCGGCAACATCGTGGTCTCGCGCCGCGCCGTGCTTGAAGAAACGCGCGCCGAACAGCGCAGCGAACTGATCGACAAGCTGGCCGAAGGTCAGGTGATCGAAGGTGTGGTCAAGAACATCACCGATTACGGCGCTTTTGTGGACCTGGGCGGTATCGACGGCCTGCTCCACGTCACCGACATGAGCTACAAGCGCGTCAACCACCCCAGCGAGATCATCGAGATCGGTCAGACGGTCACGGTCCAGATCGTGCGCATCAACGCCGAAACGCAGCGCATCAGCCTGGGCATGAAGCAGCTGGAAAGCGATCCGTGGGACGGTGTCGCGGCCAAGTATCCGGTCGGCGCGAAGCTGTCGGGCATGGTCACCAACATCACCGAATACGGCGCCTTTGTGGAGCTGGAAGCGGGCATCGAAGGCCTTGTCCACGTCTCGGAAATGAGCTGGACCAAGAAGAACGTGCACCCCGGCAAGATCGTCAGCACAAGCCAAGAGGTCGACGTGATGGTCCTCGAGGTCGACAGCGACAAGCGTCGCATCTCGCTTGGCCTCAAGCAGGCTCAGCGCAATCCGTGGGACGAGTTCGCCGAAAAGCACCCGGTGGGCAGCGAAGTTGCCGGCGAAGTCAAGAACGCCACCGAATTCGGTCTGTTCATCGGCCTCGACGGCGATGTCGATGGCATGGTCCACATGTCGGATATCGCCTGGGGCATTTCGGGCGAAGACGCGCTGGCGCTTCACCGCAAGGGTGAAGAGGTCAAGGCGGTTGTTCTCGACGTCGATGTCGAGAAGGAACGCATCAGCCTTGGCATGAAGCAGCTCGAGAAGGGCGCTCCGACCGAAGCGGGCGCGCAAGCCGCTGGCACGCTGCGCAAGAACCAGACGGTGACGGTCACCGTGCTCGAAGTGCGCGATGGCGGCCTCGAAGTGCAGGTTGGCGACGACGGCGCGACCGGCTTTATCAAGCGTTCGGATCTCGGCCGTGACCGTGACGAGCAGCGCCCCGACCGCTTCCAGGTCGGTGCCAAGGTCGATGCGATGGTCACTGGCTTTGACCGCTCGAAGAAGCCCAATTTCTCGATCAAGGCGCGTCAGATCGCCGAAGAGAAGGAAGCCGTGGCGCAGTTCGGCTCGTCCGATTCGGGCGCGTCGCTGGGCGACATTCTGGGCGAAGCGCTCAAGAAGTCCGACGACTAAGGCCTAAGGCCTCCATCATTGGCTTCAGCCACATCGAAAGGGCCCGTCTGCACACGATGCAGGCGGGCCTTTTCAGTTGGAACGCACAGCTGTATCCTCGTGCATCAAGAGAGGATCCCGCCCCATGCTGCACGTTCACCAATTTCCCTGCCTGTCCGACAATTACGGCTTCCTGCTTCACAACTCAGTGACCGGGGAGACCGCCGCGATCGATACGCCCGATGCGAAGGAGTATCTGCGCCAAGCCGAAGCCAAGGGCTGGACGATCACGCATATCTGGAACACCCACTGGCATCCCGATCACGCGGGCGGGAACGCTGAGATCGTCGAGGCAACAGGTGCGCGGATTCTGGCTCCCAAAGAGGTTGAGAAGATCTCCAAGATCGACCGCGTCGTCGAGCATGGTGACACGGTCAATCTCGGTGAACACACAGCCCAAGTGATCGACGTATCGGGTCACACAAACGGCCATGTGGCGTTTCACATCGTTGAAGAGGGCATTGCCTTCGTAGGCGATGCGGTGTTTGCGCTGGGTTGCGGGCGCATGTTCGAGGGCGAACCTACACAATTCTGGGCGAGCCTTGATCGCATTCGGCGCATGCCCACCGCGACAACGCTCTATTGCGCGCACGAATACACCCAGGCCAACGCCAAGTTCGCGATCCATGCCGATCCGGACAACACCGACCTTCAGGAATACGTTGCAGAGATCGACGCCAAGCGAGCCAAGGGTGAACCGACCGTGCCCACAGTGCTCAGCCGCGAACTCGCCACCAACCCTTTCCTGCGCGCGGACGACCCCGCGCTTCAAGCCAAATGGGGCGGCAACGAACCGCACGAGACATTCGCGGCCCTGCGAGCGGGCAAGGACAATTTCTAACCCCCTATGAGAGCCATACGCGTTGAGAGCTTAAGCGAAGACCTTTCGGGCGTGTCGCTGGCGGACGTCCCCGCACCTCAGCGCAAGCCAGGGGAGGCGCTGGTGCGCGTGCACGCTGCATCCCTGAATTTCCCCGATCTCTTGATGACCAAGGGCAAGTATCAGTTCAAACCCGACCTGCCCTTCATTAGCGGCCTCGAATGCGCGGGCGAAGTGATCGAGTGTGACCCCGATAGCGGCTTTGCACCGGGCGATCGAGTGATGGGCGGCCACAAAACTGGCGCCTTTGCTCAAGTTGCGAGCCTGCCTTCAAAGGGCCTTTCGCCGGTCCCAGCCAATTTCAGCTTCGCGCAAGGGGCGGCCATGGGAGCAGCCTATTCGACCGCTTACACAGGCCTGGTTGAGCTTGGCGGCCTTCAAAAGGGGCAGTCGGCCTTGGTTACCGGCGCAAGCGGAGGCGTAGGCCTCGCAGCGATAGACTTGGCCAACGCGCTGGGAGCAACCACACTCGCCGCTACGGGCGTCGAAACCAAAGCGTCCTCGATCAGGCGACTTGCCTCACCCGATCACGTCCTTGTGAGCGAAGGCCGCTTTCGAGAGGGAGTGGCCGAGATCACGCAAGGCAGGCTATGCGATATCGTGTTCGACAATGTCGGCGGCGACGTATTCGATGAGTGCACACGCTGCGTGAGCTTTTCTGGCAAGCTTGTCGTGTGCGGGTTCACAAGCGGGCGTATTCCACAGATCACGACCAACATTCCGCTCATCAAGGGCTTTTCGATTGTGGGTCTGCGCGCTGGGGAATATGCGCGGCGCTTTCCCCAACGAGGCCAAGCAATCCGCACCGCGATCCGCGACCTCGCCGAAGCCGGGGCGATCACGCCCGCGGTATCGGAGATCCTGCCGCTATCCAAGTGGCGCCAAGGGTTTGAGGCGATGGCCCGACGCGAATTGGTGGGCAAATTGGTGTTTGATCCGACCCGGTAAGG
>JBCBYM010000021.1:0-25401 GCA_039815865.1 Pseudomonadota bacterium
CTTTGGCGCGCTGGAATTGCTGCCCAAAGAGCTCAAGAAAGCGGGCATCACCAAGCCTTTCATCGCCACCGATGCCGGACTGGTGGCCGCCGGCGTGGTCGACACGGTCGTGAGCGCGATCGGCGAGGGCTTTGCGCCGAGCGTGTTCGACGGAACACCCGGAAACCCGACCGAAGAAGCGGTCAAAGCCGCGCTTGAGCAATATATGAGCGAAGGCTGCGATGGCATCGTGGCGCTGGGCGGCGGCTCCTCCATGGATCTGGGCAAGGCAGTGGGCCTGCTCGCCGGAAGCGGCGGCCCGCTGGCGCAATACGATCCGCTGGAAGGCGGCGCGCGCCTGATCAAGACCGTCGCCCCGCTGATCGCGGTGCCCACCACTTCGGGCACGGGCAGCGAAGTGTCGGTCGGCTTCGTCATCATCCTGGAAGACGGGCGCAAGATGACCTTTGCCAGCCCGCTCTTCATCCCGCGCGCGGCGATCTGCGATCCGGAACTTACCATGGGCCTGCCGCCAATGATGACGGCGGCGACCGGTATGGACGCGATCACGCACTGCATTGAGGCGTTCTTGGTGGCGGCTCCCAATCCGCCGGCCGATGGCGTGGCGCTCGATGGCTTGTGGCGCGGCTGGCAATATCTGGAACGCGCGGTGAAGGACGGGTCAGACCGCGAAGCGCGCTGGCAGATGATGATGTGCTCCACCGAAGGCGCGATGGCGTTTATCAAGGGGCTGGGTGCGGTCCACGCGATGAGCCACGCCGCCGGTCGCATTCGCCGTCTAAACCCACATCATGGTACTTTGAACGCGGTGTTCCTGCCCACGGTGCTGCGCTTCAACCAGGAGGTGTGCGAGGATAAATATGTCCGCCTGCGCAGCGCCATGGGGCTGGAGCCGGGCGCGGACCTTGCCGAAGCGATCGAGGGCATGAACGCGGCTATCGGCATCCCCTCGGGTCTTGCCGAAATGGGCATCGAGGAAAGCGACATCGCCGAAATGGTCAAATACGCGCAGATGGACCTCGCCGCACGTGGCAATCCGCGCAAAGCGTCGGCTGAAGAGTTCGAAGCGATGATCCGCGCCGCGATGTGAAAAAATTGGTCGGGGAGAGAGGATTCGAACCTCCGGCCCCTGCCTCCCGAAGACAGTGCTCTACCAGGCTGAGCTACTCCCCGACCGTGTCGTGCCAGCGCGAGAGTCGGTCTCGGCGGCTCGAGGCAAGGCGCGTGCCTATAGGTGTGGATAGCCAAGGTGGCAAGCGGGCATTTGCGCACGTATAGATTGAGCCATGGCGAGCCTTCACCTTCCCGAAACGATTCCCTCGCAGCTTGAGGGGCCGGGACACCCAGAGCACCAATATCTCGATCTGATGCGCACGATCTGGGAGACCGGCTCAGAGCGCGCCGACCGCACCGGTGTGGGGACGCGTTCGATCTTCGGTGCGCAGCTTCGGTTTGATCTGGCGGGCGGGGCCATGCCGCTGCTCACCACCAAGCGGGTTTATTGGAAGACCGCGACGCGCGAGATGCTGTGGTTCCTCACCGGCGACACCAATATCCGCCCGCTTGTGCTGCAAGGTGTGAAGATTTGGAACGAATGGCCGCACTCCGCCTATGTGAAGGCGACGGGCGAGGATATCGCGCTCGACGATTTCATCGCTCGCATCGCCGAGGATGAAGCCTTCGCCAAGAGATGGGGCGATCTGGGGCCTGTCTATGGCAAGCAATGGGTCGACTGGCCGACCTATCGCTACCGCCCCGATGGACTGTATGAGAAGGGCGAGGGCGTCAACCAAGTGGCGCAAGTGGTGGAGAGCCTGACAACCAATCCCGGCAGCCGCCGCCACATCATCGAGGGCTGGAACGTTGCGCAGCTCGATCAGATGGCGCTGCCGCCCTGCCACAAGACCTATCAGTTTCACGTGGCGGGGGATCGCCTCAATTGCCTGCTCTATCAGCGTTCGTGCGATGTCGCCCTGGGCCTGCCGTTCAACCTGTGGTCGGCCGCGCTGCTGACCCGGATGCTGGCGCAGCAAACCGGGTACGAGCCGGGCGAGCTTGTCTGGATGGGCGGCGACACGCACCTTTACCTCAACCACGAAGCGCTGATCGAAGAACAGCTGACTCGCGAACCCCAAGGGCACCCGACGCTGGAAATCACGCGAAAGCCTGAAACAATTTTCGACTACCGGATCGAGGATTTTCGGGTCGATGATTACGCGCCTTTACCTCCGATCAAGGCCCCTGTTGCGGTGTGATGACCATCGCTTGACCGCCTAAAATCGCTGACATAGGCCTTGTGCTCTAGCACTCGTGATAAAGAGCCCGCCTATGGCCGATCCGGCTGACACAAACTCGCCCTCCGGAGACAATCGCCCCGCGCTGGCGCTGCACGTGCCTGAGCCCAAGTTTCGGCCTGGAGACGCTGCGGATTTCTCTGATATCGACATTGGTCAGCCCGGCGATCAGCCGCGCCCGGACGAGGCGACGAAGCCGGAAGACATGAAGGACCTCGCCTATGGCCTGGTGCGCGTGCTGGGTGATGACAACCAGGCGCACGGCCCGTGGGACCCCAAGCTTGATCCGGAAACCTTGCGCGCGATGCTGGGCCATATGGCGATGGTGCGCGCGTTTGATGAGCGCATGTTTCGCGGGCAGCGTCAGGGCAAGACCAGCTTCTACATGAAGTGCACCGGCGAAGAGGCCACTTCGGTTGCCGCCTCGATGGCGCTGGCGAGCGATGACATGGTCTTTCCCAGCTATCGCCAGCAAGGCGTGCTGATCGCGCGCGGCTATCCTTTGATCGAGATGATCAACCAGATCTATTCCAACAAGGGCGACAAGCTGAAGGGCCGCCAGCTGCCGATCATGTATTCCAGCCGCGAGCACAGCTTCTTCAGCATCTCGGGCAATCTTGCCACGCAAACCCCGCAAGCGGTTGGCTGGGCAATGGCGAGCGCGATCAAGGGTGACAGCCGGATTGCCGCGACGTGGGTGGGCGAGGGCTCGACCGCGGAAGGCGACTTCCACTCCGCCTGCACCTTTGCCACCGTCTACAACGCGCCGGTGATCTTGAACGTGATCAACAACCAGTGGGCGATTTCGAGCTTTAGCGGTTTTGCAGGCGCTGAGCGCACGACCTTCGCCGCGCGCGCTCTGGGTTATGGGCTGGCGGGACTGCGCGTTGACGGGAACGATGCTCTCGCTTGCTACGCAGCGCAGCAATGGGCCGCTAACCGCGCGCGCGCCAACGCTGGCCCGACGCTGATCGAATACTTCACCTACCGCGCCGAGGGGCACTCCACCTCGGACGACCCCACCGGCTATCGCAGCGCGCAGGAACGCGAGGAATGGCCGCTGGGCGATCCGGTGATGCGCCTAAAGGATCACCTCATCGCCATCGGCGAGTGGGATGAGGACCGTCAGGCCGCGATGGACAAGGCCTGCGCTGACGAGGTCAAGTCCACCACCAAGGAAGCGGAAAAGAACGGCATTCTGGGCCACGGCCTGCACCATCCCTTCCACACCATGTTCGAAGACGTGTTTGAAGACCTGCCCTGGCACCTTGAAGAGCAAGCCGAACAAGCGACGCGTGAACGCAAGGTGAAGTGGCCCAGCCAGCACCCGAAGGACTTTGCGGGCAAGGGAGGCGGTCAATGAGCGCGCCGGTTGAAGCCAATGCCAACCCAGGAACCGGGGAACAGGACACCGCCATGGTAAATGGCTCCATGGCAAATGGCCGGCGGCTCAACATGATTGAGGCGATCAACGAAGCGCTCGACGTGATGCTCACGCGTGACGATGATGTGATCGTGATGGGCGAGGATGTCGGCTATTTTGGCGGCGTCTTCCGCTGCACTGCGGGCCTTCAGGAAAAGCACGGCAAGACGCGCGTGTTCGACACGCCGATCAACGAATGCGGGATTATCGGCGTCGCTGTTGGCATGGGCGCCTATGGCCTTCGCCCAGTGCCCGAAATCCAGTTCGCCGACTACATCTATCCCGGCCTTGATCAGCTTATCTCCGAAGCCGCGCGGCTGCGTTATCGCTCCGCCACCGAATACATCGCGCCGATGACGGTGCGCTCGCCCTTTGGCGGCGGGATCTTCGGGGGTCAGACCCACAGCCAAAGCCCGGAAAGCCTTTTCACCCACGTCGCCGGGCTAAAGACGGTGATCCCGGCGACGCCTTATGACGCCAAAGGCCTGCTGATCGCTTCGATTGAGGACAACGACCCCGTCATCTTCTTCGAGCCCAAGCGCATCTATAACGGGCCCTTCTCTGGCTATTACGACAAGCCGGTTGAGCCGTGGAAGAAGCACAAGGACAGCGTGGTTCCCGAAGGCTACTACAAAATCCCGCTCGGCAAAGCGCGCCATGTGATTGAGGGCGATCAGGTGACAGTGCTGACTTACGGCACGATGGTCCATGTCGCTGAGGCGGTGTGCGAGGCCAAGGGTATCGAAGCCGATATCCTTGACCTGCGCACGCTCGTTCCGCTCGACATCGAGGCGATTGAAGCCTCGGTGAAAAAGACCGGCCGGTGCCTGATCGTGCACGAGGCCACCCGCACCAGCGGGTTTGGCGCGGAATTGTCCGCGCTCGTCACCGAACGCTGCTTCTATCACCTTGAGGCTCCGGTGGAACGCGTCACCGGCTTTGACACACCCTATCCGCACAGCCTGGAATGGGCCTATTTCCCAGGTCCTGTTCGCATTGGCGAAGCGCTGGACAAGATTTTGAGCGAGTGAACGCGATGAAAAAATTCACTTTTAACATGCCCGATGTGGGCGAAGGCGTTGCCGAGGCCGAGATCGTCGAGTGGCACGTCAAAGTTGGCGATGCGGTCGAGGAAGACCAGCACCTGGTTGACGTCATGACCGACAAGGCGACGATCGACATCGAGAGCCCGGTAACCGGAACCGTTCTCGAAGTGGCGGGCGAACTGGGCGATACGATCGCGGTCGGTTCCATGCTGCTGGTGATCGAGGTTGAGGGCGAGCAGGATGATCCGGCACAGGATAATCCTGCACAGGATGATCCTGAGCCTGCGCAAGAGGCACCGCCGGAACCCGCCGCTGAGCCGGTTGTCAAAGAGGCTCCCGCGCCCGCGCCCGCACCCGCACCCACTCCGGCCCCGGCTCCAACGCCAGCACCCGATACCGCTCAGCCCTCGGTCAAGGTTCTCGCAAGCCCCGCCGTGCGCAAGCGCGCGGCGGATCTCGGCGTTGACTTGGCGCAGGTAAAGCCCGCCGAAGACGGACGCGTGCGCCACGGCGATCTCGACCAGTTCCTGGCCTACAACGCAGGCGGAGGGTTCAGCCCCGCTGGCGCGGTGCGCGGCGATGAGGTGATCAAGGTCATCGGCCTTCGAAAGCGCATCGCTCAGAACATGAGCGCTTCCAAGCGCCACATCCCGCACTTCACCTATGTGGAGGAGTGCGACGTCACCGAGCTTGAGCGGATGCGCGGCGATTTAAACGCCAACAGAGGCGCCAAGCCCAAGCTGACCCTGCTCCCGCTGCTGATCACCGCGATCTGCAAGACGCTGCCTGATTACCCGATGATCAACGCGCGCTATGACGATGAAGCGAACGTTGTCACCCGGCACGGCAGCGTGCATCTGGGCATGGCGACGCAGACCGATAACGGCCTGATCGTCCCCGTCATTCGCGAGGCGCAGAGCCGCAATCTGTGGCAGCTCGCCAGCGAGATCGGGCGGCTGGCCAGCGCCGCGCGCGATGGCTCGGCCAAGTCCGAGGAGCTTTCGGGTTCAACGCTCACGATCACTTCGCTTGGCCCCCTTGGCGGGGTGGCGACAACGCCCGTGATCAACCGGCCCGAGGTCGCGATTATCGGCCCCAACCGCATCATCGAGCGGCCCATGTTCGTGACCGGCCCCGATGGCGCGGAGCGGATTGAAAAGCGCAAGCTCATGAACATCTCGATCTCCTGCGATCACCGCGTCGTTGACGGCTATGACGCGGCCAGCTTCATCCAGGACATCAAGACGCTCATCGAAACGCCAGTTTTGCTGCTCTCGGACTAGGGCTGGAAATAAAGTTCAAAAAGGGCCTGCAGGTGCGTTGACAGCCTCAACACCGTGCCTTAGAGGCCCGGCTTCCCAAGAGGCGCTCACCGCCGAGATTGCGCGGGTGTAGCTCAGTTGGTTAGAGTATCGGCCTGTCACGCCGAGGGTCGCGGGTTCGAGTCCCGTCACTCGCGCCACTTGGGACATTTTTCGATTTCGTCGGAGTAATATCCGTGTTTGTCACGGTTACTCCAAATGCGTTCCCCATGTGTATTCGCAATAGCCGCATTTGTAGCGGTCTTCGATGGCCTTCGCGCCGAGCATACCCCACGCGGCCCCCACAAAAGCGCCTGCGGCCGTCCCCAAGCCAGGGACTATCGAGCCTGCCGCAGCGCCAGCCACCGCCCCAGCTCCGATTTTATTGCCTATGTCGCGCTGCTCGGTGAGGTCGCTCTTTTTGCACCGAGGGCATTCAACTTCGACGATTTTTTTGGGCACCTTCGAGTTTCCTTCTGATCTAAGGCTTCGGGCATAATACCGAAAAGAAGCGGAGCAATTCCATTCTAACCCTTCTTTTCCGGGTGGGACCAGCTTCCCGTTTCCATCCAGATCAAAAAGCGCTTGAGCGGCAGCAGCCAGATAACGCCCAGGAACAGGTAAACCCCCGTCTGCGCCAGGCCCGACCAGTGGCCGATAAGATCGGGCGCGTACCGCGCGATCACCACGCCATAGATCATCAGCGCCACAAACAGGCCGATAATGCCAAACGGGATTCGCCAGGTCGGGGTCTCACGCATCACAGGTTTCCATACATTCGCGTCGGGGTGACAACGCCGTCGAGCGCCTTGTCGTGCGCTTGGGTAGGCAAAGCGTCATCGGGTTCGATCAACTGGATATCCCACGCCAGACCAATCGTCAGAAGCGGGGGATGTTCCGCCAGCCAGCGATCGTAATGCCCACCGCCTTGCCCAAGGCGCTGGCCCGAGGCGGTAAAGCCCACCAGCGGCGCGAACAGGATATCGGGCACGAGGCTGGCGGCGTCGGCCATGGGTTGCGCCAAGCCGTAAGGCCCGGGCTCCAAATCGCTCTGGGCAAAGGGATCGGTGTGCTCGCGAAAGCCCATTGCGCTGCCTTCGCGCTCGAAGAAGGGCAGGGCGATGGTGTGCCCCTGCTCCTTGAAGAAGCGCGCATATCCTGCCGCCGGAGCCTCGCCGATAGTGGCGTGATAGAGCCCGATAACCGCGTCCGCGCCAATTGTTGCCAAAAGCGGACGCGGAGGTGCGTGAAACAACAGCGCGCGGATCGACTCTGGCTGCGCATCGGCGTGTTCCCGGCGCGCGGCGCGCAGGCGCTTGCGAAGTTCGGATTTGGTGGTGGCTGTCACGGTCTCAAGAGTTCTCGCACGCAAATCACCTGCACAATTTTCAGGCCCATTAAGCGGCCGCAAGGGCGACCGCCCGCCCGCAGCGTGTCCACGGCGAAGCGGAGGACGTCTAGCGAGGACGCAGCGCGGATGCGCTGCGAAACACAAATAATGACGGGACCACCATGGGTCGTTGCCAGAGAAATCCTCTGACGCGAAAACGTCAGGTGGGCGCCGTATGTCCCAGCCCCACAGCCGAACTGGTGGGCCAAGACAGGGACAGCTCCCTTGGATTGCTTATAGCCTCAGGGATATTCAATCGGCTCGTGCCGGGCAGCCCCGCCGACATGCAAACTAGGCCTTGGGACGCGGGTCTTCAAGGCGCGGCGCTTCCAGAGAGCCCTCCAGGGCCAGCGCGGTGGCCTCAGCCTTGTCGGCGATTTGCTCAAGGCTCGTCGCGATTGCATCTTCATCCTCGGGCGCGCCGAAAAGGTCGTGCTGGTGCGCGGCGGCCTCGCGCAGCTCAGCAAGCTCGGCCTTCACCGCGGCGAGCTCTTCGCGCGCGCGCGCTTCGGATTTGCGCAGGGTCTCAATCTCGGAGCGCAATTCGGCCTTCTTGCTGCCGATCTTCGATTTCTCATGCTCAAGCTCAGCCTTGACCGCCTCGGTTCCCTTGCCCGCCCGCTCAAGGCTCGCGCGCGCCTCGCTCAGCTCATCGGCGAGGAAGAAGGCGGTGAACAGCATGTTCTGCGATTCCACGGGCGCGCTCGCAGCGCCCAGCTGGGCGCGCTTTTCCGCGATCAGAGCGCCAAGAGCCATGATCCGCTCCTGCTCACCTTCGCCGCAGGTGATGTTGTAGGTTTTCGGACCGATCTTGATTGCGACTTCGGGCAAAGCCTATCCCTCCAGCTCTTCAATCAGCGCGTCGAGATCGCGCAAGCTGTCGGCGACCTCTTCGCGCAATTTTTCGTGGCGGTTGATAAGTTCCATGACACGGGCAGACCCTGCGCCCTCTTTTTCGCTTGCGGCTTTGACGCGTTTCGCGGCGGAGGCAAGAACATCCGCGCGCGCGGTGTCAATGCGCGCCACGGCAGCGTCAATGCGCGCCAAGGCCTTATCGATGCGACTGTCGCCCATGTCAGCGCCAATTACCAAGATTGACTTGGCAAGGCAAAGATTTGGCGCGCGCTGTTGATAAGTGATCTGCACCGGTGATCAGCCGATGGTGTTGACCTTGCCGTAACCCTCAGCAATGGCGGGCGCCAGATCGTTACATTGCATCGAATCGCTTAAGGAAAAGGCCTGCGTGACGAGGCCGCCGGGCGGTGAGAGAAGGGGCCGCAATTTCTCCACCGCGCGGTGCCTGAAACTGGGAGACATCACCTTGGCCATGACACTCGAAGCCGCTCGTCTGAGCCCCATGGCAGGCGCCATTCGCGCGCTTTCGATGGACGCCGTGCAAGCGGCCAATTCCGGGCACCCGGGCATGCCGATGGGGATGGCGGATGCGGCCACGGTCCTCTACGCGCGCCACTTGAAGTTTGACCCCGCGCGGCCCGATTGGGCGGATCGGGATCGCTTTGTGCTTTCGGCAGGCCATGGCTCGATGCTGATCTACGCGCTCTTGCATCTTTCGGGCTACGCATCGCCGACGATGGAAGACATCCGGAATTTTCGCCAGCTGGGAAGCCCGTGCGCCGGACACCCGGAAAACTTCCTGCTCGAAGGCGTGGAATGCACCACCGGCCCGCTGGGGCAGGGCCTGGCGATGGCGGTGGGCATGGCCATGGCCGAGCGGCACTTGAACGCGGTGTTTGGCGATGAGCTGGTGGATCACCGCACCTGGGTGATTGCGGGCGATGGTTGCCTGATGGAAGGCATCAACCACGAAGCGATCGGGATCGCGGGCCATTTGAAGCTGGGCGGCCTCAATGCGCTGTGGGACGACAACGGCATCACGATCGACGGCGCGACCGACCTCTCAACCAGCGAAGACATCAAGGCGCGCTACGCCGCGACCGGATGGCATGTTGTTGAGTGCGATGGCCACGATTTTGCCGATATTGACCGCGCGCTCGAAGAGGCGAAAGCCGATCCGCGTCCCTCTCTGATCGCTTGCCGCACCGTGATCGGCAAGGGCGCGCCCACCAAGCAGGGCACCAGCGCCACCCACGGCGCGCCGCTTGGCCCCGATGAGATCGCCGGCACGCGCGAGGCGATTGGCTGGCCGCACGCCCCGTTTGAGGTTCCCGCTGACGTCCTTGCCGACTGGCGCGCCACCGGCGAGGCGGGGGCTGAGGCCTCGGGCGCGTGGTTTGCCCGGCTCGAAGCCTCAGCGCACAAGGCGGAGTTCGAGCGCCGGATGGCCGGGGACTTGCCGGAAACTCAGGCGCTTGAGGATCACATTGCAAACCTGATCGAGACCCCGCAAAACGTCGCCAGCCGCAAGGCGAGCGAAATTGCGCTGGCGGCGATCAACCCGGCTGTGCCGGATACGCTGGGCGGCAGCGCCGACCTGACGGGTTCGAACAACACCAAGGCGGGCGATATCGGCCCGTTCACCGCCGACGATTATGCGGGCCGCTATGTCTATTACGGCATTCGCGAATTTGGCATGTCCGCTGCGATGAACGGGATGGCGCTGCATGGCGGCGTGATCCCATATGGCGGCACGTTTCTGGTCTTCACCGATTACGCGCGCGGCGCGATCCGGCTGTCGGCGCTGCAACAGGCGCGCGTTGTCTATGTGATGACGCACGATTCCATCGGCCTTGGCGAAGACGGGCCGACGCACCAGCCGGTCGAGCATCTGGCCAGCTTGCGCGCGATGCCCAATGTGCTCGTCATGCGTCCGGGCGATGCGGTGGAGACGGCGGAGTGCTGGCAGGTCGCGCTGGAGCAAAAGGACCGACCGACGATCCTCGCGCTCTCGCGTCAGGGTCTGCCCCAATACCGGCTTGAAGCGGCGGGCGAGAACCTCAGCGCCAAGGGGGCCTACCGCGCCAAGGCGGCTGGGGCCGCGCGTAAGGTTGTGATCCTGGCCACCGGTTCGGAAGTGGGCCTCGCGATGGAAAGCGCCAAGGCCTTGGAAGAACAGGGTGTTGGCGTCGATATCGTATCCATGGTCTGCACCGAGTTGTTTGACGAGCAGGCCCCCGCCTACAAGGCTGATCTGCTGCCCCAAGACGCGCTGATCGTCAGCCTAGAGGCGGCCAGCACCTTTGGCTGGCAGCGCTACACCGGCGCAGGCGGCCTTAACATCGGGATCGACACGTTCGGAGCCTCAGCGCCCGGCAAGGATTTGTTTGCCCATTTCGGCTTCACCACCGAGGCGGTTGTCGCAAAAATCTTGAACACATTGAACGCATAAGCAGGAGTTTCTCAAAATGGCCACAAAGGTTGCCATCAACGGTTTTGGTCGCATCGGACGCCTTGTCGCACGCGCTCTGCTTGAGCGGGACGATCACGATCTTGAGCTTGTCTCGATCAACGATCTGGCTGACACGCAGGCGAACGCGCTGCTGTTCCAGTACGATTCCACCCATGGGCGCTTTCCCGGCACGGTTGAGGTCGCAGATGGCGCTATTGTGGTGAACGGCAAGAGCATCGCGGTCACCAGTGAGCGTGATCCGGCCAATCTCCCGCACGCAGCCCAGGGCGTCGACGTCGTTCTGGAATGCACCGGCTTCTTCCAGAGCCACGAAGCCGCGGAGCCGCACCTCACCGCCGGGGCCAAGCGCGTGCTGATCTCGGCTCCGGCCAAGAACGTTTCGGCCACCATCGTCTACGGCGTGAACCATGAGACGCTTACGGGCGAGGACGTGATCGTCTCCAACGCGAGCTGCACCACGAACTGCCTGGCGCCGGTCGCCAAGGTGCTGAACGATACGGTGGGGATTGAGCGCGGCTTCATGACCACGATCCACGCCTACACCAACGATCAGCGCATGCTCGATCAGATGCACCCCGACATGCGCCGGGCCCGTGGCGGCGCGCAGAGCATGATCCCGACCACCACCGGCGCCGCGCGCGCGGTCGGCCTGGTCCTGCCAGAACTGGCCGGCAAGCTGGACGGGTCTTCGGTTCGCGTGCCCACGCCCAATGTCAGCCTGGTCGACCTCACCTTCACGCCCAAGCGCGACACCAGCGTGGAAGAGCTCAACGCCGCGCTCAGCGCCGCCGCCGACGGTCCGATGAACGGCGTGCTCGATTACACGACCGACCCGCTGGTGAGCGCGGACTTCAATCACCACCCGGCAAGCTCCACCGTGGACAGCCTTGAGACCAGCGTCATGGAAGGCAAGCTGGCCCGCGTGGTGAGCTGGTATGATAATGAATGGGGCTTTTCGAACCGCATGATCGACACCGCCGGTGTGATGGCAAAGTTCCTCTAAGGCGACTGAGCGAAGGGACGCGAACGGATGGCGGCTTTCAAGACACTTGATGATCTGGGCGACATCACAGGCAAGGTCGCGCTCGTCCGGGTTGATCTCAACCTGCCGATGAAGGACGGATCGGCCAGCGATGTGACCCGCGCCCTTGCGGTCAAGCCCACCATCCTCGAACTCTCAGGGGCCGGCGCCAAGGTGCTGCTGCTCGCGCATTTCGGGCGTCCGGGGGGCCAGCGCTCCTCGGTGCTGTCAACCAGCATGGTTGTCGGCGATGTCGAAGGCGTGCTGGACAAGGAGATCATGTTCATCCCCGAGGTCTCTGGCCCCGTGGTTGAGCAATCGATCGGCATATTGCGCGATGGCGATATCGGACTTCTCGACAACACCCGCTTCTGGCCGGGCGAGGAAGCCAATGATCCCGATCTGGCCGCCGCGATTGCCGCCAATGGCGATTTCTACGTCAACGACGCCTTCAGCGCTGCGCACCGCGCGCACGCTACCACCGAGGGCCTGGCGCATCACTTGCCCGCCTATGCTGGCCGCGCGATGGAGGCTGAATTGAAGGCGCTCGACGCAGCGCTCGGCAATCCAGAGGCCCCGGTGGCGGCCGTGGTCGGCGGGGCCAAAGTTTCAAGCAAGCTTGCCGTGCTCGAAAATCTGGTGGGCCGGGTGCAGCACCTCATCATCGGGGGCGGCATGGCGAACACCTTCCTCGCCGCGCGCGGGGTGGATGTGGGCAAGTCGCTGTGCGAGCATGACCTCACCGATACCGCCTCGAAGATCATGGACGAAGCCGATCACGCGGGCTGCACGGTGCATCTTCCCTATGATGTCGTGGTTGCGACCGAATTTGCCGCCAACCCGCGGTCGGTGCGCACCGCTAATGTGCACGAAGTCGCCAGCGATGAAATGATCCTCGATATCGGGCCGCAGGCGACCGAAGCGCTGGCCGATGTGCTCAAGACCTGCCGCACGCTGGTGTGGAACGGCCCGCTGGGCGCGTTCGAGACCGAGCCGTTTGATACAGCGACGATGGCCTTGGCCGCGCATGTGGCCGCGTTGACGCAGGAAGGCTCGCTCACCAGCGTGGCGGGCGGCGGCGACACAGTGGCCGCTCTGGCCCAAGCCGGAGTGACGGGCGATGTGACCTACATCTCCACCGCAGGCGGCGCGTTCCTCGAATGGATGGAAGGCAAGGTCCTTCCCGGCGTGGCGGCCCTTTCGAGCTGAGCCATGGCTGACACGCGCTACCTGTTCGGCACGCCCTTTGTGATCGACCGGCTGCAGAGCCCGGAAGGCATAAGGGTGCTGCGCGAGGCGGTGCTGGCGGAACAGGCGCGCGATGCGCAGGGCGTGCAGATCTCGAACATTGGCGGGTGGCATTCGAACACCAGCATGATCGAATGGGGCGGAGAAGCGGCCCGCGCGCTTGCCTACAAGGCGATGGTGATGGCGGACGAAGCCACGATTGACGCAGGCAGCCCCGCTGCGTCGCGCTATGGCTGGATCCCGGAAATGTGGGCCAATGTAAGCGGGCCGGGCAACGCCAATTTCCACCACACCCATCCCGGCAGCTTCTGGTCAGCGGTGGCCTATATCGATGATGGCTATGAAGGCTCGTCTGATCCCGGTCTTGGCGGCGAGTTTCAGATGCTCGATCCGCGCATGCCGATGATCCGCATGACTGCGCCCGACCTTCGGCTCAAGGCGGCGAATGGTCAGATCGAGGACAACGAGCCCAAGCTGCGCCCGACATCCGGGCAAATCGTGATGTTCCCAAGCTGGCTGCAACACGCCGTGCGCCCTTTCCATGGACCCGGCACGCGCATCTCGATCGCCATCAATCTGATCCCTGCACGCAAGGCGAGCGACAGTGCGTCCTAAGCGCGCGCGCGTTCTCTTGCGCTCCCTCTCCAAAACCTGGAACCAAGGATAATGGCCAACTCCGCAGAGCTCATCCAGGCGCAGGAACTGCGCTTCATGCAAAGCTGGATGCACCGCGACGCCGGGGCGATCCGTCGGCTGGCGGCGCGCGATTGCATGCTGGTGTTTGGCACCAATCCGCCCGAACTGCTTGATCGACCAAGCTTTCTGGCCGCGATCGAGAGCGATTTTCGCTGCCTGGGTTTTCGCATGGGCGAAAGCGTGGTGCGCCGTCACGGGCGAACCGCCTGGTTCACCGCCTCGGTTGATCTGGAGCTCAAAATCGGCGCGCGCGAATGGAACGCGCGTTTCCTGATGACGGGCTTGTGGCGCAAGCATCGGATCGGCGGGTGGAAGCTGGTGGAGCGCAGCTTTGCCCCGCTCGACAAGGATGAACGGCTGGCCGAAAGCGTGCGCCGCTTGCAGATGTGGCACGGATAAGGCGCAAGAAGCGATGAGCGAGACGAAAAGCGAATACGGCTATGGCGGCGCGGTCGAAGCGACCGAGGGCGAATTTGCCGGCTGGTACCATTGGAACCACGATCCGTTTGAGACGGGCGCTGGACCGTTCTTCATGCGCCACGAAGAGGATGGGTCGTACCTGTGCGCGTTTCGCGCCGAAGCCAAGCACATGAACGGCGCGGGCTCGATGCATGGCGGGTGCCTGATGACCTTTGCCGATTTTGCGCTGTTTGCGATCGCTAACGATGAATTGGACGGCGCCAACGCGGTGACGATGAACCTGTCGAGCGATTTTCTGGGCGGGATCGCGCCTGGCGCTCTGGTGGAAGCGCGCGGCGAGGTGACGCGCGGCGGTGGCAAGACGATCTTTGTGCGCGGCCTCATCACCGGCGATGGCCAGCCCGCGCTCAGTTTTACCGGCATCATCCGCAAGTTCACGCCGCGCCGCTAACGCTACACGCCGGGCGCGGCGTGCGCCTTGAGCCTTCGCTTTTCCGCCCTTTTTGCGTCCTGTACGCCCGTTCGCAGTTGCAGCATGAGGGGGCGCTGGCTAAGGCATGGCCACAAGAACAGGGCCGCACTGAAGCCAAACAAAAGAGGGGGCACCACGCGCCATGAATACCGAAGAGATGACCGCCAAGATTGCCAGCGGACAAGGCTTTATCGCGGCGCTCGATCAATCGGGTGGCTCAACCCCCAAGGCGCTGCGCGGTTATGGTGTTGAAGACACCGAATGGTCCGGCGATGACGAAATGTTCTCCCAGATCCACCAGATGCGCTCGCGCGTGATCACTTCGCCGTGTTTTTCGAGCGGCAAAGTGATCGGCGCGATCCTGTTTGAAAAGACGATGGATGGCGAAGTCGACGGCAAACCCACCGCGGACGCTTTGAAAGCGCGCGGCGTTGTGCCCTTTATCAAGGTGGATCAGGGCTTGGCGGACGAAGCGGACGGCGTGCAGCTGATGAAGCCGCTCGACAAACTGCCGGCGCTGCTCGAAAAATCGGTCGCCAAGGGGATGTTCGGCACCAAGATGCGCTCGGTCATCAAATCGGCGAGCCCGACCGGCATCGCCGCCATCGTTGCGCAGCAGTTTGAAGTGGGCAACCAGATCGCGGACGCTGGCCTGATGCCGATGCTGGAGCCGGAATATGACATCACCGCTGAGGACCGGGCGACAGGCGAAGACATTCTGCTCGCGGAAATCCTCAAGGGCCTTGATGCGCTGCCCGAAGGGCGCCAGGTGATGCTCAAGCTGTCCATCCCGGTGAAGCCGGGGCATTACACGCCCGCGATTGAGCATCCGGCTGTGCTTCGCGTTGTGGCGCTGTCGGGGGGCTATTCGACCGATGACGCTTGCGCGCATCTCGCCAAGAACCCCGGCATGATCGCCAGCTTCTCACGCGGGCTCTTGCAGGATCTGCGCAAAGGCCAGTCGGATGGGGAGTTTGACGGGGCCTTGAGCCAGGCGATTGACCAGATCGCCGCTGCCAGCACCGCCGGATAAGCCGAAGACGGGCGGCGCGCCCACCCCAGGAGAAGGGCAAGCGCGCCATGACCGGGCAGACCGGCGCGTCTCTTTCAACGGGGCGCTTAGTGTTTCGTACTGCTCGGCACCGGTCCGGGGATGAACTCAAGGTCCAGACTGTAGTCTTCCAGCGCAATCGCGCCGCCGGGATTGGGCTGAGTGCCCGCGCCGCGCAGCACCAGGAAGCCGCCCGGAACGACGGTGGGTCGGTTAAGCTCGAGCTCGATTTCGCTGGCTGCCCCTTGCGTATGCAGCACGGCGGCGATGATCAGCGTGGGTCGGGGCTTGGCAAAGCCAGAGTCTGCGCCGCGCGTATCGCGCATCACGCCTACGGGCGTCACATCCACCGCGCCGACCTTGGCCCGCTCAAAAAAGTTGACGATATCGCCGACCGGATCCGGCTCACCCAGATTGGCCGGCCATTGCGCCTCGGCCGGAGCGGTGGTGGCCAATGCCGCCAGAGCGGCCAGCGCGGCGTGGGTCTGTGTGCGAATAGTCATGTGGGTGGTCTCCCTGTTGGTCCCTGCTGTCCAAGACGCCGGCGTGGGCGGGAACCCGCACATTTTTTTTGATCCCCTTTTGAGCGGCGCTAAAGCGCACCTCATGAGCGTTCTTCCAACCCAGCTTTACCTGATCTCGCCGCCTGACGTGGGCGGCGATTTCCCCGCCCGATTTGAACGCGCGCTGGCCGCGGGCGAGGGGCCTGACGGCAATCTGATCGCGGCGTTTCAATTCCGGGTAAAGGGGGTGGACCAGCATGAGGCGGCGGCTCTGGCCGCACCTTTGCAAGCGATTTGCGCCGCGCATGATTGCGCGTTTATCGTCAATGACAGCGTGGCGCTCGCCAAACGGATCGGCGCGGACGGGGTGCATCTGGGGCAGGACGACGGCGATCCCACAGAGGCGCGCGAGGCGCTGGGACGTGATGCGCAGATCGGCGTCACCTGCCACGCGTCGAAACACCTTGCGATGGAAGCGGGCGAAGCGGGCGCGGATTATGTCGCCTTTGGCGCCTTTTTTCCCTCCACCACCAAGGACAAGGGTCCGGACGCTGAACGGCCGCAACCCGAACTGATCGACTGGTGGGTAAAACTGTTCGAGATCCCCGCCGTTGCCATAGGCGGCATCACGCCCGACAATTGCCGCCCTCTGGTTGACGCGGGCGCGGATTTCCTCGCGGTGTCTGGCGGGGTTTGGAACGGCGATGAGGGGCAAGCGGTCCGCGCGTTCGCCCAACGGATAAATGGGCGGATCGACGAAGCCTGAGCGCGCTTACCGCGGACCGCCTAACCCGTGCCACTCAGGCGCGTGCACAAGAGGCGATCAAGCGAGCCATCCTCTTTCACCCGTTGCAGCTGATAATTGCCCATCCGCTTGAACCGCACGCCTTTGCGCGGGCCGCTGGTGAAGACTAGATCGCGCCCACGCATCAGGTAGGTGCCGCCGCCATCGGAAACCGCGTAGCGCGAAGACGTGGTGATTGCGAAACTCTCGCCTTCCACAACGACAAAGCTGTCCGCTTCAGCGTCGCCGGGCAGCGCGCATTGATAATCGCCATGCGGCATGGTGCGCAGCGGGCGGCCCTCTTGCGCGATAAGCGGCGCGCCAGCGGCAATCGCGGCGGCCAGCGCGGTCAGGATCAGGACGTGCGTGTTCTTCATCGGGGGGCGAACCTCTCGTGTCGTCGACGGCTTTACCACCGGCTAGGAAAAGGTTCCACTTGGTTAACCATGTCTTCTTGTATCCGCTCTCACGCAAGGGCGGGCTCTCCACACCGCTTGCTGTCCTCATCGCCCTCGGCTATTGGCGCCCATCACCCACGCTGGCGGGCGCCTTTGCAAGACAAGGCTCGCTCCGCCAGCCGGCTCATTCAATTCTTGAAAACGCGCGAGTAGCCCCATGAAGATCAGCGGCGTCGATATCCGTCCCGGCAATATCATCGAATACGAAAACGGCATCTGGAAGGTCGCCAAGATCCAGCACACCCAGCCGGGCAAGGGCGGGGCCTATATGCAGGTCGAGATGAAGAACCTGCAGGACGGCCGCAAGACGAACGTGCGTTTCCGCAGCGCCGACACGGTCGAGAAGGTGCGCCTCGATACGCAGGAATACCAGTTCCTCTACGAAGACGGCGACATGCTGGTGTTCATGGACACCAACACCTACGAGCAGATCAACCTGCCGAGCGATCTTCTGGGCGATGCGCGCGCCTTCCTTCAGGACGGCATGCAGGTGATGCTTGAGCTGTGGGAAGAAAAGCCGATCAGCGTGCAGCTGCCAGCGCAGATCGAAGCCGAAATCGTCGAGGCGGACGCGGTGGTTAAGGGCCAGACGGCCTCCTCCAGCTACAAGCCCGCGGTGCTCGATAATGGCGTTCGCATCATGGTCCCCCCGCATATCGAAAGCGGCACTCGGATCGTGGTCGACGTGTATGAGCAAACCTATGTCGGGAAGGCTGGCTAACTTCCTATGAGCATGTTTTCCGGCCTCATCCGCGTGATGGAACGCGCCGCGCGCAAAGCGGGCGGGCGTTTGCGGCGCGACTTTGGCGAAGTTGAGCACTTGCAGGTGAGCCGCAAGGGCCCGGCGGACTTTGTCTCCAAAGCCGATATGCGCGCCGAGCGTGCGATCTATGACGAACTGACCGTGGCGCGGCCCGGCTGGGGCTTTGTCATGGAAGAGGCCGGCATCATCGAAGGCGATGAGGGCAAGCCGCGCTGGATTGTCGATCCGCTGGATGGCACGTCCAATTTCCTCCACGGCATCCCGCATTTCGCGATCAGCATTGCCGTGCAGGAGCCGCGTCTCGATGGGAAGGGATGGGGCGATGTCACCGCGGCTGTCATCTACCACCCGATCAATGACGAAACCTATTGGGCCGAAAAGACACGCGGCGCATGGCTTATGGATGCGCGGCTTCGCGTCTCGGCGCGCTCGCGGCTCGACGATGCGTTGATCGCGACCGGCATTCCGTTTTCCGGCCATGGCGACTTTACCGAGTGGAGCCGGATTTTCGGCGCCATCGGCCCGCAAGTCGCGGGCATTCGCCGGTTTGGCGCGGCCTCGCTCGATCTCGCTTATTTGGCTCAAGGGCGCTTTGATGGGTTTTGGGAGAGCGGCCTTTCCGATTGGGACACGGCCGCTGGATGCCTGATCGTGCGCGAGGCGGGCGGCTTTGTGTCCGATTATCGCGGGCGTTCAAACCCGATCCATTCGGCGCAGGTGTTGGCGGCCAACGACGCGCTGCATTCCAAGCTGCACAAAATCCTCGCAGGGGCCTTGCGCTAAGATCGTTCTACGGCAGCGCAAGCCGCCGCAAGGCCAAGCGGCCGCCCGCAGGTGCCTCGTAGCGCAAGCAGAGGGACCAGCACCGAGGATGCTCGCCCTACGGCAGCGCAAGCCGCCGCAAGCGCGCCCGCGCGCCCGCAGGTGCCCCGTAGCGCAAGCGGAGGGAACAGCACCGAGGATAAGCGCCCTACGGTTGCCCAAGCAACCGCAAGCGCGGCCGCGCGCCCGGAGGTGCCCCGTAGCGCAAGCGGAGGGAATAGCACCGAGGAGTTCGCCCGGATGGGCGAACACAGACTATTCAGTCCGCAGCGCCTCAATCGGTGACAATTGCGAGGCGCGATAGGCGGGGTAGCCGCCAAACAGCAGGCCGATAAAGCCGGAAAACAGCACTGCGCCCAGCGCTGTTGCCAACCCCACAGGGACCGGGAAATCGGCGTAGTTTTCAAGCGCGACCCCGCTAACCCAGGCGAGGATCAGGCCAACCGTGCCGCCCAGCACGCACAGAACCGCCGCCTCGATCAGGAATTGAAGCAGGATATCGCTGCGCCGCGCGCCCAGCGCCATGCGCAGCCCAATCTCGCGCGTGCGCTCGGTCACGCTGACGAGCATGATGTTCATGATCCCGATCCCGCCCACCAAGAGCGAGATCGAAGCGATCGAGACCAGCACGGCTTGCAGAATACCGGTCACGAAGTTGCTCTGCTCGACGAATTCTTCGGTGGTGCGAACGGTGAAGGGCTGCACATCGCCGGGCTTTACCCGGTAGCGGTCCTTCAACACAGTGACGATGTCATCCTTGCCTGCGGTGAGCGAGGCATCCTGGCGGAAGGCGACGAAGGCCAGCTGCAGATCGTCGGGTCCGGCAAGGTTATCGCCGACAAAGCGCTGTCGCATTGTGCTGATGGGCAGAATGATTGTGTCATCCTGGTCATCGCCCAGTGTTGAACCCTTGGCTTCCAAAAGACCGATGACGTTGAAGGGTACGGAATTGATCCGCACGTTCTGGCCGATGGGATCGAACTCGCCAAACAGGTCGTCAGCGACGGTCCGCCCCAGAACCACGACGCGCGCGGCCGAGCGGACATCGGCCTGCGTGATATAGCGTCCCGTGTCGGCGACCTGGCTCGTCACAAAGCCGTAGCCAACCGTGGTGCCCACCGCTTCGGTTGAGACGGTGGCCCCAGAGACGACGACATCGACCTGTTGGATCAAGAGTGGCGCGACGGCACGGATATTGGGCACTTCGGCTTCGATGGCTCGCAAGTCGCGCTGGGTCAGCCTGCCGCGAACCCCGGTGTTGCGCGGCGGGCCGTTTTCCCCGCTGTCGGGCGTGGCGACAAGGATCGCCATGTTCGAGCCAAAGCGGTTGATCGTCTCGGTCACCGCTTCGGACGCGCCGTTGCCCACCGCCACCGCCAGCGTCACCGCAAACACCCCGATCATCACCCCCAGCATGGTGAGCAAGGATCGCATCAGATTGGTGCGAAGCGCGGTAAAAGCGATGGCGATGCTGACACCGGCGCTGGAAAACAGGCCGCGCTGCCCTGTTTTGGAGGGCTTGGATTTTGGGGCGCCGCTTTCCGGCGTCTGGGGCGGCGAGGCGGAGGCCATCAGGCGCTCACTTCCTCGGGCAAGGCGGCGATGATGCGGTTTTCAACCCCGTGGTCTTCGATCACTTCACCGTCGCGAAACTCGATCCGGCGCTTGGCGTGTTGAGCGATCTCATCCTCGTGGGTCACGACGATCACCGTGATGCCATCGGCGTTGAGCTGTTCAAAGATCGCCATGATGTCTTCGCTCGTGCGTGTGTCGAGCGCGCCGGTCGGCTCGTCCGCCAGCAGGATCAGCGGCTCGGTCACCAGAGCGCGGGCGATGGCAACGCGCTGCTGCTGGCCGCCCGAAAGCTTGGCCGGGGTGTTCAAGAGCCTCTCGCCAAGGCCCATGGCAATAAGCTTGGCCGTCGCCCGCTCGCGCCGGGTCGCGACATCAAGCCCGGCGTAGATCAGCGGCACCGCGACATTGTCGATCGAGGTCGTGCGCGCGAGCAGATTGAACTGCTGGAAGACAAAACCGATATTCTCGTTGCGCAAAGCGGCCAGATCATCGCTCGACATATGTTCGGTGGGCGTGCCGTTGATAAGGACCGTGCCCTCGCTTGGCACATCGAGGCAGCCAATCATGTTCATGAAGGTCGACTTGCCCGATCCGCTGGCGCCCATGATCGCGACATATTCGCCCCGGTGGATCGCCAGCGACACGCCGTTGACCGCGTGGATCGTCTCGCCGCCCAGCTCATAGGTCTTGACGAGATCGCGCGTCTCAACGAGCGGGCGCTCACCCGCGCTCGTCAAGGGGCGGGCGGGTTCGGCCATCAGCTGCCGCTTTCGTCCGTCAGCTCTTTGGAGCGCACGAGGATCATCTCGCCCTCTTCAAGCCCGCCTGTGACCTCGACGTAATCCTCGCCCTGAACGCCCAGCGTAACGTTGCGGCTTTTGGGGCTGTAGGAATCCTCGCCGGGCACCCAGACGGTGCTGGGGGGCTTGGCGTCTTCGCTCTCATCGCCCTGGGCCGCGCTGTCTTCCTCATCCTCGCTGTCGCCACGATCGGGATCGCGGGGCAAGAAGCGCGTGGCGGCGATGGGCACGCGCAGGACGCTATCCTTGCGCGCGGTGATGATGTCGACATTCGCCGTCATGCCGGTGAGCAGCTTGCCATCTTTGTTATCGACATCAAGGATCACCAGATAGCTCACCGACGCTGCGTTCTGCGTCGCCGCCTTGCGAATCTGCTGCACGCGCGCCTCGAACACGTCATCGGGGTAGCTGTCGACCGTAAAGCGCACGCCCTGGCCTTCGACCACTTGCCCGATATCAGCCTCATCCACCGAGGCTTCCACCTGCATGCGGCTTGTGTCGGCGGCGATGGTGAAAAGGTTGGGCGTCTGGAAGTTGGCGGCGACGGTGGTGCCGGGCTCAACCAGCTTGTCGATCACCACGCCGCTGGTGGGCGCGATGATGCGCGTGCGCGAGAGGTCCAGTTCAGCCGATTCCAGGCTCGCCGTGCTCTGCGCGATCTGCGCGCGGGCGCTTTGCGCCTGAGCGCGTGAGGTCGCGAGGTTGGCCACAGCCGCGACCAGCGCGTTTTGCGCCTGATCGACCCCCGCGCTGGAGACAAAGCCTTTCTTCTGAAGATCCACGCGGCGATCATATTCGCGCTCTTGCACCTCGACATCGACCAGCGCGCGCGTAATCGCGGCTTCGGCCTGAGCGAGCGTGGCGCGGGCCAGATTAACCTGAGCGCGCGCCTGCAGCACCTGAGCGCGCGGGCGCGTTGCGTCGATCTCAGCGAGCAACTGGCCTTTGGTCACCGGCGAGTTGAAATCGACATAGACCGCAATGACCTGGCCCGAGATTTCCGAGCCGACATTGATTGTGTTGAGCGCGCGCAAGGAACCGCTGGCGGAAACAAGCCGTGTGACTTCGCCGCGCGTGACCTCTTGCTCGACATATTCGTAATCGCGCCCGCCGGGGATAACGAGAAAATAGACGATGAGCGCGCCGAGCAGCCCGGCCAAGCCCGATACAATCGGTCGCTTCTTAATCCAGCCCCAGAACCCGTTCACTTTGCGACCCTTTCTTGCCCCGGTCCCCCTTGGGTCATGGCATCTGTGTGACACTGTCACAAGGGGTATCGCTGTCACAGTGGGTAACAAGTTGCAATCGCTGTGATCGTACGGCAGTCGACCAAAGGCTTGAAGCGTCCGCCGGGCGGCGCTAACAGCGCGGCTCTCGCGAGTTGGCGCGGGCGTGCCCCTGTGGTGGAATTGGTAGACGCGAGCGATTCAAAATCGCTTTCCTACGGGAGTGCCGGTTCGAGTCCGGCCAGGGGCACCATTTTTTTCCTTTTCCTCGACGCTGATCCCTTCGCGTTCGCTTCGGGGCACCTGCGGGCGGCCGCTTGGCCTTGCGGTTGCGTGTGCAACCCAGGGTGGGGCGAGTGTGCAGCGCGCTGATCGGTCCGGTTGATCGCACGCTGCGCCAGCGATTACACAAACCCTCTTGCTATTGATACGGGCCTCGGGGATTAGTCGCAGCCGGACGTATCACCGATGCTGGATTATCCCTCCTATCATGCAATCGCTGCCATGGCGGTGACCGTCGCAATGTTCATCGCCTTTGCGCGCGGGCGCATGTCGATCGAGATTGTCAGTCTGCTGACCATCGCGGTGATCGCGGTTGGCCTATATTTCTTCCCGATTGATGGAGCCAAGCCCACCGATGGCCTGGCGCTCGCGTTCGGGGGCTTCGGGCATTACGCGCTGATCACGATCTGCGCGCTGATGATCATGGGCCGAGGGCTGGTTGTCACCGGCGCGTTGGAGCCGGCCGCGCGGGTGCTGGAGCGTTTGTTCCGATTTAACTTGCAGTTGGGGCTGCTGTTCTCGCTCATCATCGCGCTCGTCCTGTCGATGTTCGTCAACAACACGCCGGTTCTGGTGCTGATGATCCCGATCTTTGCCGCCCTTGCGCAGCGCGGGGCGATGGCAACATCGAAGACGCTGATGCCCTTGAACGCGGCTTCGCTGATCGGCGGGTTGGCCACGACAATCGGCACGTCGACCAACATCCTTGTTGTCTCGATCGCGGTTGATCTGGGCATGCGTGAGATGGGCGTGTTTGATTTCACGCCCATTGTCCTTATCGCGGCGCTGGTTGCGCTGCCGTATATGTGGCTCGTCATGCCAAGGCTGCTCGCCGACAACCGCACCGAAACCCAGGCCGCCACGCGCCAGTTTCACACCCGGCTGAGAGTGGGGACCAATTCGGTCCTGGCGGGCAAGGAATTGTGGGAGGTTGAGGAAAAGCTGCCCAAGGGCATCACCCTCCACAACACGCCAACCGGCGCGCTTCAGCCGCAACAGCAATTGCACATTTCCGGCAGCCACGAAGCCTTGGAAGACGCGGTGCGCGAACTCAAAGGGCAATTGGCGCCCAGCTGGGTGCTTGACCGGATCAAGCGGACCGCTTCGGCGCAGAGCGACGACGTCATGGTCTTCGAGATGACGGTGACCGGGGATTCGCGCCTCATCACCCGCACATTGCCCAGCTCAGGGATCGCCGATCTCTACGGCGTGGCCGTGCTGGGCATCCACCGGCCTGAGCGCCTGCTGGGTGAGCGCGACCAATATTCCGAAGTCGGCGACCTGCGGATCGCGGAAGGCGATGTGTTGCTGGTGCAGGGGCTGGAGCCTGACCTTCAGGCCTTTGCGCTGGGGGACAGCCTCTTGATGCTGGAAGGCGCGCGCGAACTCCCGCGCCGCTCCAAGGCGCTGCTGGCGGCCGCGATCATGGCCTTTTCGGTTGTCACGGCGGCTTTGGGCCTTTTGCCGATTGCCATCTCCGCGCTGGCGGGTTCGATCCTGATGTTCGTGACCGGCTGCGTGAAGTTTGACCGGGTGGGCCGGGCGCTCTCGGGGCAGGTCATCGTGCTGGTCGCGGCCAGCATCGCAATTGGCCGTGTGATCGATGAAAGCGGCGCGGCGAGCTGGCTGGGTGAGCTTTTGGGTCTGGGCCTTGCCTATTTGCCGCCCGCGCTTGTCATCGCAGCGATCATGGCGTTTGTGACCTTCATCACCAACTTTGCCTCCAACGCGACGGCGGCGACGGTGGGCACGCCGATTGCCTTTGGCATTGCGGATCAATTGCGCATCCCGGCTGAGCCCTTGGTGCTGGCGGTGCTGTTTGGCTGCAATCTGTGTTACGCGACCCCGATTGCTTATCAGACGAACATGCTGATCATGTCCGAAGGCTCGTACGAATTTGGCGATTACATCCGAACCGGCGTGCCGCTTGTGGCGATCATGGTGACGGTGCTCTCGGTGCTGCTGGTTCTGTTCTACGGTATGTGAGCCCGCGAGCGCGTGTGGGGTGGAGCTTCTGGGCAGGCCTGCCGCGTGTGGCGCGATCATCGCGCGCTTTCCTACACGGCCTTTGCGCGTTACCCCCTTGCCTTGGAGACCGTCGCAAGACTGGTCAGACCTCGCAGAAGCCTGCGGGTGGCGGCCCAGTCCTTTTCATTTGGGTAGGGAGGTCTGGCGTATTTTTTTATGAAAGACCCTTAGCCGCGTACGGGCGAGGTGTCTTTTCGACTTTTAGACTGTGTAACCTGTTTCTCCAACACGCCGCCAAGAGAAGCGGTGGGGGCGGCCCACTCTCTAAAAAAAGAACGACCGCCAACCCTCTGGGCCAGCCAGAGCGTTGACGGTCGCATTCTCCTCCCCAGGAGAAACGGTGTTGGGTTTGTGCGCCTTTGTCAGGCGCTGCGCCTCAGCTTGGGCTGGGAACGTAAGTGCCGAGCCGGTGGTGCAACGCGTTGATCTTGGCGAGCTCTTCGCGGTCCTCGGTGTTGCGGGCATGGCTT
>JBCBYM010000220.1:0-3457 GCA_039815865.1 Pseudomonadota bacterium
GAACGGTGTTGGCCCGAACCTGCACAATATCATGGGCTCCGCGGTGGGCGCGCGTGCAGGCTACACCTACTCATCGGTCACCTCGCTCAGCGCCTGTGCCATGCTCTTTTCGATCACAGGACCATCGGCGACTTCTACGCCTTCGATCACGTATCCCAATTGCTCGGGCCGCTCCGGATCGCTGCCGTGAAAGTACTTGTCCGAAAGGATCGACAGGCCAAGGCCCAGACCCGCTGCGAACAGCACCCAGCCGGCTACCGTGTTGAAGAGATCGCCCCCGGCCTGCTGGCCCTCGGTGCTCGCGTCCGTGTTGATTTGATCTGTCATCCCGGTGGCCCCAATAATGTCACGCCCGCACGCGCGCAAGAGTGATCGCATCACCAATTGGTGCAATACGTGCAACTTCGCAAAAAACCTTACGCAAGCCGGGCTTGCCGCGCGTCTCTTGCGGCTTTAGCAGCGCGGATATGCGCAGTTTTCCGGGTCCAGCCTTGCCAATCGTTGACGAGATGCGCGCGCAGGCGGCGGCTGAGCCTGCACGCGCGATCGCGTTTCAAGGTTCACCCGGCGCCAATTCGCATCGCGCCGCCAGCGAAGCGCGCTCCGAATCCCTGCCTCTGCCGTGTTTCAGTTTCGAAGACGCGTTGGACGCGGTGAAGGATGGCCGTGCGGGCGAAGCGATCATTCCGATCGAAAACTCACAGCATGGCCGAGTCGCGGACATTCACTTTCTGCTTCCCGAAAGCGGCCTGTCGATCGTGGGTGAATACTTCATGCCGATTCATCATGCGTTGATGGCCCCTCCTTTGGCTGACGGCACGCCGCGTGGACCGGACAGTCCGGTCGATGCCGCGTACAGCCATCCGCAAGCGCTCGGGCAATCGCGGCTGTTCCTGCGCGAGCGGGGCATTATCCCCTTAAGCTACGCCGACACGGCTGGCGCCGCTGCCTTTGTAGCAGAGCGCGCGGACCCCACACTGGGCGCCATTGCCCCTGCTATTGCCGCTGAGCTCTATGGCCTTCAGATCATAGAGACCTATGTTGAGGACAGCCACGACAACATGACCCGTTTCGTGATTCTGGCTGATCAGCCCGCTTTCCTCACCAACGACACCGACAAGCCCGCGATCACGACCTTTGTGTTTGAAGTGAAGAACATTCCCGCCGCCCTTTACAAGGCGCTGGGCGGATTTGCGACGAACGGCGTCAATATGACCAAGCTGGAAAGCTACCAGAAAGGCACGAGCTTTTCCGCCACTATGTTTTATGCGGACATCATCGGCACTCCTGGAGATCCCGCGGTTGATCGCGCGCTTGAGGAATGCGCGTTTCATTCCAAGGAATTGCGGGTTCTGGGCACCTACGAACAGGCTCGGCCACGCGGATAAGCCTTCTGGTCGTTTCGCGCCGCGATGCGAAACACACCGGTGCTGGAGCCAAGCGGTGATATCGACGGTTGCACAGGGACTTGCGCCGTGCCACCAATCGTCACGCATGACGATCGGAGCTTCCACCACTTCAAGACAAGCGCCCGCCGATGCTGCCCCTGAGGCCGCCGGCGCTCGGGTTGTTGATCTGCCCGAAGACTATGACGCGATCCGCTCCAACCCGCAGACCCAATTTGAACCCTTGCAGCTCAAGGAGCTAAAGCCGCGCGAACCCTCGTGGTTTGAAGAATGGCTGATGGAGGTCTTTGAATGGTTGGGTGAGTTGTTCGGGCCTTTTGGCCGGTTCCTTGCCGCCAACTGGTCGGTAATCCAGTGGGTCCTTATCGTCATAGGCGTGGCCCTCGTGCTTTACACCCTCTCCCGGCTCATCGGTCCGCTTGCGTCTCGTCGCAATGTCGAGGCCGAGGCGCTTGAAGAGGAACCGGAATGGCAACCCGACACGGCCGAGAGTCTGGCTCTGCTCGAAGACGCGGATCGGCTGGCTGCGCAAGGGCGCTTTGATGAAGCCGCGCACCTGCTCTTGAAGCGCAGCGTCGGGCAGATTGCGGCCTCGCGTCCGGAGTGGGTCGATCCGTCAAGCACCGCGCGCGAACTGGCCGCGCTCCCGCGCCTTTCCGAGGCCGCTCGAGGGGCCTTTGGTGTGATCAGCGAAGCGGTTGAGCGCAGCCTGTTCGCGCTTAAGCAGCTAACGCGCGAGGATTGGGAGACCGCGCGCGCGGCCTACGCTGACTTTGCGCTGGCGCGGATCGATGCGGGCAAGGCCGGGGCCAAGGCCTCTCGATGAGCGAGCGCGCCGCTTCTCCCTTCAGCCGGGCCGGAATGCTGGCGATCCTTGTGGTCGGCTTTGGCGTCTTTCTGGCGATCTTGTACCTGATTGCAAGCGGCGACACAGGCCCTGAAAACAGCCGCAACGGGCGCGCGCACGCCGCGTCAAACGGGCTCAACGGCTATTCCGCGCTTGTCGAACTTGTCGAAGCCGATGGCTTCAATGTGAAGCGATCGCGCCGGGCCGGCGGGCTTGATACCGGCGATCTTCTTGTCCTCACACCTCCCCGATCAATGGACCCCGAGGAGCTTACCCGGATCATCGAGCGGCGCGAATATATCGGCCCGACCCTTGTCATCCTGCCCAAGTGGAACGCGCTGCCGACAAGCTTCCTTGGCTTTGTGGAGCCGACCGAAGAGGCCAAGGATGGTTGGGTGCTCATAAGCGGCATCAGCGAACCGCAATGGGCCGAACAGGATGAGGGCCTGCTCGCGCTCGGCCTCAAGCGCGGCGGGACGCCTGGAGCGCAGGACGCCGATGATGCGATGACCAGCGGGTTTGTTGAGGCGATTTCAGGCGAAACAAACGAACCCGCTGCGGCCAAAAGGCAGCGGAACCTTACCGAGAACCCGCAGACCTTCCGCAGCCTGTTTCCGCTTGATGAACTCTCCGGATCGCTCCCGACCTCGCTCGGCTTCTATTCCGAGCCCGATGTCAGCCGCGAACCGCTCGTCGTTGATCAGGCCGGGCGCATGATCGCCTTCAGCTATGAGGGGGCGACCTATTTCGAGGACCCCAATGAGCGGTACGCGGAAGACTTCGCCGCGACCAACTGGGTGGTGTTCGTGGTGGAACCCGATCTGATGAACAATTGGGGCCTTGCGGACGAAACACGGGCGATGACCGCGCTGTCGCTGGTGCGCAGTATGGATTGGGGCGATGTCGACGGCGTGGTTTTTGATCTCACTCTCAATGGCTTTGGCGGGACGATGAACCTGCTGACGCTCGCTTTCCAGCCGCCGTTCCTCGCTGCAACGATCTGCCTTTTGCTGGCGATGCTGATCGTGGGCTGGCGCGCTTTCCTGCGCTTTGGCCCCGCCGCCGCGCGCGAGCGCGAGACCGCCTTTGGCAAGGCGCGCCTTGTCTCCAATGGCGCCGATCTGATTGTGCGCGCGGGACGGCTGCGGCTTCTGGCTGAGCCTTACATCGCGCTGAGCGCTCATCGGATTGCTCGCTCGCTTGG
>JBCBYM010000221.1:0-3456 GCA_039815865.1 Pseudomonadota bacterium
CGCTGAAATGAAATATGTGGTGGTTCACATTCACAAGCTTTTGACGCCCAAAGCCTAAGGTCTTTGGCGTCTAAGCCCCGCCGGAAGGAATCGGGCACCCGAACGCCAACCCTATCGCGCAATTGAAGGCGATGGGTTGCCGGTGCGCGCCGGCCATCAGGATGCAAAAGCACGCGCAAATCAAGGCGTGCAAGCCGATAAGCTCAGACGAATTCAATCTTTTCGACGAGGTAGAACTTGTCGCCCGCCGGGACGGTCACCTCGATCTCGTCTTCCACCTGCTTTCCAATCAGCGCTCGTGCGATCGGCGAGGTGTAGGAGATGCGCCCTTTGGCGGCGTCTGCCTCGGTCTGGCCGACGATCTGGTAGGTGATCGGCTTGTCGTCTTCGTCCAGCAGTGTCACCGTGGCGCCAAAGATCACCTTGTCGCCCGAGAGTGTCTGCGGGTCGATGATCTGCGCGCGGCTCACCTTGTCTTCGAGTTCAGCGATCTGCGCCTCGACCTGGCCCTGGCGTTCCTTGGCCGCATGATACTCGGCGTTTTCCGACAGATCGCCATGCGCGCGAGCTTCCTCAATCGCATCAACAATCAGCGGGCGTTCCTCGCGCAGAGCTTTGAGGTCTGTCATCAGCAGCTCATAGCCTTCTGCCAGCATCGGAACTTTTTCCATCGTCGCCATTCGCGTCTCTTTCTTCGTCAATCGCTCCGCCCCGCAACGCACTCATAAATTGAGCGAAATTTCGACTGTGGCCGCCCCTCTATGAGCGGCCCACCAACGTCGAAATGTGGGGGGATCTAGCGCAGTCGTTCAGCCATAATAGTCTTGAAGCGAGCGAACTTCAAGTTGCTCGGGTGCAATCGCTGCAATTGCGGCCGCCGCCGCGCGCGAAGCCGTCGCCGTTGTGTAGTACGGAACCTTCTTTTCCAAGGCGGTCGCGCGGATTGATTTGGAGTCCAGAAGCGACTGCCATCCTTCCGTCGTATTGAAGATCAGCGCGATCTCGCCATCGATGATCTTGTCGACGATATGCGGCTGACCTTCGGCCACCTTGTTGACCGGATCAACCGCCAAGCCCTGCTCAGCGAGATACGTCTGCGTCCCCGATGTGGCGATAATGCGAAAACCCTTGGCGAGCAGGTTTTCGACCGCTGGAACAATCACCGGCTTGTCCGAATTCTTGACCGATACAAACACTGTGCCTTCTCGCGGCAATTCCATACCAGCGCCGATTTGCGACTTGAGGAAAGCCGCCTCAAACGTCTGATCGATGCCCATGACCTCGCCGGTGGACTTCATCTCGGGCGTTAAAACCGGGTCGGCTCCGGGGAAGCGTGCGAAGGGGAAGACCGCCTCCTTGATCGCCATGTAATCAAAATCGCGCTTGAAAGGCTCGAACCCGCTCAGCTTCTCGCCCGCCATGACCCGCGCGGCGATTTTGGCAACGGGCTGACCGATGGCCTTGGCGACAAAGGGCACGGTCCGGCTGGCACGGGGGTTCACCTCGATGAGATAGACCTCGCCGTCCTTGACCGCGAACTGGACGTTCATCAGCCCCTTGACCTGCAACGCACGGGCCAAAGCGTCGGCTTGACGCTCCATTTCCTCAACGATTTCGGAAGGGAGCGAGTATGGCGGGAGAGTGCAGGCGCTGTCGCCCGAATGGACGCCTGCCTCCTCGATATGCTGCATCACGCCAGCAACGCGCACCTCTTCGCCGTCGCACAGGGCATCGACATCGCACTCAACCGCATCGCGCAGATACTGGTCAACCAGCACCGGGCTATCGCCCGAGACGTTGACCGCGGTCTTGATATAGTCATCGAGCTGCGCTTCGGAATCGACGATTTCCATCGCTCGTCCGCCCAGGACGAAAGAAGGTCGCAGGAGCACCGGATAGCCAATCCGCGCGGCCACAGCGGCCGCTTCGTCACGGGTGTAGGCGATGCCGTTTTCGGGCTGCTTGAGGCGCAGCTTGTTGACGAGCTTGGCAAACCGCTCACGATCTTCGGCGTGGTCGATCGCGTCGGGACTGGTGCCAAGAATCGGAACACCGGCGTCTTCCAGCGCCTGGGCGAGCTTGAGCGGGGTCTGCCCCCCGAACTGGACGATGACGCCGACCAATTCGCCCGATTGCTGCTCCACCCGAAGGATTTCGAGAACGTCTTCGGCGGTCAGCGGTTCGAAGTACAGGCGGTCCGAGGTGTCGTAATCGGTCGAGACCGTTTCCGGGTTGCAGTTGACCATGATCGTCTCATAGCCCTGCTCGGCGAGCGCGAAGCAGGCGTGGACGCAGCAATAGTCGAACTCGATACCCTGGCCGATGCGGTTGGGCCCACCCCCAAGGATCACGATCTTTCTGCGATCAGAGGGCGTCGCTTCGCATTCGGCTTCCCCAAAGCTTGGCGCTTCATAGGTCGAGTACATGTAAGGCGTGACCGCCTCGAATTCGGCCGCGCAGCTATCGATCCGCTTGAACACCGGCAACACGCCCAGTTTCTCGCGCAGCGCCCGCACTTCAGCCGCGCTGGTCGCGCCCGCCATGGCCTGAAGTGCATCGTGCAGCAGGCCAGAGCGCTTGGCCTGCGTTTCGGCAAGCCCGTCTTTCACTCCCACAGACCGCACCGCGAGCGTGGCCAGGCGATGATCGGAAAAACCCATGGCCTTCAAGCGCCGCAATCCGGCGGCATCATTGGGCAATCCGTCGGCCTGAACCGCCTTCTCAGCCTCGATGATCGCTTCAATCTGCCTCAGGAACCAGGGATCAAAACTGGTGACCGCGTGGATTTCTTCCAGAGACAGCCCTTCGCGAATGGCCTGCGCCACCTTGAGCAACCGGTCCGGCGTGCGGCGGCTAAGCGCGGCTGTGATGACATCCTTAGCCACGCCTTCGAGTTCCGGCACTCGATTGAAACCGTCCAGCCCTGTCTCAAGCCCACGCAAGGCCTTTTGCAGAGACTCCGCAAAATTTCGGCCAATCGCCATTACCTCGCCCACCGATTTCATCGCGGTGGAAAGGTTGGGTTCAGCGCCCTTGAACTTTTCAAACGCAAAGCGTGGGATCTTGGTGACGACATAGTCGATCGTGGGTTCAAAACTCGCAGGCGTGGCGCCTGTGATCTCGTTCGATATTTCATCCAGCGTGTAGCCCACCGCCAGCTTGGCCGCGACGCGCGCGATGGGAAAGCCGGTGGCTTTGGAAGCCAGCGCCGAGGAGCGCGAGACGCGCGGGTTCATCTCGATGACCACAAGCCGCCCGGTCTTGGGATCGACGGCGAACTGTACGTTGGACCCGCCGGTCTCAACCCCGATTTCGCGCAGCACCGCGATGCTGGCGCTGCGCATGATCTGGTATTCCTTGTCCGTCAGCGTCAGGGCCGGGGCGACAGTGATGCTGTCACCGGTGTGCACGCCCATGGGGTCGACGTTTTCGATGGAACAGACGATGATGGCGTTG
>JBCBYM010000222.1:0-3454 GCA_039815865.1 Pseudomonadota bacterium
GCAAAGCTCAGACGGCCCTCTTCGATCAGCTTGGCGATGCCTGGTTGCGCGGCGATTTCGTCAGGCTCGTGCGCGATGATCCGGATGGTGGCGACCTCAGAACACGCGGCGACGGCATCGACGACGCGCGCAACCATGGGCACGCCGTTCACCGGGACAACGGCCTTCTGCGCAACGCCCGCGCGCTCGGCGAGGGGATCGAGCACGCCCGATCGCTTGCCCGCCATGATCAGCGCTGTAACTTTTTTGTCATGTGTCATGGTGGCAGCCTCTACTCCCAAACTTTGGCCAAATCAAAGCAAGGAATGATGCCTCTTGTGCAACAAATAGTCGCAAGGTGTCGCCCGAATGGCTAGTTGTGCGGACAATGCGCGTCATCTTCTCACGCAAGGGCTTCGATACCAGCGCCGGCGGCGGACCTTCGCCCATCGTGGACGGCGCGCCTGTCAGCCTGCCGATCCCCGACACCAAAGGCCTCTCGCGCACCTCATACGGGGATTTGGGGCTGGGCGAGCGCGCATCAAGGGCCAGCCGCGGGCGCCTCAAGGCCGGTGATCTGTGCCACCACGACCCCATGTTTTTGGACGATGGAACCTGCGCCTTTGGTCAGACCGGCGCGGCGCAAACGCATCTTGAGCGTCAGGGTGTTGGCGTGGGCGATGTGTTCCTGTTTTTCGGGTTGTTTGCAGAGGAGGAGACGCGCGAGCCGCACCATCGGATCTTTGGCTATCTTCGCGTGGAGGCCATTGTTTCGCTCACTGAGGGCGCGCCCAAGGAGATGCTCGCGCTTGCGCATCCGCACGCGCTTGGCATGCACGGCTCCAACGATGTGATCTGGCTGGGAGAGGGACGCACGGCTCGATACGCCAGCGAGGCGCTGCGATTGACTGTGCCCGGTGGCCCGCCCAGCCTGTGGCAGCGCCCCGACTGGCTGAGGCGCGGCGGGCTATCCTATCACGACCGCGCTGACCGTTGGATGCGTGGTGGGAGGCTCAAGAGCGTTGCGCGTGGGCAGGAATTTGTCGCCGATATCGGCCGACGCAAGGCCCCTCGCAAATGGCTCGACGCCATGATTGCCACGATCAATACGTCGTGATGATCGCCGAGAAATCGAGCGCTTCATTGCCCGCGCCAAGGAAGTCCTCGTAAAGCGCAGCAGCGCGCGATGCCAGGGGCACAGCGGCATCGGCGGTCTCGGCAGCCTCCATGGCTAGGCGCAGGTCCTTCACCATCAGCGGGGTCGCAAAGCCGCCCGCGTAACCGTTGTCCGCCGGGCTTTCGACACCAACGCCGGGCAGCGGTGTGTAAGCGTTCAGCGACCAATTGTAGCCCGAGCTTTGCGAGCTGATCTCATAGAACTTCTGCGGGTCCAGACCCAGCTTTTCCGCCATTTTCATAGCCTCGGCGGTGCCGATCATGGTGATGGCGAGCAGCATGTTGTTGCAGATCTTCGCTGTCTGCCCTGCGCCTGCATCGCCGGCATGGATCACCGCCTTGCCCATCGCCTGAAGGATAGGCTCCGCGCGTCCAAAGGCGCTTGACGCCCCGCCGACCATGAAGGTGAGCGTGCCGCCATTGGCCGCAGCAATTCCGCCAGAGACCGGCGCGTCGACCATGGCGTAGCCGTGCTGAGTGGCTTGCTCGATCACTTCCTTGGCGGTGGCGACATCGATGGTGGAGCAATCGAGCAGCACCGCGCCCTCGGGCGCGCGGCCAAAGACCTCGCCTTCGTAGACCGACTTTACAATCGCGCCATTGGGCAGCATCGAGACCACCGCTTCCGCGTCAGCGCAAGCCTCGCGCGCGGTGTCGAAGGTCTCGCAGCCTGCATCTTTCGCTGTGGCGAGCGCTTCTTCGCTCAGATCAAAGGCGCGCACGTCATGGCCCGCTTTCACAAGGTTAGCGGCCATCCCGCCACCCATATTGCCAAGCCCGATAAAGGCGATTTTCATGTCACTCTCCCGCGTGGTTCAGCAGGCTAACCATGCCGAACATAAATAATCCAACGCCAGCATTGGCGCTCATCAAGAAGAAGCCATAGGCGGTCCATCGCTGCCTTCGTTGGCCCGAGTCTTTTGGTGTGGGCGCGTTGTGGGGCCACTCCCCAAAGGTCCGGATCGTCCAGACGGTCCAAGCGGTGCCGAAAATCGTCGCGGCGACGGATGCGATCACCGCCCCTTCCACACGCCTTCGCGCTTCTCGATAAACGCCGCCATGCCTTCGGCTTTGTCTTCGCTTGCGGTGAGAATCTGGAAGATGCGGCGCTCCATGATCAGGCCCTGGTCGAGTGTCGTCTCGAACGCGGCGTTGACCATGTCCTTGTTCGCAATCGCGGCCATGGGTGGCTTTGAGGCGATGGTTCCAGCGGTCTTCAGCGCTTCGGCAATCAGATCGGCCTGAGGCACAACGCGCACCACCAGATTGCAGCGCTCCGCTTCCTCAGCGCCCATCATCCGGCCCGTCAGGCACATCTCCATCGCCTTGGACTTGCCAATCGCGCGGGTGAGGCGCTGCGAACCGCCCATGCCCGGCGCGACGCCCAGATTGATCTCTGGCTGGCCGAACTTGGCGTTGTCGCTGGCGATGATGAAGTCGGCCATCATCGCAAGCTCACACCCGCCACCCAGCGCAAAGCCGTTGACCGCGGCGATCCAGGGCTTGCGGGTCTTCTTGACGATCTCGCTGGTCCACAGGCTGAAGAAGTCTTCAAGGTAGAAATCAGCCGCCGCCTTGTCGTGCATTTCCTTGATGTCCGCGCCGGCAGCGAAGGCTTTCTCGCCCGAACCGGTCAGCACCGCGCACAGCTGGGTTTCGTCGGCTTGATACCCGGCAAAGGCGCAGCTCAGATCGGCCAGCACCTGGCTGCCCAGCGCATTTAGAGCCTTGGGCCGGTTGAGCGTAATCAGGGTGACACCTTTAGTGCCGCTTGCGTCGGTTTCGACAGTGATCGTCTCGTAGCTCATAGGGTCTTCCATTCTTCATCAGCGGGCAGGGGGGCAAAGATCGCATTGAGCAGGTCTTCGCTCACCTCTTCGGGGGTGGCGGGGTTCCACTTGGGATCATTGGTCTTGTCGACGATCACCGCGCGCACGCCTTCGGCAAAATCGGGGCGCACCAGTACGCGGCTGCCAATGCGATATTCCATCGCCATATTGTCGGCAAAAGTGGGCAGGGTGAGGCTGGTGGCCAGCTGGCGCAGCGCAACCTTACAGGTCTGCGGGCTCTTGGTGCCCAGCGTGTTGCGCTCTTTCGCCGCCCAGTCATCTCCGGCATCCGCCGCTGCATCGAGGCTGGCGAGGATGTCTTCGTAGCTGTCGGAGGCAAAGTGCCGGGCGATCTTGTCGGCATTGGCGGCAAGCCGCGCCTCGGGCGGGGTGCCGGTGGGTTCGGCGAGGATGCCTGCTATCCGGCCCGGATGCTCGGCAATGCGCGCTTTGAGATCTTCGACCAGCGC
>JBCBYM010000223.1:0-3427 GCA_039815865.1 Pseudomonadota bacterium
TTCCAGAGACGCGCGCCATCCTAACGGATAAGTGCCCAAGCGGTGCCCAGAAATCCCTAGGTAAAGCCCTAAGGGACTGACACTCAAGTTTCGTCGTCGGGGGTCGCGCTCCAGGTGCCACCCAGCGCCAGGTTCAGCCCGACCCACTGATCGATCCGCTGGCGGCGCACAGTGACGAGGTTGCGCTCGGCTGAGAACAGGCGCTGCTGGAAGTTCAAGACGTCGATAAGGTCGATCTCGCCTTCTGTGTATTGCAATTGCGCCAGCGCGTAAGCGGTGCCCGCTTCCTCTGCGGCGGTCTCGAGGATGACTTCCCGTTCCGCGAACACTTTCACCGCGTCGAGATTGTCTTCCACATCCTGAAGCGCGGCCAGCGCGGTCGAAGCGTAGAGCGAAATCGCCGCGCGGCGATTGGCGTCGGCCTCGTCCTCTTGCGCGCCGCGAAGCCCAGCGTCGAAAATCGGCTGGAGGACATCGCCGATGATCGACCACAACAGGTTCCCGCTATCGAGGATATCGCCCAGATCCGTCGACGTGCTGCCACCGACCGCGGTGAGCACCACTTGCGGCAGCTGCGCGGCCTTGGTCTGATCAAGATTGGCAAAAGCGGACGCCACGCGGCGTTCGGCGGCGATCACGTCGGGGCGACGTTCCAGCAACTGCGCCGGCAGGCCCGCGGGCGGCGGTGGTGGCGCTTGGGGCAGGGTGTCGGCCAGCCCAACCTTCTCCGCCGGATAGCGGCCCAGCAGCACTTCAAGCGCGCGCTTGGCGTTGCGCGCCCCGATCTCTGCCTGAGCCAGGCTGTCGCGGGCGCCTTCGAGATCCGCCCCGGTCGTCGCGGTGTCCTGGCGCGAGGCAAAGCCCTCGCGGTAGCGCACGCGCACGATCCGGTCGATCTCAGCGAGCGCGTCCACCGTGCGCTGCGCCACGCCGACCTGTTGGCGGGCTTCGATGCTGGCAAAATAGGCCGAGGCCACCCCGGCAGCGAGCGCGTATTGAGCAAAGCGCAAATCCGCTTCCACCGCTTGCGCGCTAGCGTAAGCGGCGTTGCGGCCCGAGCGCACCCGGCCCCACAAGTCCAGCTCCCACGCCGCCTGAGCGGTGGCGGTGTAAACCGTATCGTTAAGCGCAAACGGGTTGGGCGTGTCGGTGCGGTCGACGTTGAAATTGGCGTTGATCTGCGGGAAGAGCGGCGCGCGGGCCTGCACGACCAGCGCGCGCGCGGCGTCGAGATTGGCCGCCGCCGCCAGAATATCGGGGTTGTTCGCCTGCGCTTCCAAGACAAGCTCGGTCAGCACCGGATCGCCCACCGCTTCGATCCATCCGATCCGCACATCGCCCGGATCCGCGCCATCGACCACCCAGTTCTGCGGCAGCGAAGGCAGGCTTTCCGCCGCCGCGCGCGCGACATCGTCGTCGGTGCTCAGCGTCATACAGCCCGACAGCGCGAGCGAGGCGGTGCCAATAAGCAGAGCGCGCTTGATCATGCCGCCGCCTCCTTAGCGCCTTCGGGGGGCGTTGTGTCGCCGCCCTTACCCGCGCGCTCATCGGTCGAGATGCCGAACACCGCCGCGTACACCACCGGCACCACGATCAAGGTCAGCGCGGTTGCAAAGCTGAGGCCAAACACCAGAACCACCGCCATCGACTTGAAGAACGCGTCGGTGAAGAGCGGGATAACGCCCAGAACCGTCGTCCCTGAACCCAGCAGCACCGGGCGCACACGGCTGGCCGCGCTGTCGATCAGAGCGTCCATGCGCGGCTTGCCTTCGCCGATCTCCAGATCGATCTGATCCACAAGAACGATAGCGTTCTTGATCAACAGCCCCGCAAGCGAAAGCACACCCAGGATCGCCATGAATTCAAACGGCACACCCATCACAAGAAGGCCAAACACCACGCCCACCAGCGCCAGCGGCACGACCGACCAAATCACCAGCGGCTGGCGCAAAGCGTTGAACAGAAAGATCGTCACCAGGATCATCGCGCCAAAGCCCAACGGGATAACGCTGGCCAGGTTCTCGTTCGCTTCGGCCGAATTGCCCTTTTCGCCATCCCATTTGAGGCTGTAGCCCGGCGGCAGCTCAATCGCGTTGACCAGCGGTTCCACCCGGGCTTGCAGATCGCCTGCCAAAGTGCCGGGCGCAGGGTCCGCCTGAGCCTTGATCGACCAGACATTGTCGATCCTCCGCAAGCGGCTGTCGCGGAAAATCGTGTTGATGCCGTCTGTCACCTGCTCGATCGGCACCGCGAAGCCCGCCGGGCTGATCACCTGCACCGCGCCAATGCCGTCCACCGTCTGACGCTCGTTTTCCGGCGCGCGCGAGAGGATCGGGATCAGATCATCGTTTTCGCGGTAAACGCCGACTTGCTGGCCAGTGTAATTGCGCGCCAGCGCAGCGCCCAGATCGGAGCGGCTTACCCCTGCGCGCCGGCCCTTGACCTCGGAATACACCGGCTCAATCGCGGGCACACGCTGGCGCCAGTCATCCTTGATCGCGATCGCGCCGCCGTCTTCGTGGTAGATGTCCTTGGCTTGCCGGGCGAGATCGCGCAGCACGTCCGGGTCCGGGCCAGAGAAGGTCGCCTCGATCTTGGAGCCGCCGCCCGGCCCAAGGATAAAGCGCCAGACCTTGCCCTGCGCCTGGGTGAAGTTCGCATCGATATAGGCCTGCACCTCAGGGATCATCGCATCGAGGCGGTTGTAATCGTCGATCTTGACGAGCAGCTGGCCATAGGCGGAATTGTTGCTCTCAAAGCTGTAGACCAGCATGTAGCGCAAAGTGCCCCCGCCCACGAGCGTGTGGACGTTCTCCACCCCTTCCAGCGTGCTGATATATTCGGTGAGCTTGCGCATATCCTCGTCGGTCTGCGCGATGTCAGTGCCTTCGGGCAGCCAGTAATCGACCACGAGCTGCGGGGTGGTCGAAGCTGGGAAGAAGCCCGATGTGACATAGCCAAAGCCAAAAACTGAGGTTGCAAACAGGCCCACAGCCGCCCCGATCGTGACGTAACGCCAGCCCACGAGGAACGATATGGTGTTCTTGAAACCCTGCATCAGGCCGCTGGGCTTTGCGTTCGCATCCTGCACGGGGCCACCTTCCGCGCATTCTTTCTCGATCTTCTTGTAAAGCAATTCGCACAGGAACGGCGTCAGCGTGATCGCGAAGACCCAGCTGTAGAGCAGCGAAATCAGGATCACCCAGAACAGATCGCCAGTGAATTCGGCGGTGTCACCGGGCGACAGGCCAATCGGTGCAAACGCGAGGATGCCGACCAGCGTTCCGCCCAGCAGCGGCCAGATCGAGCGCTTCACCACATCGCTGGCGATATCGATGATCTTCTTGCCCTGCTGGCACCCGATCAGCACGCCATCGGCGATGACGATCGCGTTGTCGACCAGCATGCCTAGCGCAATGATCAGCGC